>CAZPUH010000532.1:0-8045 GCA_964589215.1 uncultured Myxococcales bacterium | reverse complement strand
CCGAACGATCTGCTCGCGCGTCTGGCCGCTGTCGGCGCGCGCGTCGTCGACGTTCCGGTTCGACCGGTGTACGGCGAACGTTGGCGCTCGGGGTTGCGGCCCGCGCGCGTCGTCGCCCCCATCGCTCGGATCCTGGCGCAGGCGGTGGTCGCTCGGTTTCATCGTCGAGGTTCACCACCCCTTCGGATCGTGCCGGAGCAAGCGCCCTGCGTATCGGCGTCCTGACGACGTCGTTCCCGCGTCACCCGGGCGACTACGCGGGCAGCTTCGTCGGCGATCGGGTCGCCCAGTTGCTGGCTCAGGGGCACCAGGTGGACGTGCTGGCGGCCGGCGAAACCGAGAAGACCGACACAAACCACGGTTTGACGGTGACTCGACTCTCTGCGGGCGCTTGGCTCTTCTACGGCGACGGCGCGCCCGAGGCGCTCGAGGCGGGGGGGCGCGCGTGGGCCGCCGCCGCCCGGTTCTTTGCGGCGCTGGCGGCCGCCGCGCGCGCGGGCGCCCCGAGCTGGGACGTCGTCGAGTCGCACTGGCTCGTGCCGTGCGCGGTCGCCGCGTCAACCGTAGCCGCCGAGTGGCCGCGGCGCGCCTGGGCCCACTCTGGCGACGTCGCGCTGCTGGAACGTGTGCCCCTCGGCGGCGTGCTGGCGCGTCGCTTGGCCCGAGACGGGACCGATTTGAAGTTCGTGACGGCCGCGCTACGAGCGCGCTTCGCGCGTCTGGCGGGGCGGACGGTCGGGACGGTCGAGCCGCTCGCACTGCCGGAAGGTGCCTTCAGGCCTGGGCCACGCCCGGACGAACCGCTGAGGCGACGTCTCGGTCTCACCGGACCGACCGTCGTGGCCGTCGGTCGACTGGTTCCGATCAAGGGTCACCGTCGTTTGCTCCACGGCGCGGCACTGGCGGCGGCCACCGGGCATGCGGCGGAGATAGCCATTCTCGGGGACGGCCCCGAACGCCAGCGTCTGTCCGAGCTCGCTGGTCGGCTAGGTGTCCGGCTGCGACTGCCGGGTTTCGTCCCGCGGGAGGACGTCGCTCACTGGATGCGCGCCGTCGACCTCCTGCTCCTGCCGTCGGTCCGGCTGCCCAACGGCAGAGCCGAAGGTGCACCCACCGTTCTCCGGGAGGCGGCGGCCGTCGGGCTTCCAGCCCTCGCGACCAGCGACCCGACCCAGATCGCCCAGGCCATCCGGGGGTGTTTCCGCACCCAGGCCGCTGTCGTTCACGGAACGTAACGACCGCGTCAAAGACGTGTAACCGAATTCGCACGTGCGGCGCTGCAGCTGCGAAGCACCGTTCGCGGTCGACCGGGGTCCGTACGGTAAATGACCGAAATCCTTGGATGAGGTCGGCCGGCACGGTCCATGCTGCGCTGTGGGGAGAACGCTGATGCGAGGTGCCCCCATGCCGCAGCGCGTACCGGCCGAGCCGCAGATCTCCGTCGTGATTGCCGTCGGCAACCACGAGGAGTCGATCGGCCATCTCATCCGTTCCATCGCCGCCCATCTCCACCGGCTGGGACGCCCGTTCGAGATCCTGGCCGTCAACGCCGGGTCCTCGGACAACAGCCTGTCCATCGCGGCCATCCTGGCGGGCTCGATGCCCGAGCTGCGGGTGTTCTCTCGCGATTCGGCCGGCCGACCGTTCTTGCGGGGCGCCTCCGAAGCGCGCGGCGCGGTGCTGGTCCTGCTGGAAACCGGAAAGCCGGTCTCGCTGGCCCCGCTCGGCTGGGCGCTGTCCCGCCTCTCGTCCGGCCGCGACGCGGTCGTGCTCCGCGGCCGTTACGTCGTCGCCCGGCGCCTGGCCGCGCTGCCCGTCATCGTGCGCGCCAGCCGCCCGGGCCTCCTGTTCGAGGCGGTCTTCGAGCGACGCGCCCAGGAGCTAGGCGTCGACGTGGTCGGGTCGCGCCCCCGCCGGCCGACGCCTTTGCTGCTGCGCCCGGTGCTCCGCTTCCTGGCGGCGTGACACGTCTGCGGCGCGGGCGCCCCGCCGCGTCCGTCGAGGGGCCGTGCTAGTCTTGCGGCGATGCTGTCGATCATCGTCGCCATAGTCGGGCTCGGTCTGCTCATCGTGCTGCACGAGGGCGGACACTTTCTGGTCGCTCGGCTGTGCGGCATGCGCGTCGAACGGTTCTCGATAGGCTTTGGTCCGACGCTGCTCGGGTTCGAGCGCAAGGGAACCATCTTCCAGATCGCGCCGATTCCGTTGGGTGGCTTCGTCCAGATCACCGGGATGAACCCGAACGAGGAGTTCGACAAGTCCGACCCGGCCGTCTACCCGAACCGCCCCCGCTGGATGCGGCTGGCGACGATCCTGGCCGGGCCCGCGGCGAACTACGCGACGGCGGTCGTGTTGATGCTGGTGGTCCTGTTCGCGTTCGGGATGCCGTCGAAGACCCAGAAGGTCATCGAGCCGGTGGCCGGTCGTCCGGCGGCTGCCGCCGGGATGCGCGCCGGCGACGTGCTGGTGTCGGCCAACGGCCAGCCGGTCAACGCCGATCACCCGATCATGGACGTCATCCAGTCGACCCAGGGCGCGCCCGTCGAGATCGAGGTCCTGCGCGACGGCAAGCCGGTGATCTTCCACGTCACCCCGGAGAAGCGGTCCAGCGTGTACCAGGTCGGGATCCAGATCGGGTCGATCGACCAGCGGACCAAGGTGGGGGTCGGAACGGCGTTGAAAGAGGCGTTCGTCTACCCCTACTACACGTCCGTTGGGATCCTGGGTGGGCTCTACGACATGATCCGCGGGCGCGTGCACGCGGACCTGTCGGGGCCGATCGGCATCACCAAGCAGATCGCCAAGGCGGCCCAGCGCGGCCCCGTGGACTACCTGGGGATGCTGATCCTTCTGTCGGTGTACCTGGGCCTGTTCAATTTGCTGCCCGTGCCGGCGCTGGACGGCGGGCGGGCGATGTTCCTGGCCGTCGAATCGATCACCCGCAAGCGCGTGAACCCACGGCTGGAGGCGATGGTTCACACCGCCGGCTTCGTGCTGCTGCTGGGCGTCCTGGTGATCGTGACGTTCAAGGACATCTTCGGGCGCGGGTAAGCGGCGTGCGCCCCGGCGGCCGGCGGCGCGGTTCGGCCATTCACGACGGGCTGGTCGGCGCGCGCGAGCTGGTCGGCAAGCCATACCTGGCCGACCCGGCGCTGCGCGAGGAGTACGCGCGCGACATCGCGCCCCGGACCGAGCTCGCCCTGGCCCGCGTGCTCGATCACGGCTGGGCGGGGCTTCCGGCGCCCGCCCGGGCGCTGGACCTGGGGGCGGGCACGGGCGCCGTCGGGCGGGCCCTGCGCGCCCGGTTCGGCGAGGCGCTGGAGGTCGTCGCGGTAGACCGGACGGCCGGTCCGGGCGTCGTGCGGGCGAACCTGGCCGTCGAGCTGCCGCCGGTCGAGGGCCCGTTCCAGCTGATCGTCGCCGCGCACCTTCTGAACGAGCTGTTCGTCGACCGCGCGCCGCCCGAGCGGGCGGCCTCGCGCGCGGCGCGCGTGCTGGAGTGGGCCCGCGCTCTTCTGGCGCCGGCGGGACGCCTGGTCCTGATCGAGCCCGCCTTGCGCGAGACCTCGCGCGAGCTGCTGGCCGTGCGCGACCGGCTGCTGGCGGCGGGGCTGCACGTCGTCGCTCCCTGCTATTTCCAGGGGCCGTGTCCGGCGCTGGCCTCGGAACGCGACTGGTGTCACGACGCCGCCGCCGTCCCTGGCCAGCGCGCGCGGGTCGACTTCAGCTATCTCGTGCTGGCCGCGCAGCAGGTCGACAGACCGGTCCGCGAGCGTGTCGTGAGCGACCAGCTGCCCGAGAAGGGTCGCCTGCGCCTCTACGTCTGCGGCCCGGAGGGGCGGCGCGAGATGATCCGGCTGGACCGCCACCGCTCGCCCGCGAATGCGCCGCTCGACGCCGTGTCGCGCGGCGACGCGCTGTCGATCGCCGAGGCGGAACAGACCGCCAGCGGCCTGCGGGTCACGCCCGAGACGACGATCGTTTTGGCCGGGTCGGAGGCTTAGCCTTCGTCTTCGCGAGGCGGGCGTAACTGACGACCTCGAGGTTGTTGCCCTCCTTGTCCTTCACGAAGGCGGCGTAGTAGTTCGGGCCGTAGTTCGGGCGCGGGCCGGGCTGGCCGTTGTCCTTGCCGCCGGCGTCCATCGCCGCTTCGTAGAAGGCGTCCACCTCTTCGGGGTGGTCCACGCGGAACGCGTAGTGGGCGCCGCCGCCCGCCTGCTTGTCGCGCGTGATCCAGAAGATCTTCTGGTCGCCGGACCCCATCCCGAAGGCTTCGCCGACGTCCATGTTGATGGTCATGCCGACGGCCCCGAGCGCCGCCTCGTAGAACCGCCGAGCGGCCTTGAGGTCGCGAACCGGTGCGCTGATGTGGTCCAGGCCGACGACCTTCGTACGTTTGGTCGCGCGTTTCGCGGCGCGCGTCGTCGTCCGCTTCGCGCGCGTAGAGGAGCGGGCAGGCATGCCCCGAACGTGACCAGCGCCGGCGCGGTGTCAAGAACGGCGAGGGCCGTGATATCGTGATCCGGTTGCCGTCGCATCTCGCGCACGAGTGGTCGGCCCAAGGGTCGCTGCCGGTCATCGCGGTGGCGCTGCTGCCCATCCTCTTCCTGTTGCGCCTGGTGGTGCCGGGCAGCGAGCGCGGGCGCGTCAAGGCGGGGATCTTCTTCGCGGGGAGCTATCTCGTCTGCCTGGCGGCGCTGGCCGTCTTTCACCCCACGCCCGCCGCCGGCGGTCATCACGACTGGCTGCGGATGCTGCCGGTCCTCCTGTTCTCGTTCGCGGCGGTCATCGTCTGCGGGCTGCTGCTGTTCGACGTCGTGCTGGTCCGCCGGGAGGTCCCCCGCATCCTGCGCGACATCATGCAGGGGATCGCTTACCTCATCACGGCGCTGGTGGTCCTGACCCGGTCCGAGGTCGACGTCACGAAGGTTTTCACGGCGTCGGTGCTCACGACCGCCGTCATCGGCCTGGCGCTGCAAGAGACGCTGGGCAACGTGATGGCGGGGCTGGCGCTGCAGCTCGAGCGCGACCTGGAGATCGGCGACTGGATCAGCCTGGACGACAAGATCGCCGGCCAGATCCGCGAGATCCGGTGGCGGGCGACGACCATCGTCACCAAGAACGGCGACCTGACGCTGATCCCCAACACGGCCATCACGCGCGGCACGATCGTCAACTACAGCCGGCCGACGACCGCGCACCGGCAGTGGATCCACCTGCGCGTCCACTTCCGCCACCCGCCGGCGCGCGTGCGCGAGGTCGTCCTCGAGGCGGTGCGCGCCCTGCCGTTCGTGCGCGTCGACCCGCCCCCCGACTGCATCCTGCACGAGTTCAAGGACGACGCGTGCATGTACAGCGTCCGCTACTGGATGGACGACGTCCGGCGCGACGACACGATGGACAGCGCCGTGCGCAGCGCGGTCTGGTACGCCTTTCACCGGGCCGGCATGGAGATCCCGTTCCCGTCGCGCAACGTGAACATGACGGAGATGAACGAGGACCGCGCGCGCCGCAAGGACGACGAGGAATACGCGCGCCGCATCGACGCTCTGTCGCGGGTCGACGTTTTCCGCGCGCTGGACGCCGAACGGATCGACCGGCTTTCGCGGCGCATGAAGATGCTGATCTTCGGGCCGGGCGAGACGATCCTGCGTCAGGGCGACCCCGGCGACTCCTTGTACGTCGTGCGCAGCGGCACCGTCGCCGTGCAGGTGGGCGTGGGTCCCGGTTGCAAGGAGGTCGCCACGCTGGGCGAGGGGCAATTCTTCGGCGAGATGTCGCTGATGACCGGCGCCTCGCGCGCCGCGACGGTCGTCGCCAAGTCCGACGTCGACTGCTACGTGGTCGACAAGGAGGCCTTCCAGGAGATCGTGCGCGAGAAGCCCGAGCTGGCCGGCACGATCAGCGACATCCTGGCGCGCCGCCAGGTGGTCCTGGGGGAAGAGTCAGTGCCCAACGTGATCCCCACCGCCGCCCAGAAGAATCAGCTGGTCGCCAAGATCGGTTCGTTTTTCGGCATCGGCGTCAAGCCGCGGGGGTAGCGGCGGCGATCAGCGGCCGCACGTCGACCGCGCGCATGCCGGCGCGTCGGGCGGCTTCGAGACCGATGTCGGTGTCCTCGTAGACGGTGCAGGTGGCGGGGTCGGCGTTCAGGCGGCGGGCGGCCTCGAGAAAGACATCGGGGTCGGGTTTGTGGCGGGCGGTGTCCTCGGCCGACACGATGGCGCCGAACCAGTCCGTGATCCCCAGAGCCTCCAGGGAGCGCATCACGACGCGCCGCACACCGCCCGAGGCGATGGCCAGCGGCCCCTCGGCCCGGTGCCGGCGGGCCAGCTCCAGCACGGGCGCGATGGCGCGGATGCCCTCGGGCGCCAGGCTGTCGAAGTAGGCCTGCTCCTTCTCCAGGGAGACGACCTGCGGGTCCAGCGACAGACCGGCCTCCTGGATCAACAGGGCGGCGATCTTCGTCGTGGGGACGCCCCCCATGGCGTAAAAACGGGCCTCCGGGAACGACAGCCCGTACTTGCGGGCCACGGTGGTCCAGGCGACGAAGTGGGCCGGCATCGTGTCGGCGAGGGTGCCGTCGAGGTCGAAGATGAAGGCGCGGGCGGGTCGGTCCATTGGGCGCCGGAACTCTGAAAACATTGGTGGCGTCCTGTCAAGCGCGCGCGGACACTTCCTGGCGTTCTCCGGACGTCGTGTAAAATCCGGCAAGCCGCGTGCCGAGCTGTCCCATCTGTCAGACCGACTACCCGCCCGGGGCGGAGACGTGCCCGCGTGACGGGGCGGCGTTGAAGGATGCTGCGCGCGGCGAGGTCGGGAATGCCCCCACGCTCCCCGGTCCCACGCCCGTGGGCACGCACACGCCCGTGATGGCCGGCGCGCCGGCCGCGGCCGCTTCGACCTCGCCTGCGCTGGCGGCGACGGCCGACCCGCAGTTCGACTCGCTGATCGGCGTCGTGCTGGCCGGCCGCTACGAGGTCGTGCGGCGAATCGGCGAAGGCGGCATGGGGGCCGTCTACGAAGCGCGGCACACGCTGATCGGCAAGCGCGTGGCCGTGAAGGTGTTGCTGGAGAAGTTCCACGCCAAGAGCGACTTCGTCGCCCGGCTGCTGCAAGAGGCGCGGCTGGCCGGCTCGATCGGGCACGAGCACATCGTCGACGTCACCGACTTCGGCACCACCGAGGACGGCCGTTCGTTCGTCGTGATGGAGTTCCTCGACGGCGAGTCGCTGGCCGACCTGGAACGTCGCGAGGCGCCGCTGCCGATCGATCGCAGCCTTCGCATCGCCCGCCAGGCCGCCAGCGCGCTGGGCGCGGCGCACGCCAAGGGGATCTTTCACCGCGACGTGAAGCCGGAGAACATCTACCTCATCCGGCGGGCCGAGGCCGACTTCGTGAAGGTCGTCGACTTCGGCATCTCGAAGGCGGTGAAGCCCGGTGGGGACGAGGGGCCCGAGACGTACCGGCTGACCCACACGGGCCTGCTGCTCGGGACGCCGCTTTACATGTCGCCCGAGCAGGCGCGCGGCGAAGAGGACCTGGACCACCGGGTCGACATCTGGGCGCTGGGCGTGCTGCTTTACGAGTGCCTCACGGGCGAGGTCCCATTCCGCGCGAACAACTACTTGCAGATCATCTCGCAGGTGTTGACGCACGAGCCGCCGTCGCCGGCCGTCCTGCGTCCCGAGCTGGGAATCCCCGACGCGGTCGACGCCGTCGTCATGCGCGCCATCGAGAAGGACCGAACGCGGCGCTACCAGACGATGGCCGAGCTGGAGCGCGACCTCGAGCGGCTGCTGGCCGGTGACCAGAACGTGGGTTTGCCGCCCCCCGTCCCGGGCGCGTCCGCCTCCGCTCCTGCGCCGCGCTGGCCGCTGGTCCTGACGGCGGGGATCCTGCTGGTCGGCGGCGTGTCGCTGGCGCTGCGGCGCCCACCGGCGCCCGTCCACTTGCCTGCGCCCGTGCCCGCCGCGCGGGCAGCGGCGATCCCGCCAGCGCCTCCCCCGGCCGAGGCTGTGGCCCCGGCGCCCGCCGCGGCCGCC
>CAZPUH010000531.1:0-3073 GCA_964589215.1 uncultured Myxococcales bacterium | reverse complement strand
GGCGAGGGTCGCCTGGTCGGCATATTCCAGCTCGCCCCCGATGGGCACGCCCGTCGCGATGCGGGTGGCGCGCACCCCCAGCGGCCGCAGGAGCTTCGACAGGTAAACCGCCGTGGCCTCCCCTTCCACGCTGGGGCTGGTCGCCAGGATCGCCTCGCGAATCGTCCCGTCGCCGCACCGGCGCACCAGCTCGGCGACCCGCAGGTCGTCGGGGCCGACGCCGTCCAGCGGCGAGAGCAGCCCGTGAAGAACGTGGTACCGGCCCCGGTAGCCGCCGGCCCGCTCGATCGCGATGACGTCCTGGGGCTGGGCGACCACGCAGACGATCCCGGCGTCCCGGCGCGCGTCCCGGCAGATGCCGCAGGGGTCGGCCTCGGTCAGGTCGCAGCACACGGAGCAAAAGCGGATCTTCTGGCGGACCTCGGCGATCGCGGCGGCCAAGGCGGCGGCGTCGTCAGGCGCCGCGCGCAGGATGTGGAACGCCAGGCGCGCGGCGGTCTTCTCGCCCACGCCGGGCAGCTTGGCCAGCTGCTGGATGAGACGCGCGATGGGGGACGCGACCAACGCCGCTCAGCCCCCGAACAGACCGGGCGGCAGCGGCAGCCCGCCGGTGACCTGCGACAGGTCGGTCTCGGCCGCCTCGCGCGCGCGGGTCAGGGCGACGTTGACGGCGCCGACAACCAGATCCTCGATCATCTTCTTGTTCCCGAGGATGGCGTCGTCGATGGTGACGGACAGGACCTCACCTTTGCCGTTGACCGTGCAGCGACAGAGGCCCCCGCCCGTCTCGCCCTCGACCGTCTTGCGGGCCAGCTCTTCGCGCACGCGCGCGACCTCGCTCTGGATGCGCTGGGCGGTCTCGAACAGTCCTTTCAAATCCGGGATCGACATCAGGTTTTGATCTCCTTCAGCGAGGCGCCGAACACGTCTTGAGCGCGGCGAATCAGGGGGTGCTGGCGGGCCTCGGCCTCGCGCGCGCGGCGGTCCGCGGCCACGGCGTCCGTCTCTTGCCCGACCTCGGACCGGATGGCGGCCGCCTTCGGCCCGGCCGCGGTGGTGACCGTCAACTTGGCCACCCGGCCGAGCACCGTCGAGACGACCGCCTCGATCTCGGCGCGGTGGCGCTCGGCCCGGTCGGCGTCGAAGCGCTGCGGGAACGCGAGCGTGATCGCCCCGTCGTTCAGCGACACGACGTCGGCGTGGGCGAGCATGGCGCCCAGCGAGAGGCTCTTCTTCTCGAAGGCGGCGAGAACCCGGCGCCACGCTTCGTCGGCGGGAAGGCTGTCGAGGGAGGCGGCGGGGAGTGGGGGTGGAGAAGGAGGTGGGGGGGTGGGAAGCGAGGACGAGGACGAGGACGAGGACGGGGACGGGGACGGGGAAGAGGACGGGGAAGAGGTGGCGGGAGATGACCAACTTCGGCCGGCGGTCGTGGGCGGGGATTTGGCGCGGGGGGGGGAGGCGGGGGGGTCGCCGGGCGGAGGGGGGCCGGAGGGGCGGGAGCCGCGGAGGCGCGATTCCAGGTCGTCGAGGCGTTGCAGAAGGTCGCCGAGCGGCATCATCGGTTCGGCGGCGCAGAGGTCGATGGCGGCCATCTCATAGAGGAGACGCGGCGCGGGCAGGCGGCTCGCCTCGTCGAGCGCGCGCGCCCAGCGATCGAACAGCACGGTGGCCAGGCCGGCCGGCATGCGGGCGGCGAGAGCCTTCAGGTCGTCCAGCTCCTCGGGGGTAGCGTCGACGAGGTCCGTGAGCTCGACGCCCGCCACCGGCTTCACCGACGAAGCGACCTCGAGATCGCGCAGGAACTGAAGGAAGGCGCGCCCCAGCTGCCCCAGGTCGACGCCCCGGTCCACCGCGCGGGCGATGAGCCGCAGCGCGGAGGCGCCGTCGCGATCCAGCACCGCGCTGGCCAGGCCGACCAGCAGCTGCCGGTCCGCCACGCCCAGCACGTCGGCCGCGATCTCCGCCGTCAGCCGCTCGCTCCCGACGTAGGCGATCGTCTGGTCCAGCAGCGACAGCCCGTCGCGCACGGAGCCCGCCGCCTGGCGCGCGATGAGCCGCACCGCCTCGGGCGCGGCGTCGATCTTCTCGATGCGCAGGATCTCGTCCAGGTGCGTGGCCAGCCGCGCGGTGGGGATCAACTTGAAGTCGAAGCGCTGGCAGCGCGAGAGGATCGTCCCGGGGATCTTGTGCGCCTCGGTCGTCGCGAACACGAAGACGACGTGCGGCGGCGGCTCCTCGAGCGTCTTCAGCAGCGCATTCCAGGAGTGCGCCGACAGCATGTGAACCTCGTCGATGATGTAGACCTTGCGGCGCGCGCGGGCGGGAAGGTAGCGAACCCCCTCCAGCACGGCCTTGGTCTCCTCGACCTTGGTGTTCGACGCGGCGTCGATCTCGATGACGTCGACCGACCGCCCGCCGGCGATCTCCTGACAGATGTCGCAGACGCCGCAGGGCTCGGCGGTCGGCCCCTTCTCACAGGACAGCGCCTTGGCCAGGATGCGCGCCGCGCTGGTCTTGCCGACCCCGCGCGCCCCGGTGAACAGGAACGCGTGGTGGACGCGGTTCTGGGCGATCGCGTTCGACAGGGTCCGGGCGACGTGCTCCTGCCCGACCAGCTCCGAGAAGCGCTGCGGGCGGTACTTTCGGGCCAGGACCAGATAGGACACGGACCGAATTTACTCGATTCGGTCGGGCGGCGACGCCCTTTTACCAGCGCGTCCTTGGCCCGCGGAGGCAGATCGCCGCGCTCAGCTTGTCCGGGTGGTCACGGTGCTTACCACTCGCTCCGACCACCATGAGGCTCGACAAACTGACCATCAAAGCCCGCGAAGCACTGGCCGCCGCGCAAGAGCTGGCGGGCAGCCGCGGGCATCAAGAACTGACGCCCGAGCACTTGCTTGCCGCGTTGCTCGACCAGCAGGACGGCGTCACCGGCGCGCTGCTGCGCAAAGTCGGGGTCGACCCGGCGCAAGTTCGCCAGGAGACCGCCGCCGCGCTGGACGCCCAGCCGCAGGTCCGCGGCTCGACCGCCGACATCTACGCCGGCCGCCGCCTGCAGGACGCGCTGGACGAG
>CAZPUH010000530.1:0-1373 GCA_964589215.1 uncultured Myxococcales bacterium | reverse complement strand
CCACGACGACCGGGCCCGCCGCCACGGGCCCGGGGTCAGGGTGTCAATTCACCCGCCGCAAGACGATCAGCACCCGGACGGTCAGCCAGCGGGCGCTCTCGCGTTCCTTGGGGTCGGGTGCCGCAGGCGCCGCCTTCTTCGAGCTCGGCTCGGGCTTGCTGGGCGCGCCCGGGTACCAGAGGCCGTCGGCGTTCTGGCGCCCGCGCACGTACGCCTCCGCCGTCCGCACGCCGGAGTTCTCCTTGCCGAGACCCACCGCGGTGACGCCGTCCAGCGCGTCGAGGACGTCGGTCCAGAACCGCGGCTCGTTGATCTGCTCCCAGTAGGTGGCGGCTTTGCGATCCGGGTAGCGGTCGGGCTGCAAGAAGCGCGTCGCCAGGAGCTCGGCCGCTCGCCGCGCCTCGCGCGACGTGCGCCGCGACGGCGACGAGGCGAACGCCCGCAGCGCCATCCCGGTCACGAGGTGGCTGGACGGGCGCGCGGCCGAGTCGGTGCGGACGCCTCGCCACGCCCAGCCGCCGTCGGCCTGCCGGTTGGCCAGCAGGTACGTGAAGCCCTTCTCGACGCGCGGATCGTCGTCGTAGCCCAGGCGGCACAGCGCCGACAGCGCCCACCCCTGGAAGTGAACCGCCACCGTGCGGGCCCGCGACTCGGGCGTCTCGCCCACGGCGAAATCTCCCAGGCCACCGTCGGCGTTCTGGGAGTCGAGCAACAGCTCGGCGGCGCGCGAGACCGGGTCCTCGGTCTTGCGCAGGCCGTAGTCCGCCATGCGGTCCAGCGCCCGCAGCGTCGCCACCGCGCGCGCGAACTTGGCCGGGCCCAGCGCCTTTTCGGGAGGCTTCGGCGGGAAGGCGCCGTTCTTCTCCTGCTTGCGCAGGAAGGCCTTCACCTCGGCATACTTCAGCACCTCTTCGGCGCGCGGCGCTTCGTCGTCGTCGATCAGGTCCCGGCGCACGCGCGCCACCAGCGCCTCGCTACCTTCGCGCAGCAGAATCGGGACAGGATCGCGGCCGAGGCGCGCGCGCCAGCCCGAGGGGAACCGGGTGGGGGTCCCCGGCGGCGGCGCGGGCGTCAGACGGTTCATCTCACGGAAGCGTATCGCAAAAACCCGACGGGCGGACCGCATCCCCGACGATTTTCAAGACAAAAAAGTCATGCGGCCGCGTCCCATGCCGGCTTTCTGTCGCGTTGTGGGCGATTTCGGTGCCGAAGCGCGCTGGGCGTTGCGCGCAGCCTTCTTCCAAGTAAGACTGTACGCCCCAACGCCACCGAGCCCGGATGAGCTCCCCCGAACGCCCCTCGAAGCAGCAAGCTTTTTTGGCGCTCCTTAAAGAGGGGTGGACCTCCCTCCACCTCGACGCGCGCCGTACCGG
>CAZPUH010000529.1:0-1219 GCA_964589215.1 uncultured Myxococcales bacterium | reverse complement strand
ACATCCAGACCTGGTTCGAAGGCGGCGCGCCGAAAGGCGCCGACCGCGCGACGGAAAAGGTCGGCACGGCCCGGTTCCAGGTTTATTTCTGAGATTCGCAAGGGAGACAGTCATGCACGCAAAGACGAAGAAACTCGGGTTGACGGCGGCGGCGGTGGCGCTGGCCGGCGGGGCGTTCCTGACGGCGGGCCCGCCCGTGCGGACGGCGCGGGCAGAGACGACGGTCAAGCTGCTCAACGTCTCGTACGATCCGACGCGCGAGCTGTATCAGGACGTCAATCAGGCGTTCGGGCAGCAGTGGAAGCAGAAGACCGGGCAGACGCTGAACATCAGCCAGTCGCACGGCGGGTCAGGCAAGCAGGCCCGCTCGGTGATCGACGGGCTGGAGGCCGACGTGGTCACGCTGGGGCTGGCGTACGACATCGACGAGATCGCCGAAAAGTCGGGGCGCATCGCCAAGGACTGGCAGAAGCGGCTTCCTGACAACAGCTCGCCCTACACGTCGACCATCGTGTTCGTCGTGCGCAAGGGGAACCCCAAGGGGATCAAGGACTGGGACGACCTGACGAAGCCGGGCGTCGCCGTGATCGCGCCGAACCCCAAGACCTCGGGCGGCGCGCGCTGGGCGTACCTGGCGGCGTGGGGCTACGCGCTGCAGAAGCCGGGCGGCAACGACGCGCAGGCCAAGGAGTTCGTGCGGCGTCTGTACAAGAACGTCCCGGTGCTGGATTCGGGCGCGCGCGGGTCGACCACCACGTTCGGCCAGCGCAACATCGGCGACGTGCTGGTCTCGTGGGAGAACGAGGCCTACCTGCTGGTCAACGAGCTGGGCAAGGACAAGTTCCAGATCGTCAACCCCAGCGTCAGCATCCTGGCCGAGCCGCCCGTCTCCGTCGTCGACAAGAACGTCGACAAGCACGGCACGCGCGCCGTCGCCGAGGCGTACCTGAAGTTCCTGTACACGGACGCCGGGCAAGAGCTGGCGGTCAAGCACCACTACCGGCCGCGCTCGGCCGCCATCGCGGCCAAGCACGCGGGCGATCTGGCGAAGATCAAGCTGTTCACCGTCGACAAGGTCTTCGGCGGCTGGCAGAAGGCGCAGGCGACGCACTTCGCCGACGGCGGGACGTTCGACCAGATCTACCAGCCGGGTTCGTGATGAGCGTCGCCGCCGTTCCAGCCGTGGGCGCGCCGCCCGCGCGACGGTCGGCCCGGGGCA
>CAZPUH010000528.1:0-2473 GCA_964589215.1 uncultured Myxococcales bacterium | reverse complement strand
GCGTGACAACGAGATCGTCACGCGCGACGAGATGGTGAAGGGGTACGAGTTCGCCAAGGACCAGTACGTCACCTTCACGCCCGAAGAGCTGAAGTCGCTGGAAGAGAAGGCGACCCAGAGCATCGACATCGACGCCTTCGTCCCGCTGGACAAGGTCGACCCGATCTACTTCGAGAAGCCCTACTACCTGTCGCCCGAGAAGGGGGGCGACAAGGCCTACCGCCTGCTCGCCGAGGCGATGCGCGAGAGCGGGCGCGCGGCCCTGGCCCGCTACGCGGCGCGCGGCAAGCAGTACCTGGTCATGCTGCGCCCATCCGCCGACGGGCGCGCCCTGATCCTGCAGGAGCTGCTATACGCGGACGAGGTTCGGTCGATGGCCGAGGTTCCCCTGCCCGACGGCGAGGCGCGCGAGGCCGAGCTGAAGCTGGCGCGCCAGCTGATCGACCAGATCACGGCCGAGACGTTCGACCCCAGCCAGTACCACGACGAGGTGAAGGACCGCATCCGGGCCGACATCGAGCGCAAGGTGCAGGGTCAGGACATCTCCGAAAGCGCCCCTGCGCCCGCCGAGCCGGCGCGCGTGATCGACCTGATGGCCGCCCTGAAGGCGAGCCTCGCCAAGGGGACGGGCGGCGCGCGCACGCAGGCGGAGCCGCACGAAGAGGCGGCGGCCTCGCCAGAGCCCCGTCGCGCGGCCCGCAAGTCGGCGGACCAGGCGGCGGAACCCAAGCGCGCGCGTACGAAGCGCTCGTAAGACACCCACGGAGCGCGCCAGCGCTCGCGTTGACGGAGCTGGGGTCCGCGCGCGTCGATCGTGTCCCTGCTCGGCGATCGGCGCGTTATAGTCGTGGGCCGTGAGCGGCTACACCACGCAAGACGTCGCCAAGATGATCGGCGTCTCGTCCGGCCGCCTGCGCGCGTATCTGCGGGCCGGCGTGCTGGCGCCGGAGCGCGGCAGCCGCGGCGAGCTGCGCTTCTCGTTCCAGGACCTGCTGCTGCTGCGCAAGGCCGAAGGGCTGGTCAAGCAGCGCATCCCGCCCCTGCGCGTGCGGCGCGCGCTGCGCAAGCTGCGCGACCGCTTGCCGGACACCCACCCGCTGACGGGCGTGCAGCTGGGCGCCGATGGCGCGTCGGTGGTCGTGCACGAAGGGAGCTCGCGCTGGCAGGTCGAGTCGGGGCAGGTGCTGCTGTCCTTCGATCCGCCGCAGCCGCCCGCCGGCGAGACGCCGCTGTCCATGCTGCGCTCGCGGGCGGCCCCGCCGCCTGAAGAGCTGGCGGCGCCGAACGTCGAGGAGATGTACGAGATCGGCTGCAACATCGACGAGGCCGATCCCGACCAGGCCGAGGCCAGCTACCGGCAGGTCCTGATGCAGGCGCCCGAACACGCGGACGCCCACATCAACCTGGGGCGCATCCTGCACGAGCGCGGCGACCTCCCGGCGGCGGAGGCGCACTACCGGCGCGCGCTGACGATCCGCCCCGGCGACGCCACGGCGCTCTTCAACCTGGGCGTGGCGCTCGAAGACCAGGGGCTGAACGAGCCCGCGCTGGAGGCGTACGCCAAGGCCATCGAGTCCGACGGCCGCAACGCCGACGCGCACTACAACGCCGCCCGCCTGTACGACCTGGCGGGCGACTACACGTCGGCGCTGCGCCACCTCCGGATCTGCCGGGACCTCTCCCGCGACCCCTGACCGCTCTACGCGCCACGCTCTTCGGCTAATCGGAAAGCGGCCGACAACCCGGCCCGATGGCGAAGCCGGGCCCGGCGCAGCTAGCGGGTCGGATCGCGTTGACTCCGCTCGGCTTGGCCGAGCGGAGTCGTCGCGGGAGGTCTAAGGAACCCTCCCAGGGTTCCTATCGGATCGTCGGCCGGCCTCCAAGCGGACTGCTGAGCGAAGAGCTCTACGCCAGTTTCGCGTCGAGGGTGATCTTCGCGTTCAGCAGCTTCGAGATGGGGCAGCCGGCCTTGGCGGCGTTGGCGGCCTGCTCGAATTTGGCCTGATCCGGCGTCGACAGCTTCACCGTCACCTCGAGGTGAGACGACGTCACGGCGAAGCCGCTCTCGACCTTGTCGAGCGTGACCGTCGCCTTCGCGTCGACGTTCTCCGGAGGCAGCCCGGCCCGCTCCAGCTCGGCCGACAGCGCCATCGCGAAGCAGCTCGCGTGGGCGGCGGCGATGAGCTCCTCGGGACTGCTCCCCTGGCCGCTCTCGAAACGCTGGACGAAGTTGTACGGCAGGTTGGTGAAGGCACCGCTGGCGGCCGAGACCGTCCCCTTGCCGCCCTTGAGACCACCCTTCCAGTTCGCGCTGGCAAATCGCTTCATGACGTCGTTCTCCTTTTCGCCGGTTTTGTGAGCGGCCGAAATTAACCACGAACGCCGGTAATCGCCAGCAACGTTTCGCGGGGGGTGCCGGCCCGGATACAATCCCGTCGATGCGAACGCGCGTGGGCGCCGGCCTTCTTGCCGC
>CAZPUH010000527.1:0-9815 GCA_964589215.1 uncultured Myxococcales bacterium | reverse complement strand
AGGTCGCTAACCTCTCGACTATCGGCGCGCGGCCATCTAAAAATGACGTAGTCATGGCCAACAGCTTCGGTAGTCGGGGAACCCTCGAGGTCGGCAAGCGAAAGTTCGAAGTTCACCGGCTGTCGGCGCTGGAGAAGCTGGGGATGAACCCGGGGCGGCTGCCCTTCTCGCTGCGCCTGCTGCTCGAGAACCTGCTGCGCCACGAAGATGGCAAGTCCGTCAAGGAAGCCGACATCCGGGCGCTGGCCGCCTGGGACCCGCAGGCCGAGCCGAGCTACGAGATCGCCTTCATGCCGGCGCGGGTCCTGCTGCAGGACTTCACGGGCGTGCCGGCGGTCGTCGATCTGGCCGCCATGCGCGCCGCCGTCGGCAAGCTGGGGGGCGATCCCAAGCGGATCAACCCGCTGCTGCCGGCCGAGCTGGTCATCGACCACTCCGTGCAGGTCGACGAGTACGGCACGCCCGACGCGCTGTCGCTGAACGCGCAGATCGAATTTTCGCGCAACAAAGAGCGCTACGCCTTCCTGCGCTGGGGGCAGTCGGCCTTCCGCAACTTCGCCGTCGTGCCGCCCGACACCGGCATCGTCCACCAGGTCAACCTCGAGTACCTGGCGCGGGTGGTCTTCACGGCCGAAACGGGCGACGCGCCCGCGCGCGCCTACCCGGACACGCTGGTCGGCACCGACTCGCACACGACCATGGTCAACGGCCTGGGCGTGCTGGGGTGGGGCGTCGGCGGCATCGAGGCCGAGGCCGCCATGCTGGGGCAGCCGCTGTCGATGCTGATCCCGCAGGTCGTCGGCTTCCGCCTGCACGGCAAGCTGCGCGAGGGGTCGACGGCGACCGACCTGGTCCTCACGGTCACGCAGATCCCGCGGAAGGCGGGCGTCGTCGGCAAGCTGGTCGAGTTCTACGGCCCGGGCGTCTCCGCGCTGCCCGTGGCCGACCGCGCGACGATCGCCAACATGGCGCCCGAGTACGGCGCGACCTGCGGCATCTTCCCGATCGACGACGAGACGCTGCGCTACCTGCGCTTCTCGGGGCGCGCGCCGGCGCAGGTCGAGCTGGTCGAGGCCTACGCGCGCGAGCAGGGGCTGTTCCAGACGCCCCACACCAAAGAGGCGGTCTACACGACGGTGCTGGACCTGGACCTCGCCTCCGTCGAGCCCAGCGTGGCCGGCCCCAAGCGCCCGCAGGATCGGGTCAGCCTGTTCAAGACCAAGCAGTCGTTCGAGGAGGCGCTTCCGTCGCTGGTGAAGCCCAAGAAGAAGGGGGCGGTCCCCAGCGGCAACCAGTCCACGGCGGTCGGCTTCGCCCCCAGCGCGCCCGCGGCGCCCGAGGTCAAGAACGGCTCGGTCGTCATCGCGGCTATCACCAGCTGCACGAACACGTCGAACCCGTCGGTGATGGTGGCGGCCGGCCTGGTGGCGCGAAAGGCGGTCGAAAAGGGGCTGACCAGCAAGCCGTGGGTGAAGACCTCGCTGGCCCCCGGCTCGAAGGTCGTCACCGAGTACCTGGCGGAGGCGGGGCTGACGCCGTACCTCGACAAGCTGGGGTTCAATACCGTCGGCTACGGCTGCACCACCTGCATCGGCAACTCCGGGCCGCTGCCGCAGCCGATCTCGGACGCCATCGACGCGCGCGACCTGGTCGTCGCCAGCGTGCTGTCCGGCAACCGCAACTTCGAGGGGCGCATCAACCCCGATGTGCGCGCGAACTACCTGATGTCGCCGCCGCTGGTCGTGGCCTACGCGCTGGCCGGGCGGATCGACATCGACCTCGAGAAAGAGCCGGTCGGGCAGGGCAAGGACGGGCAGCCGGTGTACCTGAAGGACATCTGGCCGACCAACCAGGAGATCTCCGACACCGTCGGCCGCGCCGTGCAGCCGTCGATGTTCCAGAAGTCGTACGGCGTCGTCTTCGAGGGCGACGAGCGGTGGCGCAAGCTGGACGTGCCGCTGGGCGACACGTACGCGTTCGACGCCGCGTCGACGTACATCAAGCATCCGCCCTACTTCGAGGGGATGCCGCGCACGGCGCCCGCGGTCAGCGAGCTTTCGGGCGCGCGCGTGCTGGCGGTGCTGGGCGACAGCGTCACCACCGACCACATCTCGCCGGCCGGCAGCATCAAGAAGGACGGCCCGGCCGGCCAGTACCTGATCGCCCGCGGCGTGGATCCCAAAGACTTCAACAGCTACGGCGCCCGCCGCGGCAACCACGAGGTGATGGTGCGCGGGACGTTCGCGAACGTCCGCCTCAAGAACCTGCTGGCGCCCGGCACCGAGGGGGGCGTCACGCGCCACCTGCCCGACGGGACCGTCATGTCGATCTTCGAGGCGAGCGAGAAGTACGCGGCCGAGAAGGTGCCGCTCTTGATCCTGGCCGGCAAGGAGTACGGTTCGGGCTCGTCGCGCGACTGGGCCGCCAAGGGGCCGCGGCTGCTGGGCGTCCGCTTCGTCATCGCCGAGAGCTACGAGCGCATCCACCGCAGCAACCTGGTCGGGATGGGCATCGTCCCGTTGCAGTTCCGGGCGGGCGAGTCCGTCGCGTCGCTGGGGCTGACCGGCGAAGAGGTGTACGAGACGGTCGGGCTGCCGGCGCTGCTGACGTCGGGCTTCGCCAGCGGCCGAGAGCTGACCGTGCGGGCGAAGGCGGGCGACGCCTCGACCAAGGAGATCCGCACGCTGGTGCGCATCGATACGCCGCAGGAGATCAGCTACTACCAGCACGGCGGGATCCTCCACTACGTGCTCCGCCAGCTGGCCGGCTCGGCCTAGTGCGCCTGGAAGTCCACCGCGGCTTGCGTCCCCGGCCCGCAGGCGGCAGGCTGCGCGGCACATGATCGAGGTGGTGCCCGGCAGCTCGCTGTTCCCCGCGCGGCTGCAGAAGAAGCTGGCGGCCATCCGCCGCACGAATCCGGGCGTCCGGGTGCTGACCGGCAACTACCTGCACTTCGTCGACGTCGACGGGTCGCTGTCGGACGAAGAGTCGCGGGTCCTGGGCGAGCTTCTGCGCTACGGGCCGACGCCCAGCACCAGCGGGGGCAAGGTCACGGTCGCGTCGGGGCGCAACCTGATCGTCGTGCCGCGCCTGGGGACCATCTCCCCCTGGTCGTCGAAGGCCACCGACATCGCGCACGTCTGCGGCCTGACGCGCGTGCGCCGCATCGAGCGCGGCATCACCTACGTCGTGGTCGGTGAGATCGCTCAGGAGGCCGGGATCGTCCGGGCCCTGGCCGATCGCATGACCGAAACCCTGCTCGACCGGGTCGGGGACGGTGCGAAGCTGTTCCAGCAGGCGGAGCCGCGGCCGCTGGCGCGGATCGCGCTGGGGGCGGACGGCGCGGCGGCGCTGGCCCAGGCCAACCAGGCGCTGGGGCTGGCGCTGTCGGCCGACGAGATCGCGTATCTGGTCGACGCCTACCGCGCGCTGGGGCGCGACCCGACCGACGTCGAGCTCATGATGTTCGCGCAGGCGAACAGCGAGCACTGCCGCCACAAGATCTTCAACGCCGACTTCATCGTCGACGGGGTCAAGCAAGAGCGGTCGCTGTTCCAGATGATCCGGCGCACCACCGAGGCCAGCCCGGCCGGCGTGCTGTCCGCCTATCGCGACAACGCGGCCGTCATCGAGGGGCCGGTGGCGTCGCGCTTCGCGCCCGATCCGGCGACCGGCGTCTACGGCGCGCAGCGCGAGCCCGTGAACATCCTCATGAAGGTCGAGACCCACAACCACCCGACGGCCATCTCGCCGTTCCCCGGCGCGGCCACCGGGTCGGGCGGCGAGATCCGCGACGAAGGCGCGACCGGCCGCGGCGCGCGGCCGAAGGCGGGCCTCGTCGGGTTCTCGGTCTCGAACCTGCGCCTGCCGGGCGCGGCCCGGCCTTGGGAGCGGCCGCTGTCAAAGCCGGACCGCATCGCCAGCGCGCTGGACATCATGATCGAGGGGCCGCTGGGCGGCGCCGCCTTCAACAACGAGTTCGGGCGCCCGGCGCTGTGCGGGACGTTTCGCACGTTCGAGATGGAGGTCGGCGGACCGAACGGCCGCGAGGTGCGCGGCTACCACAAGCCGATCATGATCGCGGGCGGGTTCGGCAACGTCCGTTCGGAGCTGGTCAAGAAGGCCGAGATCCCCGCGGGCGCGCCGGTCGTCGTGCTGGGCGGGCCGGCCATGCTGATCGGCCTGGGCGGCGGGGCGGCCTCGTCGCTGGCGTCGGGCGCGTCGGCCGAGGACCTGGATTTCGCGTCGGTGCAGCGGGACAACCCCGAGATGCAGCGCCGCTGTCAGGAGGTCATCGACCGCTGCGCGGCGCTGGGCGCCGACAACCCGATCGTCTCGATCCACGACGTCGGCGCCGGTGGCCTCTCGAACGCGCTGCCGGAGCTGGTGAACGACAGCGGGCGCGGCGCGCGGTTCAACTTGCGCGACGTCCCGACCGCTGAGCCCGGCCTGTCGCCGCTGGAGCTGTGGTGCAACGAGGCGCAGGAGCGCTACGTGCTGGCTATCGCCCCCGACCGGCTGGAGACGTTCGCCGCCCTCTGCGCGCGCGAGCGCTGCCCGCACGCGGTCGTGGGGCAGGCCACCGCGGACGGCCGGCTGGTCCTGACCGACGCGCTGGCCAAGGGGACGCCCGCCGAGAAGCCGATCGACCTGCCGCTGTCGGTCCTGCTGGGCAAGCCGCCCCGCACCGTCCGCGACGCGGCCCACCTGCCCGCGGCCGTGGCGCCGTTCGCGACGGCCGGTCTCGACCTGGCGGACGCCCTGCGCCGCGTGCTGCGGTTGCCGACCGTCGCCGACAAGACGTTCCTGGTCACGATCGGCGACCGCACCGTCGGCGGGATGTCGGTGCGCGACCAGATGGTCGGACGCTGGCAGGTCCCGGTCGCCGACGCGGGCGTCACCGCGACCGGCTTCGACGCGACGACCGGCGAGGCGATGGCCATGGGCGAGCGCGCGCCGGTCGCGCTGCTGGACGCCGCCGCCTCGGCGCGGCTGGCCGTCGGCGAGGCGATCACCAACATCGCGTCGGCCCCCATCGCGCGCCTGGGCGACATCAAGCTGTCCGCCAACTGGATGGCCGCGGCCGGCCACCCCGGCGAGGACGCGCGCCTCTACGACGCCGTGCGGGCCGTCGGCCTCGAGCTGTGCCCGGCGCTGGGGATCGCGATCCCCGTCGGCAAGGACTCGCTGTCGATGCGGACCAGCTGGCAGGCCGACGGGCAGGCCCACGCTGTGACCGCGCCGCTGTCGCTTATGGTGACGGCGTTCGCGCCCGTCACGGACGTGCGGCGGGTGCTGACGCCCGAGATCCCGGCCGACCTCGAGTCGGCTTCGCTGCTGCTGATCGATCTCGGCGGTGGCCAGAACCGGATGGGCGGCTCGGCGCTGGCGCAGGTGCACGGCGGGCTGGGCAGCGTCCCGCCCGACCTCGACGATCCCGCCCGGCTGACCGGGTTCTTCGCCGCGATCCAGGCGGCCAACGCCGCTGGCTTGCTGGCGGCGTATCACGATCGCAGCGACGGCGGCCTGCTGGTCACGCTGCTGGAGATGGCCTTCGCCAGCGGCTGCGGCCTGGACGTCGACGTCAGCGCGCTGGGGCGCGACGCCGTGGCGGCGCTGTTTTCAGAGGAGCTGGGCGCCGTCGTCGCCGTGCGTCCGGCCGACGTCGGCCGGGTCGTCGATCTCTTCGGCCGCCAGGGGCTGACCACCGCCGTGCGCCGAATCGGCGCGGCGCGGGCCGGCGACGATCGCATCATCGTCCGCGCGGCCGGCAAGCTGCTGATCGATGAGCGGCGCGGCGTGCTGCGCGGCATCTGGTCCGAGACCTCGCACGCCATGGCCGCGCTGCGCGACGATCCCACCTGCGCCGACGAAGAGCAGGCCTCGCGCGTGCGCGCCGACGACCCCGGGCTGTCCGCTCACCTCACCTTCGATCCGGCCGAGGACGTCGCCATCCCGGCGCGTTCGCGCGGCGGCGCCCGGCCGCGCGTCGCCATCCTGCGCGAGCAGGGCGTCAACGGTCAGCTGGAGATGGCGGCGGCGTTCGACCGCGCCGGCTTCGAGGCGGTCGACGTGCACATGACGGACTTGCTGGGCGGCGCCCGCGACCTGTCCGGGTTCAAGGGCCTCGCCGCCTGCGGCGGGTTCTCCTACGGCGACGTGCTGGGCGCGGGCCTCGGCTGGGCCAAGTCGATCCTGTTTCACGCGCGCACGCGTGAAATGTTCGCGGCGTTCTTCGCGCGCCCCGACACCTTCACGATCGGCGTCTGCAACGGCTGCCAGATGATGTCGGGGTTGAAGGAGATCATCCCGGGCGCCAACGCCTGGCCCCGCTTCGTCCGCAACCGCAGCGACCAGTTCGAGGCGCGCCTGTCCCTGGTCGAGATCGCTCGCACGCCGTCGATCGTGCTGCGCGGGATGGAGGGGTCGCGCCTCCCGATCGCCGTGTCGCACGGCGAGGGGCGAGTCGAGTTTCCGTCGGACGGCGCCGCCGCCCAGCTGGAGGCCTCACACCTGGTGGCCGCCCGGTTCGTCGACCACGACGGACGCGCCACCGAGCGGTACCCCGAGAACCCCAACGGCTCGTTCCACGGCATCACGGCCGTCACCACCACCGACGGGCGCGTCACGATCTTCATGCCGCACCCCGAGCGCGTCTTCCGCACGCTGCAGTTGTCCTGGCACCCGCCCGACTGGCCGGAGAGCAGCCCCTGGATGCGCCTCTTCCAGAACGCGCGCGCCTGGGTCGGCTGACGCGCGGCTAAGGGCAATGCCGTTCAGTCAAGCGCCAGGACGCCAGGACGCCAACTTAGGGCGTCAGAATAATACGTCGAACGCCGCGAAGAAGGACGGGCGGTCAATAGGACACCGAGGCGGCAACCCGTCGCTTTGAGATATGAGCGCACGTGGACCCCACTTGGACCCAATGAATCGGTGAGAGCGCCTCGACAGCCTTTCGGCCGCGTTCCTGCCATGTTGCGCCCTAAGTGAACGGCATTGCGGCTAAGGGCAGGCCTTCTTGTCGGCCGGGAACCACAACGTGGTGGTCTCCGCGCAGGCCTTCTGCTGCCGCTCGGCGACGCGCTTGCTCCACTTCGCCTCGCCGCCGATCTTCACCGGCAGGCACTTGCGCTCCGGGTCGCACGAGTAGGCGCCCCAGGCGGCGCTGTCGCCGATGCCCAGCGCCAGCACGGTGACCGGCCCGATCGACGCCATCGGGATCGCGATGACGAACGATTTGCCCAGCTCGGGGAACCCGCTGGCGATGGCCGTCTCGGCGCACTTACGCGTCTCGTCGGGCGTGACGTCCTTGGCGGTGATCCCCTGGCCGCCGCGGTCCACGCACGGCTTCACGTTGTGCATCGGCCAGCTCTCGAGCCCCAGGGCTTTGTTGATGGCGACGATCGACGCCATCATCTCCTTCGACGTCTCGGGCGCCAGCTTGCCGGGCGCGGGGGAGGCCCCACCCGCGGCGCCGGCCAGCGCCGCCGCCAGCGCCACCGCTGCTGTCATCATGGCTGCCATGCGCGGCAGTGTAAGCCAATCCGGCTTTGACGGCGGCGCGCTGTGCCCCCGGAGTCTTCGCGGATCCGGCTATTCCAGCGCCAGCGGCTGCAGCAGCTTGACGGCGCGGATGGCGTCCGTGAAGCGGATCTGGCTCTCGTTGATCTTGAGGTCGGTCTCGATGATCTTCTTGTCGACGACGTCCAGCTGGGCGGACTGATCGGCCAGACGGGCGGTCAGCTTCGCGCGCAGATCGGCCGCCGCGGTGTTCTTCTCCAGCGCCTTCAGGTTGCTGCGGGTCTCGTCGGTCGAGCGTCGCAGCTCCGCGTCCGCGGCGGCCAGCTTCTGCCGCTCGCCCTGCGCGTCGACCAGGCCCCGCCGCACGTCCCACGCCGCCTTCAGCTGCCGGGCGACCGCCGGGTCGGCGCCGCGGTCGGCCAGGTAGCCGCGCACGGCCTCGTCGGCCAGCGGCGACAGCCAGTCGAGGGCGCCCGTCGTCTGCTGCCGCTCGTCCAGCACCAGGTCGATCGTGCCGCGCGCCGCGACCTGCACCGGCACCAGCGCCGTCCCCGTGCCGACGTTATCCTCGGTGCCGCCCGGGAAATTCTTCATGCGGGCGCCCGGGCTGCGCGGGTGCTTGATCAGCAGCGTGGCTGGTTCGGCGGCGCCGTTGCGGAGCTTGTACGTCGTCAGCGAGACCACGTCGCGCGAGACGGTCAGCGCGCCCGCCTCGATGTGATAGAGGCGCGACCCCTCGTCGCGCGACTCACGCGAGACCTCGACGGCCACCCGCCGGTCCAGGCCGAAGGGGACCGTCGCCGTCGCGCCGTCGGGTAGCGCGTCCGTGACCCCCTGTCCGGCGAAGGCGCCTTCCGCGAAGATCGCCAGCGGCCCGCGCTCGACCAGGCCGCCCGTCTTGTTGACGAACCGGGCGACGCGGAAGGGATGGCGCGCCGAATCGGGCACGCCGCCGTCGGGCGCGTACAGCGCGACGACCTGGCCGGGGATGCGCTGGTCCGCCAGCATCACCATCGTCGAGCTCCTGTCCGGGATGCTGACGGCGGCCGGCAAGTCGTAGCGGGTCGTGCCGGCCTGCACGGAGATCGACGCCAGCGCCGCCAGGTTCCGGGTCTCGCGCGAAAAGCTGGCGGCCTCAGGGGCCGGAGCCGCCTGCAGCTGGTCGGCGCTCTCGTCGGACCTTTCCATCTCCATCGGCCGCGCGTAGCTCTTCTTGGTCGTCGTCTTGGCCGCCATGCGCGGGAGCGCGCCGCCGCCGACGCCGGACATGGGCGCCGCCATCGCCGGGGCGGGTGGGGGCGCCTGGGCCAGCGAGGTCTCGCTGTGCGGAATCACCGCCATCACGTCGCCGCCGTCGGTCACGGTCGGGCGGCCGGGGATGACCGGCGTGCCCAGCGCGGCGTCGAACGCCAGCGGCGCCTCGGCGACCAGCGACAGGTGGACGTCGTTCCAGTCCTCGCCGGAGAGGTTCTGAACGATCCCCCAGGTCTGCAGGCTCGCGCCGTCCTTGTCGATCACCAGCCGGTAGGACGGCCGCCAGACGGGGGTCTGCGCGATGTAGCCGACCTGCAGGTCGTGCTCCTTGCCGTCCAGCGCCATGACCACGTGGCGCAGCTCGCGCTTGTCGGCGCCGGCCTCGCCGGCCTTGGTCCGCGGCGCCGGCGGGTCGCTGGCCACCTCCAGCGGGAACGAGGCCGAGCGGACGGAGCTGCCGCCGCGCTCGAGGACGGCGAGCGTCGCCAGGAAATCGCCGACTTCGTCCTTGCGCACCTCGAACTGCACGCGGTCGGAGTCGACGTGACCGCCCCGCTCGAAGTAGCCCACGCCGTTCCGGTAGATGACCACCTTCTTCAGCGACAGCCCGGGCCCGCTGACGGGGCCCGCGGTCGCGCACCCGAGGCTGCCCGCCAGCAGCAGCGACACGCCCGCGACGCTGCACTTGCTCCTGCCCTTGGTCCTGTTCATGCCATCCCCGACGCATGAACGAATCGGAAGATCTGGCCGGGCGCTCGAGCGGGCAAAAAAAAACCCCGGGCCGCTCGCGCGGTCCGGGGCTTCTTCGTTTCGAGTCTCTGAGACCGCGTGGACGAAGCTGAGCTTCGCTCAGCGGAGTCCTTCGCGGGAGGCGCTGGACCCCCCCTGGGGTTCCGGCACTTCAAAGACCCGAAGCGAAATTACTTCGCTTCGCCGGCCTTCTTGTCGGCGTCGTCGCCCTTCTTGGCCTTCTTGGACTTCTTCTCCTTCTTCGCGCCCGTGTCGCCAGCGGCGTCGCCCGCGGGGGCGTCAGCGGCCTT
>CAZPUH010000526.1:0-1974 GCA_964589215.1 uncultured Myxococcales bacterium | reverse complement strand
CGCCGCCCGTGCCCGTCGCCGCGACGCCGCCGGTCCCTGTCGCAGAGACGCCGCCCGATCCGGACGTCGAGCCGCCCTGACCGCGCGATCCGCCCGTCTGGGCCGAGCCGCCGGTGGCGGTCGTTCCACCGGTGCCGGTGGACCCGCCGGCGCCGCCGGTCGACGACCCGCCGCTCGAACAAGCGAACGGCAACACGAGCAACGCAGACAGGAGGCGAGACGCAGAACGAGCCCTCATGAAGCTAGCCTTTCCCCGAGACGAGCTCGGCCGTTGGCAGGCGCGCTGGCACTGCGCGCGAAAGCCAAACTTTAACCCTGGTTGGCGGACCTGACCAGGCGCAAAGGTCGAAGTTCCAACGACGAAGATTCACGCGAAAAGCAGAGAAGGTTTCGATGAAAACCACCCGTTAGGGGGGCGGAACATGATCCTGTCGCGCCGTCGCTCGTTACCAAACGAGCCGCGATCGTGCGGGGGCGACGACGAGCCTAGCCGCGGCTCCAGTGGCTGACGCCGGCGCGGGCGTTGTCGATGACCTCCAGCAGCTCGCGGCGGTGGTCAAGGTTGTTTACGAAATCGATTTCGGACGCGTTGACGACCAGCAGCGGTCCCTCGTCGTACGAGAAGAAGAACTGCGCGTACGCGGCCGCGACCTCCTCGACGTATTCGGCGCGAATGGGGCGCTCCTCGGCGCGGCCCCGCTTGCGAATGCGTTCGAGCAGCACGTCCTTGCGCGCCTGCAGGTAGACGACCAGGTCCGGGGTGACGGTCCGGACCTTCAGCATCTGGTAGATGCGGTCGTAGAGCGCCATCTCGTCGTCCGACAGGTTCAACGTCGCGAACAGGCGGTCCTTCGCGAACAGATAGTCCGACACGACGCCGCCGCGCGAGAAGAGGTCGCCCTGGGCCAGCTCGCCCTGCTGGGCGTAGCGCTGCAGCAGGAAGAACAGCTGCGCCGACATCGCGTGGCGGCGCCGGTCCTTGTAGAAGGCGCCCAGGAACGGGTTCTCCTCGGGGTTCTCGCGGATCACGCGCGCCGACAGGGCCTCGCCCAGGATCTCGGCCAGGCTGGACTTGCCCGCGCCGATGGGTCCTTCCACGGCGATGTATCGAGGCCGCGTGCTCCGCACCTCCCCACCTATAACCCGCCGGCGACGATGCCGTCGAGCGCGCCGCGAGCTAGAGCGGGGCGAGGCCGATCAGCAGCTCGGTCCGGGCCCGTGTCGGGTGGCCGCTGGGCGGTGACGGGAGCCGCAACCCCCGCCGGACGGTCTCCTCCAGGCAGTGCGCCAGCGCCTGGCCTTCCGGGACGGGTAGCTTCGCCGTCGCGGAGGCGACCCGCCCCCGTCCGTCGATCTCCAGCTCGATCGCGATCCGCACCGACGAGCCTGCGCCCAGCGCCGCCGCTCCTTGAGACAGACAGTCGTCCAGCAGGTCTGCCTGAGCGCGCCAGGCGGCGTCGATGATCGGCGCCGGCGCGCCGCCCGTGGCCAGCACGGTCGCGGCCGCCAGCACCCGCGGCCCTGCCGCCCCGCCTCGCCCCCCGCGCCGTCCGGCCGGGGACTCGAGCTCCGCGAGATGGGCCTGGGCCCCCTCGGCCCAGCGGCTGCCGGGTGCGCGTTCGAGGTACTCGCGAAAAGCCGCGGTCGCGTCGGCGCGGCGGCCGCTGATCTGCCGGACCACGCCCAGCCGGTAGAAGACCTCACCGTCGGGGACGATGCGAACGTCGGTGTCCGCCAGGGCGGCGATGTCCAGGACGGCCGCCGTCGGATCAGCGGCCAGCCCCTCCCGCACCATCTGGCGGGCCGCCGACGCCTGACCGGTGCGGTCCAGCGCCGCCGCGAGCCCGAAGCACGCCAGCGCGATGTCCTGCGCGCGCCCGCGCGCGTCGTCGAGGTGGGCGAGCTCGCGCGGGCCGGGCGCGGGCGCCGCCCCGACGGAGGCCGCGGCGATCGCGCTGCGGTACGCGGCCTGCG
>CAZPUH010000525.1:0-12123 GCA_964589215.1 uncultured Myxococcales bacterium | reverse complement strand
TGACCGGACCGGCCTGGGGCGGCATGGAGGCGCATGTTACCCTAGAGGGATGCCTCCGAACGAGGCCGAGCTCCTTCTGGCCGTCGACGTCGGGAACACGAACGTGTCGCTCGGCCTGTATGCGCTGCCGCGCGGGGGACGTCGCGTCTTGCGCGCGGACTGGCGGCTGGAGACGCGCGCCGCGCGCACGGCCGACGAGTACGCGGCGCTGCTGGCCGAGCTGTTCCGCCGCGCCTCGTTCAACCTGGACGACGTGAAGGCGGTCGCGATCTCGTCGGTCGTCCCGCCGGCGCTGGCCCCGCTCGAGCGGCTGTGTCGCAAGCACCTGAAGGTCGAACCGCTGATCGTGGGGCCGGGAACCAAGACCGGCGTGCCGGTCCTGTACGAGAACCCGCGCGAGGTCGGCGCCGACCGGATCGTGAACGCCGTGGCGGCCTACGCGCGCTGGCCGCAAGGCGCGATCGTCGTCGACTTCGGCACCGCGACCACCTTCGACGTCGTCACGGCGCGGGGCGAGTACGCGGGCGGGGTCATCGCGCCCGGGCTGACCGTGTCGGCGGACGCGCTCTACTCCGCGACGGCCAAGTTGCCGCGCGTCGAGATCGCGCGCCCCGCCACCGCGATCGGCCGCAACACCGTGGCCAGCATGCAGGCCGGGCTGGTGTTCGGGTACGCCGGGCTGGTCGACGCGATCGTCGACCGCATCCGCGCCGAGATCGACTTCGCCCCGCGCATCGTGGGCACGGGCGGCCTGGCCCGGCTGATCGCCGGCGAGAGCCGCACGATCGAAGAGTGTGACGACATGTTGACCCTGGAAGGCCTCGCCATCCTGTACGAGCGCAACGCGCGATGACCACTCCCCGGATGCAAGCGGTCCGCGAGTTTCCGGCCCGCGTCGGCCAGATCCTGGTCGCGCCCCGCGCAGCGCTGGCGCGCATCGACGCGACCGGAGGTGGGCTGCGCGACGCGATCCTGCTCGTGCTGCTGGGGGTCGTCACGGTCCGCCTGCCCGAGCTGCTGCGCGCGATCCTGACGGTGGCCGGACCGGCCACGGGCGCGGTGATGCGCGTCGCCGGCTTGCTGATCGACGAGATCCGTCAGGCCGCCTGGGTCGTGCTGCCGGCAGCGATCGTCGTGACGGCGACCGCGGGCGCCCGCCGCGACTCGGGGCGGGACCTGGACCTGGGCGCCGCCTGCTATACGCCCTACTTCGTGGTCCACGCGCTGGCGCGGCTCATCGACGCCGTCGCCGGCATGCAGGTCGTCCCGGAGCGTGTGGTCCAGTCGGTCGGGGCGCTGGCCGCCGCCTTCGTGCTGGTGCCGGCGGTGCGGCTGGCGCGCAGCCGGCCGCCCACGCAGGCGCCGGAGCCGGCTCTCGCGCCTTCCGTCGAGCCTGTCGTGCCGCCCCCGGGCGCCCCTGCGCGGCGCGCGGGCGGCGGCGTCCTGGCGCTGGCCGCCGCCGCCATGATCGCGAACGCCGTCTGGTCCGCGCGGCACTTCGACGCGCTTCTCCCCATCCGCCACGGCGAGGCGGCGCCCGCGTTCGCCCTGCCGCGGATCGACGGTCCCGCCGAGAAGCTGAGCCTCGACTCGTTTCGCGGTCAGGTGGTGGTCCTGGACTTCTGGGCGACCTGGTGCGCGCCCTGCGTCGCCATGATCCCGGTGATGGACGCGGGGCACGCGGCCTGGGCGCCGCGCGGGGTCGGGTTCGTCGGCGTCAATTCGGACGGCGGCGGCGCGACCCCCGACGACATCCGCGCGTTTCTCGCCTCGCACCACCTCCCCTACCCCGTGGTGGTCGACGACGGCCGCGTCGGCGAGCTGTACAAGGTCGAGGCGCTGCCGACGCTGGTCGTGATCGACCGCGACGGTCACATCCACAGCAGCTTCATCGGCTTCACCTCGCAGGGCACTCTCGACAAGGCGATCCGGGACGCGCAGGGGAGCTAGACGCCAGCCCTCGCGCGCCGGGCCCCGAACTTGCAATCACGTCCGGGTGCGCGGGTTGCGGCGCACCATTTTCTGACGCGAGGGGCGGGCATGAGAGCAAAGACTGTTCAACCGGCGGCGCTTGCGATCGCGCTGGCGCTGGGGGCTGCCGGCTGCACCAGCAACCTGACCAACGCGACGCACGACGCGGGGACCGATTCGCAGATCGTCGACCTGCCCCCCGGGGGCGGTGGCGGCACCGGCGGGGCCCCGGCCAGGTCCGGTGTTCCATCGAACCACAGGCCGGTCGCGGTCGCCTGCGCGCCGAGCACCCGCAGCCCCTTGCCCCCCGACGGAGGCACCCGGAGCTGCACCTCGAACGCGGACTGCGCGGCCGACGGAGGCGCGGCAGCCGGGTTCCCGACCTGCCTGCACGGCCAGTGCTCGTTCGATCAGTGCCTGATCGACGCCGACTGCGGCCCGAACGGCGTCTGTGGGTGCTCGTCGGACTATTACGGAGGCAACGGCGCCTACCACCCCAATGTTTGCGTTCCAGGGAACTGCCACGTCGACACTGACTGTGGGGCCGGCGGGTATTGTTCGCCGAGCCGCGGTCATTGCGACAGTTTCCTGGGGTTCTACTGCCATACCCCCCAGGACACGTGCGTTGACGGGAAGACCGACTGCGGCGGCGCCGGCCCTTCTTGCATCTATTCCCCGACGAGCGGGACGTTCGCGTGCGGGGGCGGGACCTGCGGCGGGTGAACAGGATCGCGCTGTCGCGGTGACTCAGAATTTCAAGGTGTGGCGCGCTACCTCGAGTCGTTTGGCGGCGGGCGCTTTGCTGCTCGCGGCATGCCAGGGACCGACCAGCACCGCCGGCCCCGCCACGGCCTACCTGGCTGGCGGAGTCGGTGCGCGTCGGGCGCTCGAGGCATCGGTCGTGAACCCGCGCAACGCTTACTCTGCGCTCCGGCTGGCGCGCTATCAGAGCGGAAGCGCCGGCGACTGGATTCGTTTGCCCGTCTTCAATCCGCCCGCCGAAACGGTCGCCGCCGGCGAGCTGGACCAGCCAGCCGGCGCGTCTGCCACGGCGCTGTCGACCGCCGCGGACCCCCTCGCCCTTCCGACAGACGCAACCTCGCTGGACGAAGCGAGCCTGGTGGCGCTCGGGCGGCAGGCGTTCACGCGATACCCGACCCAGCTCGCCGCGTACATGCGGGTGGCGCTGACTTCGCGGGCGGCGGCCGCTCGGTACGGCCTGTGGGTCGATCCGGCGGCTGGAGTCGGCGGCCTGGTGCGGGCGCGCATGCCGGACGGCTCGGTGTGGCTGGCCGTCACCTGCGCGACGTGCCACACGGCCCGCGCCGCCGACGGCCGGCTGGTCGACGGCTTGCCGAACGCGGCGCTGGACGTGGGGCGCGCCGTCCTGGAATCGCAAGGCATCCCTGCCGCGGCCTCCTCCGACCCGCGGGCCACCTGGGGTCCGGGGCGCCTGGACGTGTCGACCAGCGCCGGCACCGAACCGGCGCGCATCCCGGACCTGCGCCCCGTGCGCTGGCTGACGCACCTGCACCAGGACGCCACGCTCCGCGGGTCCGATCCGGTCACTCTGGCGATGCGGCTCGAGACGCTGATCATCACGGCGAACAACCAAACGGTGCGGCCGCCGCGAATCGTGACGCTCGCGCTGGCGGCCTACGTGCGATCTCTCGGTGATGCGCTGCCGCTTCCGGAGACGGCGGCGGCGGCGTCGCCCGAGGGCGCGGCCGTTTTCCGTGCTTCTTGCGCCGAGTGCCACGCGCCGCCGGGCTTCACGGGACCGCCGGTGGCCCTGGCCGCGGTGGGGACCGACCCGACGCTGGGACGATCCGCCGACCGCGGCACCGGGACGTATCGCGTGCCGTCGCTGCGGGGCGTCGGCTCGCGCGGGCCGCTGCTTCACGACGGCACGATCCCGTCGCTGGCGGCGCTGTTCGATCCGGGTCGCACCTCGACCACCTTCACCGGCCGCTTGCACGGCAGCGGTCCAGTTCGAGGGCACGGCTACGGACTGTCGTTGCCGGAGCGCGACCGTGAAGCGCTGCTGGCTTACCTGACGAGTCTCTGACGGAAGGAGAAGAAAACGATGACCGTATTCAAGCTTGCGTGGCTGGCCGGACCCTTCGTCGTCGCCGGCGCGCTGGGCGCCGGCTGCAGCAGCGGAAACCTGACGTCTCCCAGGCACGACTCCGGCACCGACGCACCAATCACGCCGGTCCGCGACTCGGGCCGCGACACCGCGCCGGACCTTTCCACCGACCGGGCCGGCGACGGACCGATGACCTTGCCGGCAGACTCGGGTGCCGATGGCGCCGCGGGACACGGGGGATGCTCGGGTCATGCGCCCGACCCGTCCGAGGTCCCCCCCGTGCACCGCCCGGCAGCCACGGCGTGTGCGGCGACGCCGTTCCTCTTCGCCGACGCTGGCGGAGCGTGCACGGTCAGCGCGGATTGCCCCTCCGTTCCCCTCAGCGTGGTGTCCACCTGCCTGCACGGGCAGTGCTCGCCGGATCAGTGCCTGACCGACGCGGACTGCCAGCCGGATCAGGTCTGCGCCTGCAACAACGGCGCTGGCCCGGGCGGGGTCGGAGGGCACAGGAACTCGTGCGTTCCGGCGCAGTGCCACGTCGACGCCGACTGCGGCCCGAACGGCTACTGCTCACCGAGCCTTGGCTACTGCGGCGCGCCGGCCGGCTACTTTTGCCACCGGCCGGGCGACACCTGTGTCGACGGAACGAAGGACTGCCCGTGCAGGTTGTCGTGCCAGTACCTGCCCACCACGGGCGCGTTCGGCTGCGCGCTGCCGCCCGTCTGCGCCGGGTGACTCGGCCGCCGGCCGCTCAATCCTCGGGGCGGCCGGCTTTTTCTTCGGTGAAATAGGCGCTGCGGTGGCGGGCGTTGGGGAGGTGGCTGTCCCAGCAACTCGCCGAACAGAAGACCAGCCGCACCCGGCCGGAGTTGCACGTGCTGACCGAGCACTTGATCAGCTGGCCGCCGACGGGGATCGGCTTGCGGCACATGGAACAGACGAAGGTCGGAGCCGGAGACATGTGTCCGTAACGTACCGGACTGTTTTCGCGGTTGCTATAAAATCGGCCCCGGGATGCGCCTCGCTGGATACGTCGCGGCCGAGCTGACCATCGCCGCGACTTTGCTCGCTGGCGGGGTGACCGGGGCGACGTTCGGCATCCTGCGCCTCCGTCGGGCGATGGCGCCCCACGCGATCACCCCGGCCGGACCCCTGGCCGCCCGCGACGACCTGTCCGAGCTGGGCGACCTGCGCGTCTCGCTGGAGTCGTCCGGGACGTTCCTGGGGATGTCGGACGAGCTGCTGCTGGAGCGGGTGCGGACCCAGCCGATCAAGCGCTTCAAGCTGAACCACGGCGGGTCGTCGATCTCGTTCCGCATCGACTTCGCGGACGGCTCGCGCGCCGCCTGGAAGCCGCAGCAGACCAACAGCCAGACGGTCCCGCGCAAGGAGGTGGCGGCCTACCGGCTCAACCGGCTGCTGGGCCTGAACGCCGTTCCGCCGGCCGCGCCGCGGGCGGTCTCGCGCGAAGAGCTGTTCTCGCACCTGCACCCCGACAGCCTCGAGTTCGTGCCGCGCATCCAGGACGAGGTGATCTTCGGCCCCGACGGCAAGACCCTGGGGACGGCGTCCTACTGGATCCCGGTCATCAAGGACTCCGGCTTCGACAAGGGCGAGGGGCAGCGGCAGATGCAGGCCTGGCTCACGCACGGTGAGCCAATCCCGCCGGACCAGCTGTCGATGGCGCGGCAGGTCTCGGACCTGGTGGTGTTCGACTTCCTGACCTCGAACCCCGACCGCTACTCGGGCGGCAACATGAAGATGGCGCCCGACGGCAGCGAGCTCTTTTACATGGACAACACGATGTCGTTCTTCCTGGACCCGCAGGGCAAGGAGAAGATTCGCGACGTGCTGCTGCGGACCCAGCGCTTCTCGCGGTCGCTGATCGACGCGCTGAACCGGATCACCGAGGGGACGTTGCGCCGGACCCTGGGCGCCGAGGCCGGCGCCGGGCACGAGATCTTGACCCCGGCCGAGATCGCGGCCGTGATTGCGCGCCGCGACTTCATCAAGCGCCACATCGATGACCTGATCGACAAGTACGGGGCCCGGGAGGTCCTGTTTTTCCCCTGAGCGCCCTGAGCGCCGCCGGGCCGCCTATGCTAGCTTTGCCGGCTTTCCCGCATGAACGTCCATTTCGTCTCCCTCGGCTGCCCCAAGAACCGCGTCGACACCGAGGTCATGCTCGGCCACACGGCGGAGGCCGGCCACCAGCTGGTCGCCGAACCGGAGGCCGCCGAGGTCATCGTCGTCAACACCTGCGGCTTCATCGGCGAGGCCAAGCAGGAGTCGATCGACGCCATTCTGGAGATGGCCCGCCACAAGCAGGCCGGCACGTGCAAGCGGCTGGTCGTGGCCGGCTGCCTCTCGCAGCGGTACCCGAAAGAGCTGGCCGCCGAGATGCCGGAGGTCGACCAGTTCCTGGGGACCGACGAGGTCGGCGCCATCACCAAGGCGATCACGGGCACGCTGGAGCGGCTGGCGGTCACGGACACGCCGGCGTACCTCTACGACGACGCCTCGCCGCGGCGGCGCTCGCAGGCGCCGCACACGGCGTACGTGAAGATCGCCGAGGGGTGCGACCGGCCCTGCGCGTTCTGCATCATCCCCAAGCTGCGCGGCCCGCAGCGCAGCCGGTCGCCCGAGTCCGTGCTGCGCGAGGTGCGCGAGCTGGTCGCGGACGGCACGCGCGAGATCTGCCTGGTCGCGCAGGACCTGACGACGTACGGGACCGATCTGCCCGAGGCGCCGCCGCTGGCGGAGCTGCTGCGGCAGCTGGCGGGCGTCGAGGACCTGGGCTGGATCCGGCTGCACTACGCCTACCCTTCGGCCTGCACGGACGCGTTGCTGGACGTCATCGGCGCGGAGCCGCGCGTGGCCAGCTACCTGGACGTTCCGATTCAACACGTCGACAGCGGCGTGCTGAAGGCCATGCGGCGCGGCTACGGCGAGCGCCAGGTGCGTGACCTGGTCGCGCGCTTCCGGCAGCGCGTCCCGGGTGGCACCTTCCGCACGACGTTCATCGCGGGGCACCCGGGCGAGACCGACGACGCCTTTCAGCGGCTGTGCGACTTCGTTCGCGAGGCCGAGATGGATCACGTCGGCATCTTCAACTTTTCGCGCGAGGAGGGGACGGTCGCCGCGCTGCTGCCCAACCGCGTCCCGCAAAAAGAGATCGACGCGCGCCGCCGCGAGCTGCTGCGCATCCAGCGCGAGGTCTCGAAGAAGAAGCTGCGCGCGATGCGCGGGAAGAACCTGCGCGTGCTGGTCGAAGGACCGTCCGACGAATCCGAATACCTGTTGATGGGCCGCCACGAAGGGCAGGCGCCCGAGATCGACGGTCAGGTCTACCTGTCGCTGGGCGCGGATGGCGCGACCCCCGCGGCGGGCACCTTCGTCGAGGCGTGCGTCACGCATTCGGCCGAGTACGATCTGGCCGCAGAAATTCGTTAGAGCCGATCCCTTCCGCTTTCTTCAAAAAATCGAGAGCGTCGCGAGCTCTGCCCGCAAAAGCGCGTAACGGCGCGCGTCGATGGCTGGTTCCGTGAGCTGCGGAGCGCTCCGTATGTCACTCTCCTTTGGCAGGCAATCGTGCGCACCGAAGGAACGTCCAGCACGAGCGGCAACCGGCGGCGCCATCAGCGCGTGCAGCTGGGCTTGCCGGTCGAGGTCCACGTCGACGACGTGGCCGAGACCCTGACCGTCGAGCTGATCGACATCGCGGCGGGCGGGGTGCGCCTGCGGCCGCTCGCGTCCAGCGGCATCACGGTCGACCGCCGCGCCACGTTCGGCTTCATCGTGCCGGGCGGCGGCAAGTGCGTGGCCGGGGGGCGCGTGGCCCGCGTCCACCCGGGGGGCGAGTTCGTGGTGGTCCTGGACCGTGCGAACCCGGCTTTCCGCGAGTTTCTGCGGTCACTGTCGGTCTGAACGCCCGTTTTTGCGGGGGCTGGCCTAATCGCACGCGCCCGGTGACACTTCCGCGCGAGCCCGGTGTTGAGGGTGCATGCGGGAGGCGAAACCCGAGTGGCGCTGGACGTCGAAGAACTCTACCTACGGTACGGACCGGCGGTGCTCCGTCGCTGCCGGTCAATCTTGCGGGATCCCAACGCCGCCGAGGACGTGGCGCAGGAGGTCTTCGTGAGCGCGCTGCGCTTCGAGGCCCGGCTTCACGACGAGGCGCCGGGCGCGTTGCTGCTGCGGATGGCGACCAACCTGTCCCTCAACCGGCTGCGCGGTAACCGGCGCCGGCCCGAGGACGCCGACCCGGACGTGGCGACGCGGATCGCCCACAGCGGCGACGACGGCGCGTCCGCCGAGAGCCGCGCCGTCGCGCGCAACCTGCTCGCCCGGCTGTTCCGGCCGGACGATCCGCTGGCGGCGTCGACGCAGACGCTGGCGTTCATGCATCTGGTCGACGGGATGACGCTGGAAGAGGTCGCGCGGGAGACGCGGCTGTCGGTCTCCGGTGTCCGCAAACGGCTGCGCACGCTGCGCGGCCGGCTGGTCGAACTGCAGGAGGACGGGTTGCAATGAAAAGCCAGAGCCCGAATGAAGAATCACACTGGATGCTCGAGCGGCTGGCTCTGGGCGAGCTGGACGCCGCCACGGCGGCGGAGCTCCGGCAGCGTCTGAAAGCGGCGGGTGTCGACGTCGACGAGGCGCTGGCGCGTCTGGCGGCATCGAACGCCGAGCTGCTGGCGGCGCATCCCTCCGGACGCATGGTGCCGGCGATTCGGAGCCGCGCGGCGGCGGCCGGGAAGCGCGCGACGGCACGGCCGCGGCGGGCCGTCTTCTTCGCGGTGCCGGTGCTCGCCGGCGCGCTCGCCCTGGTCCTGTGGGCGCGCCCCGGCCAGCACGGGGCTGAATCCGGCGCCGGCGAGGCCCTGGAGCCGACCACCTTGAAGGGGCCCACCCCGGCCGCCACCCGCCTGCTCGTCTACCGCCACGAATCCAGCGGCGATCGCGCCCTGGCCGACGGCGCGCGCGCCGCGGAGGGGGACCTGGTTCAACTCGCGTACCGCGAGCGTCACGGCGGGTTCGGCCTGCTGCTGTCGATCGACGGCGCGGGCGAGGTGACGCTGCACTGGCCCGAGCAGAGCGGCGACAGCGCGGCGCGCCTGGAGACGGCCGCCGAGGTGCGCCTGCCGTCGGCGTATCAGCTGGACGGCGCGCCCGGGTTCGAGCGGTTCTTCCTGGTCACGGCGCCCCGCCCCTTCCCGGTCGGCCCGGTCGTCGCCGCGGCGCGCGCGCTGGCCAGCCGACCCGGCGACGCCCGCGTCGCGCCGCTGCCGCTGCCGCCGTCCTACGAACAGACCTCGATCGCGCTCGACAAGCCGGGCGCGGCCCGAAAGGAACTCCGATGAACCGCCTGCTGACGTCTCTGGCCATCACCGCCCTCATTGCGACGGCGGTCCCACCTCGAGCGGCGGCGGCCGGGGCGCCTTCCGCGCGCCTGCACCGCTACGCGCTGCTGATCGGCGTCGCCGACGGCGGCCCCGGCCGGCCGCGCCTGCGATACGCGGCGACGGACGCCCAGGCGGTGGGCCGGGTGCTGCAGACGCTGGGCGGCGTGGCGGCGGCGGACGCCGTGTTCGTCGCCGACGGCACCAGGGCGGCGATCGACGCCGGCTTCGCGCAGATCGAGACCCGCCTGCGCGCCGAGGGGGCGCCGGGCGTGCGGCGCGAGCTGCTGGTCTACTACTCGGGCCACTCCGACGAGGAGGGGCTTCTGGTCGGCCGCGACCGGTACCCGTACGACGAGCTGCGCACGCGCGTGCAGCGGGCCTCCGCCGACCTGCGGGTCGTCATCCTGGACTCGTGCGCGTCCGGCGCGTTCACGCGTCACAAGGGGGGCGTCAAGCGCCCGCCCTTCCTGATGGACAGCTCCATCGATATGCGCGGGCACGCCTTCCTGACCTCGACGTCGGCCGACGAGCAGGCCCAGGAGTCGGACCGGATCGCGGCCTCTTACTTCACGTACTACCTGCTGTCGGGCCTGCGCGGCGCGGCGGACGCCAACCAGGACCGGCGCGTCACGCTGCAGGAGGCGTATCAGTTTGCGTCGCAGGAGACGCTGGCGCGCACCGAACGGACGCAGGGGGGGCCCCAGCACGCCGCCTACGAGTTCGATCTGACCGGCACCGGTGACATGGTGGTCACCGACGTGCGCGGGACCGAGTCCGGCCTGGTGCTGCCGCCCGAGCTGAGCGGCCGCATCACCGTCCGGCAACGCGACGGCGCGCTGATCGCCGAGCTGCACAAGGCGGCCGGCAGCACGCTGGAGCTGGGCGTCGAGCCGGGCGACTACGTCGTCTCGATGGAGGGGGCCCCGCAGATCTTCCAGGCCGAGCTCGCGCTGGTCGCGGGGCAGCGCGCTGCCGTGCGCGCGTCCGCCTTTCACGCCGGCCCCGCGCGCGAGCTGACCGTGGCCCGCGGGGACGCTCCGGCTGGGGCGCCGGCTGCGTCGGTCACGACGGCCGCGCCCGCGGAACCTGTTCAGACCGTGCCCGTGAAGGCGGTGCTGTTTCCGGGCGCCACCGACGGCAAAATCGACGTCGACGGATTCTCGTTCGGGTTCATCGCGGATCGGGCCCGCCGCGTCGCCGGCCTGCAGCTGTCCCTGGGCTACAACCAGGTCGATCAGCAGCTGCGCGGCTTCCAGCTGTCCATCGGCGCCAACGGATCCGGCGGTGACACGCACGGCGGTCAGATCGCCGTGGGCGCGAACGTCGCGACGGGAAGCATGCACGGCGCGCAGCTCGCCGTCGGAGCAAACGTGGCGGCAGAGGGGGCGCACGGCGCGCAGATCGCGACCGGGGCCAACGTGGCCGGCGGCCAGTCGTCCGGCGCGCAGATCGCGGCCGGCCTGAACATCGCCAACGAGATGCGTGGCGTGCAGATCGCCGCGGGAGCCAACTTCGCGGTCCAGTCCAACGGCGCGCAGCTGGCGCCGCTGAACATCGTCCGCTCGGGAGCCGGCGCGCAGATCGGCGTCGCCAACGTCGCCGGCGAGGGGAGTGGCGCGCGGATCGGCGTGCTCAACTTCGCCGCCCGCAACCACGGGTTCCAGCTGGGCGTCGTCAACGTCGCGGCGCACGACGACGGCGAGTCGCTGGCGCTGCTGAACCTGATCGGCGACGGCATCCACGAAGCCGCCGTCTACGCGACCGAGCTGATGGTCACCAACGTGGGCCTCAAGCTGGGCGGCCGGCACCTCTACACGAACCTGGCGTTCGGCTACCAGCCCGGAGACGACCTGCCCATCGGGCCGGCGCACTTCACGCGCTCGAGCCGGCGCTGGGCGTTTGCGCCCGGTCTCGGCTGGCGGTTTCCGCTGGAGCGCGGCCCCCTGCGGTACCTGGAGGTCGAAGCCGACTCGGCCCAGATTCGCAGCAACTGGAGCTGGTCGGGGGACACGCCGCAGGTCGCCTCGCTGCGCGCGCAGGTCGGCGTGCGGATCTTCCGCGACCTGAGCGTCCTCGCCGGGGCCGGCGCCAGCGTCGCCATCGGCACCGGCGGCCAGGACGCCGACCTCGGCTTCGGTCCCCAGAGCGTCAGCCACAGCGGCGCGACCACCGTCCGCATCTACCCGTCGCTGCTGCTGGGGCTGCAGATCTAGTCGCGCGCCGACTGGTACTGCTCGCGCACCGCGATGCCGCCCGGCAGGTTCATCGCGGTCACAGTGGCCAGGTAGTCGCTGAAGCGATACTGCAGGCGGGCCGTGTGCAGCGGGCCCCCGGCCAGGGCAGCGGCCGTGGGCTCGCCGGCCAGCGCCCCCGCCCCGAGCTGCGCCGAGAGCGACTGCTGGAGGCCGTCGAACCTCCCGGCGGCCTCCGCCCCGGGCAACCCCGTGCGCAGCGCCGACACGGAGATCAGCCGGCCGTCCGGCGCGAAGCCGAAGGTCACTTCGTCGTAGCTGGCGATCTGGCGGCAGCTCAGCAGCGACGACGGCCGCGTGCGCGCCGCGCAGGTCCCGCCGCGCGCCGCCGCCCACTGCTGCACGTCGGCCAGGCGCGCGCCGTCCAGGTCCAGCCCCAAGGCCGGGCGCGCCGGGGCGGGCGCCG
>CAZPUH010000524.1:0-3618 GCA_964589215.1 uncultured Myxococcales bacterium | reverse complement strand
GCTGCCGTACGCGGAGGCGATCTTCGACCGCATGGCCGTCGAGGTGGCGCGGGGCTGCACCGAGGGGTGCCGCTTCTGCCAGGCGGGCATGATCTACCGGCCCGTGCGCGAGCGCGACCCGGTGGCCGTGCTGGACGCGCTCGTCGGCGGGGTGAAGAAGGGCGGCTACGACGAGACGGCGCTGACGTCGCTGTCGATGGCCGACTACTCGTGCGTGACGCCGCTGGTGAAGGCGGCCATGGCGAAGCTGGCGCCCGAGAAAGTCTCGCTGTCGGTGTCGTCGCTGCGCGCGTACGGCCTCAACGAGGACCTGCTGGGCGAGATCGCCGGCGTGCGCGCCGGCGGGCTGACCTTCGCGCCCGAGGCGGGGACGCAGCGCATGCGCGACGTCATCGCCAAGAACGTGACCGAGGACGACATCATCGAATCGGCCCACCGCGTGTTCGGGCGCGGCTTCTCGCGCATGAAGCTCTACTTCATGATCGGCCTGCCGACGGAGACCGACGAGGACGTGGCCGGCATCGTCGAGACCGCGGCGCGCGTGCAGGCCATCGGCCGCAAGCACCAGAAGGGGGCGCAGGTGACCGCCTCCGTCTCGTCGCACGTCCCCAAGCCGCATACGCCGTTCCAGTGGGCGGCCATGGACGACGACGCGACCATCGCGCGCAAGCAGTCGCTGCTGGCGGAGCGGGCGCGCGCCCTGCGCGTGAACCTGAAGATGCACGACAACCAGCAGTCGCACATCGAGGGGATCTTCGCGCGCGGCGACCGGCGCGCGGGGGACCTGCTGGAAGCGGCGTTTCGCCTCGGCTGCCGGTTCGACAGCTGGGACGACGCCCTGCGCATCGACCTCTGGGAGCGGGCGGTCGCCGAGACGACGGCGCGCACGGGGCTGGACGTGGCGCGCCCGCTGGGCACGATGCCCGTGACGGGGCGGCTGCCGTGGAGCCACATCGACATCGGCCTCGAGCCCGACTTCCTGGCCAAGGAGTATCGCAAGGCGCTCAAGGACCGGCTCTCGCCGCCGTGCGGGAAGCCGTACAAGAAGCTGCTGCACCCCAGCAGCGTCGCGGCGGCCGAGGCGGGCGCCAAGGACAAGCTGATCTGCTACGACTGCGGCATCGCGTGCGACCTGGACGCGATGAAGGGTGAGCGGCTCTTTTTCCTGCGCCGCATGAACGCCTGGACCGGCGCGCCCGTGAGCACCGCCGGCGAGGCGCCGCGCGATCCGCAGCCGCGCCCGCGGCCGGTGCAGGATCCGACGCGTCCGCCGCCGCGCGCGGCGCAGGGCGAGGCGCACGGCTACCGGCTGCGCTACACGAAGCTGGGGCACGTCGCCTACCTCGGGCACCTGGACCTGGTGCGCCACCTGCCACGCATCTTCCGGCGCGCCGGGCTGGAGATTTACTACTCGATCGGCTTTCACCCGAAGCCCGATCTCTCGTTCGGGCCCGCCCTGGGGCTGGGCATTCCGTCGCTGGGCGAGATCATGGACGTGCGGCTGCTCGACGACCCCACGCCCGAGGAGCTGCTGCGGATGCTCAATCGGGTCACGCTGGACGGGGTCGCGTTCACGGATGCCTCCCGCGTGGGCCCCAACGATCGGGCGCTCGGCCGGGTGATCGCCGAGGCCGAGTACCTCGCGCGGCTGCCTGCCGGCGTGGACCCGGCGGCCGCGCTGGCCTCGTACGCCAGCGAGGCGCCGCTGGTCGTGCGGCGCGAGTCGGACAAGGGGATCGCGCGCACCGTCGACGCGCGCAAGACGCTGCGCTCGGTGGCGGCGATCGAGGACGCCGAGCTGCGCCGCCGGCTGGACTGGGACGCGGGCGCGCTGCTGTCGTTCGCCGTGACCGTCAGTCAGGAGGGGAGCGTGCGCCCCATCGAGGTGATGCAGGCGCTGTTCGGCGCCGAGATCGCCGCCGACACCGATCTCGCGCGGCGGGCGCTCTGGGCCGAGCAGGCGCCGGAACGCGAGGGGCCGCTGGATCGTCCCGCCGGCCGCATCGATCCGCTGCACATGCCGGCCTTGCGGATGCGCGCGCTGCCGGCCAAGCCGCGCGCGGCGGACGCCGTCGCCGCGCCGTGTTCGAGACCCAGGGACTCTGCAAGCGGTTCGGCGGCACCCTGGCCGTCGACGGTCTGAGCCTGCAGGTCGCCCCCGGCGAGGTGATGGGCTTCCTGGGCCCGAACGGGTCGGGCAAGACGACCACCATCCGCCTGCTGATGGGCCTGCTGCGCCCCAGCGCCGGGCGCGCCTCGATCCTGGGGCGCGACTGTCACGCCGACGCCGTCGCCCTCAAGCGCGACGTCGGATACCTGCCCGACGAGCCGTTCCTGTACCCGTATCTGAGCGGGGTCGAGACGCTGGAGCTGGTCGCCGGCCTGCACGGGTTCGCGCCGCCCGAGGCGCGGCGCCGCGCGGACGCCGCCGCCGAGCGCATCGGCCTCGGCGAAGCGGCGCGCGCCTACACGGTCACGTACTCGCTGGGGATGAAGAAGCGGCTGGCGCTGGCGCTGGCGCTGGTGCACGAGCCGCGGGTGCTGATCCTCGACGAGCCGACCAACGGGCTGGACCCGGCCGGCGCCCGCCAGATGCGGGCGGCCATCGCGGACTACGCGGCGGGCGGGCGCACGATCTTCCTGTCCACGCACCTGCTGGACGCGGCCGAGCGCCTCTGCCACCGCGTGGCGATCCTGCAGCGCGGGCGCCTGCAGGCGGTCGCCACGCCCGCCGAGCTGCGGGCGCGCTTCGGCGCCGGCCCCGAGACGACGCTGGAGGAGCTGTTCCTGCGCATGACGGGCGAACCGACCGACGGCCACCCGGACGCCGCGCCGTCCGGCGGGGCGTGAGCTCACCGGCGGCGGCCGCGGTCGGCGGCGGCGCGCGGCCCGTCGGGCCGCTTCGAGTGGCCGCGTTGCTGGTGCGCGCGCGCCTGCGCTCGCTCCGCAACGGCGTGCGGCTGCGCGGACGGGCGCGGGCGCCGCTGGTCGTGGCGGTGGCGGCGCTGGTGACCTCTGTCGCGTACGTCGGTCTGTTCGCGCAGGCGTTCGCCGTCGTGGTCGCCAAGGTCGGGCCGCGCGGGCAAACCGCCGCGCTGGGCGCCGTCGCCGGGCTGCTGGCGTTCGGCAGCTGGGCTGCGAAGGCGGCGAGCAGCGAGGCGCTGCGCGCCGGATCTCCCGAGAACGAGTTCCTGCTCTCCCGCCCGATCGGGCTGGGCGCGCTGGTGGTGGGGCGGGGGCTCGCGGACGCGCTCACCGATCCGATGGGCGCGCTGTTTCTCTTCCCGGTGCTGTTCGCCGCGGCGCTGGTGTGGCGCTTGCCGGCGGCGGCGTGGTTGATGGCGGCCGGGATCTCGGGGCTGGTGCAGCTGGGCATCTCGATGCTGGCCTACGCGGCGCAGGTCGCGCTGGTGCGCCTCGTGCGGCCGGCGCGCCGCCGTGGCGCCTGGGTCGCCATGCGGTTGCTGGCGGCGCTGTCGCTTGCCGCGCTCTGGATGGTGGGGACGGGCGCGCTGCGCGATCCGGCAGGGCTGGCCGCGCGCCTGGCGCGCGTGCCGAGCTGGCTTTCGTTCACGCCGGGCCCGCTCATCGCGGCGCCCCTCGGCGCGTGGGCCGTCG
>CAZPUH010000523.1:0-4922 GCA_964589215.1 uncultured Myxococcales bacterium | reverse complement strand
ATCTTCTGATCGGGTTTGACCCCGATTTCATTGAAATTGACCTGCTCGGGCGGCTTCTTGGCCATGTCGTAGTAGACGATGTTGATCTTGTCGGCGCCCGCGCCGCTGCCCAGGAAGACCATCATGTTGACGTTCCAGGCGCCGTCGCCCTTGAACGTGGTCTTGCCCTGCTTCTTGAGCGCGGTGTTCAGCTCTTTCTCCGAGCCGTAGGAGCCCCATTCGACGTCGCTCACGACGATCTTGCCGGCGGCCGCCGCCGGACGCGGCGCCAGGGTGACCGCCGAGAACGCCATCGTTGCGCCAACCACGAGGGCCATCGGGTATCGCATACGCAACCTCCTCGGCGCATTGAATAACACGCCTGGGGTGGCGCGCAGCTGTCAATGAATGAGACGCCCGCGCGCCGGGGCGCACAGTCCTTTACCGCCACAGCGGGGCGGGTTTGGGCTAACCCCCCGCGCCCCGGGGGGCACGTCGATTGCAGCTCGTAGCCCCCACCATGCGCGTGCTCGAAGCCCGGTTCCACCCGCAGCAGAAGACCGGCGGCGAGTTCATCGTCGTCGGCCACGTCGTCTGGGACGGGGCGAGCGCCCGGCCGGTCGTGCAGCCCTCGCAGGCGCTGCTCGCCCGCTCCGAGCCGGCCACGCTGCTCTCGAAGCTGCAGTACCTGGTGGCCGCCGGCGGGCAAGAGGCGTTCGATCGGCTGCAGGTGCTGCGCAGCCAGTTCTGGTCTTTCGTCGAGATTCCGCAGAGCTCTTTATGGGGAGGTACAGCATGACGTCACGTTCCTGGTTCGCCGTGGGGGCGCTCGCCATGGGGATGGGCGCATTCGGCTGCTCGCACGAGCAGAAGGCGCCGCCGGCCCACCCTGCTCCCGCACCTGTCGCCGTTCGCCAGCCGGCGCCGCGCGTGCATCCGCCCGCGGCGGCGGTGGCAGCCGACGCACCCAAGCGCAAGGAAGAGCCGTCGATCTACTTCGACTTCGATTCGGCGCTGCTGCGCCCCGAAGCGCACGACGTGCTGCAGAAGGTCGCTGCCTCGCTGCGCACCCGCGACACGGGCGCGCTGCGGATCGAAGGGAACTGCGACGAGCTGGGGACGACCGAGTACAACCTGGCGCTGGGTGAAGAGCGGGCCCGCGCCGCTCAGGCCTATCTGCTGCACCTGGGTGTCCCGAAGGGCCGGCTGCAAACCGTGAGCTACGGGTCCGAGCGGCCCAAGTACCCGGGCCACGACGACGACGCCCACGCCAGGAACCGGCGCGACGACCTCATCGTCAGGTAGCGCGTCCGTCAGTGCACGACGACGTAGAGCCGGGTCATACTGCGCGGATGCGCGGATCGCGCTCGGCGCGGCTCTCGACCCGGCTTGCGCTCGCCTCCCTCGGAACGGCGCTGGCGGTCGGGGTCGTGTGCGCCGTCGGGCTGTTCTCTCTGGGCAACGCCTCGGCCGTCGCTCGCGTCGCGGTCAGCCGCCAGCTGGCGCTGATCGACGACGCGTCGGCGATGAGCGCGTTCCTGTACCAGAAGGGGTTCGTCGCCGAATACCTCCTGACCGGCAACAGCGCCTGGCTGGCCGAGCTGGAGAGCAACCGCCCCGCGTTCGAGACCTGGCTGCGCGGCATGCACGGCCGGGTCGGCGGGCCGGCCTCCGAGAACCTGCTGGACCAGATCCAGACCGAGTACGCGGCGTATGACCGCGGGCGGCGCCAGGCCGTGGCGCTGTACGACGCCGGGCGCATGGACGACGCGAAGACGGTATTGCTCACCCAGAGCCACGTCCAGGCCCAGCGCCTGCGCGACCTGTTCGTCGAGTTCGGGCGGGTCGCCCGGTCCGAGGCCGAGGCCCGGCTGGCGCGGGCCGAGCAGTCGGTGCGGCGGCTGGCCGGCGTTCTCGTCGGCACCAGCATCGCCGGCGCCTTCGCCAGCCTCCTGGTCGGGTTCCTGTGGGCGCGCCGGATCACGAAGCCGATCTACGAGCTGGAGGTGCAGGTGGAATCGGCGGCGGAGCGGACCCGCATTCACCTGGGTCCGGGGCGGGCCGGTCTGGAGACGCTGGGCGACCAGGTCAGCGCCATCGTCGAACGCCTGGAAGAGACCGACGCGGCGCTGTTCGAGCACCGGCGCCGGCTGGTGCAGAGCGAGAAGCTGTCGGCCGTCGGCGAGCTGGCGGCCAAGCTGGCGCACGAGGTCTTGAACCCCATCGCCGGCATGAAGGCGGCGGTGCAGCTGATGGAGCGGCAGGGCAACGCGGCGCCCGGCGGCGGCGCCGTCGTCGAGACGGCGCGGGCCCTGGATCGCGAGCTGTCGCGCGTCGAGGGGCTGATGCGCCGCTTGATGAGCTATGCGCGGCCGCTGGCGCCGCGGTATGAGCTGGTCACCGTGGCGAGCCTCCTCGACAGCGCCGTGGAGGCGGCCGGCCCGGTGCTGGCCCGCCACGACGCACGCATCGAGCGGCAGGACGCGCCCGACCTGCCCCCGCTGGAGATCGACCCGCAGCTGGTGACGCAGGCGCTGGTGAACCTGATCGCCAACGCGGCCGAGGCAGCGCCCGGCGGCACCGTCGAGATCGCGACCGCGCGAACCGCCGCGCACGGCCGGGCGGAAGTGGCGATCCGGGTCTCCGATCGCGGGGCGGGCATCGCGCCCGGACAGCTTCGGGATCTCTTCAAGCCGTTCTTCACGACCAAGCCGGAGGGGCACGGTCTGGGGCTGGCGGTCAGCCAGAACATCGTGCTGGAACACGGCGGCCGCATCAGCGGCGCCTCGCGGACCGACGGCCCGGGCGCCGTGTTCGAGATCCTGATCCCGGTGGTGCGTTGATGACCGCGACCGTCCTCATCGCCGATGACGAAGCCCTGATCCGCCAGTCCCTGCGGGCGCTGCTCGCGGACGAGGGCTTCGAGGTCGCGCAGGCCGCCTCGGGCGCCGAAACGTGGAGCCGGTTCCAGGAAGCGCGCCCCGACGTGGTGCTGCTGGATCTGGTGCTGGGCGACGCCGACGGGCTGGACCTGCTGCGGCGGATCAAGCAAGAGGCGCCCGACACCAAGGTCATCCTGATCTCGGCGCACGGCTCGATCGAGAGCGCCGTCGCCGCCATGAAGCTGGGCGGCTACGACTTCATCAAGAAGCCCTTCGAGCTGGAGGAGATCGTGGCGGCGGTCCGCAACGCCGTCCGCACCAGCCGCCTCGAGCAGCGCGTCGCGTACCTGGCGGCCCAGGACCGCCGCCGCAGCGGGGGCACCGCTTTCGTGCACGCCTCGCCCGCGATGGACCGGCTGCTGTCGGAGGTCGCCGTCATCGCGCAAAGCCCCGTGCCGATGGTGCTGGTCACCGGCGAGAGCGGCACGGGCAAGCAGGCCGTCGCCCGCATGCTGCACGAAGGCTCGCCGCGGGCGGCGGGCCCGTTCGTCGAGCTGAACTGCTCGGCGATCCCCGAGAACCTGGTCGAGAGCGAGCTCTTCGGCCACGAGCGGGGGGCGTTCTCGGACGCGCGCGAGCGGAAGCTGGGGCTCGTGGAGATCGCCGACGGCGGCACGCTGTTTCTCGACGAGATCGGCGATCTGGGCGCGGCGGCCCAGGCCAAGCTGCTCACGTTCCTGGAGCAGCGGACGTTCCGGCGCGTCGGCGCCACGGCGGTGCGGCGGGTCGACGCGCGGGTCGTGGCCGCTACCAACCGCAACCTCACCGCCGCCGTCGCCGCCCACGCGTTCCGCGAGGACCTGTTCTACCGGATCAACGCCATCACCGTGCACCTGCCCCCGCTGCGCGAGCGGCTGGGAGACGTGCGCGTGCTGGCCGAGCACTTCCTCGGCGAGTCGTCGCGCGAGTTCGGACGGCGCTTCCGGGCGCTGGCCCCCGAGACGGCGGGGCTGCTGGAGCGCTATCGCTGGCCCGGCAACGTCCGCGAGCTGCGGGCAGTGGTCGCGCGCGCGGCGCTGCTGCACGACGACGAGCTGCTGCGGCCGGGGCACCTGCCCCCCGAGCTGCTGTCGGCGGCGCTGGCGGCGCCCGAGGTGGCCGCCGCCGCCGGGTCGTCCGCGTCCGCGGCCATCCCGACGCTGGAAGAGGTGGAGCTGGGCCACATCCGGCGCGTGCTGGAGATCTGCGGCGGGAACCGCACGCTGGCCGCGCAGCACCTGGGCATCACCCGCCAGACGCTGGCCAAGAAGGTCGGCAGCGCGGACGAGTGACGCCCCGAGACTGAGGCGCTACTGCGGCATCGCGCGGGCGACGCCGTCCATGGCCGGCGCGGCGGTCGTCGTGATCATCCCCCACAGCGAGGCGAGCCGCACGATGTCGGCGCTGGTGTGGACCCGCAGCTTGCCGTTGATGTGGCCGCGGTGGGTCTCGACCGTCTTGATGCTGATGCCCAGGCGGCCCGCGATCTGCTTGTTCGAGGCGCCCCAGACGACCAGGTCGAAGATCTCCCGCTCGCGTTGCGACAGCCGCTCGATCGCGTGAACGACCGTCCGGTTGCGGTCCCCCCGGGTGACGGGACGCGGCGGCGGCGCCGACACCCCGGGCGGCAGGACCAGCTCGCCCCGCGCGACCGCCCGCACGGCGGCCAGCACCTCATCGGGAGACTGGCCCTTGAGGATGTAGCCCGCCGCCCCCGCGCCCAGCGCCTGGTGGACGATCGCCTCCGGCGCGTGAGCCGCCAGGACCAGCACCCGCACCTCGGGCGCGGTGCGCGCCAGCTCCCGCGTCAACGCGATGCCGTTCCTGTCGGGCAGGTGCAGCTCCGTGACGACCACGTCCGGCTGCAACGAGGCCGCCAGCGCGCAGCCCTGCGCGCCGTCGCCGCACTCGCCGACCACCGACAAATCACCGGCGCCGGGGCCCGTGAACAAGGCTCGCAACCCCATCCGAAAAATCGTCGATCCGTCCACCAGTAGCAGCTTCACGATTGGCTCCTTTCGA
>CAZPUH010000522.1:0-3711 GCA_964589215.1 uncultured Myxococcales bacterium | reverse complement strand
CTGCTCGAGGAAGTCGTTCATGTCGAACTTCCCCTTGAGCATGCGCATCGCGTCCTGCTCGGCCTTCTCTTCGTCGACGACCTCCTCGAACTGCTGCACGAGGCCGACCACGTCGCCGCGCCCCAGGATGCGGCTGGCCAGCCCGTCGGGCCGGAACTCCTCGAGCCGATCGGACGACTCGCCCATACCGACGAACTTGATCGGCTTGCCGGTGACCGCCTTGACCGACAGCGCGGCGCCGCCGCGCGCGTCGCCGTCCAGCTTGGTGAGGATCACGCCGTCCAGGTTCAGCCGGTCGTTGAACGCTTTGGCCGTGCCGACCGCGTCCTGACCAATCATCGCGTCGACGATCAGCAGGATGTTCCCCGGGTGGACGCGGCGGTCGATCTCGCTCAGCTCCTGCATCAGCGGCTCGTCGATCGCGAGGCGGCCGGCGGTGTCGAACAGGATCACGTCGCGGCCGGTCTCGGCGGCGACGCGCAGCGCCTTCTCGCAGATCTCGGGCGGTTTGCCCCCCGGCTCGGCGAAGACGGGCACGCCCAGCTGCTGCCCGATGATCTTCAGCTGGTCGATGGCGGCCGGGCGGTAGACGTCGGCGGCGACCAGCAGCGGCCGCTTGTGATGCTTCTCGAGGTAGCGGGCCAGCTTGCCGACGGTCGTCGTCTTACCGGAGCCCTGCAGGCCGACCAGCATGATTCCGGTCGGGCCCTTCTTCGCGAACTTGATGCTGGTGTCGACCGGGCCCATCAGGTCGACGAGCTCGTCGTGACAGAGCTTGACGAAGTGATCCTCGGGGCTGACGCGGCGAACCTTCTCTTTCGTCGACGCCTTCACCTTCACGATGACGCCGACGGCCTTCTCTTTGACCCGCTTGCAGAAGTCCTGGACGACGTCGAATCCGACGTCGGCTTCCAGCAGCGCGTTACGCACGTCCTTCAGAGCTTCGTCGACAGTGGCCTCGTCCAGCTCGGCCAGTCCTTGAAACTTCTGCTTCGCGCTGCGAAATCCCTTCGTGAGCGTCTCGAACATCGGGCGCGCAATCTAGCACGATCGCCGCGCGAATCCCCCGGCGCGCCGGCGCGCAGCCCCGAGGCGAAGAGAACCGGGCGGCTACTCCTCTTCGAGGATGACGTACGTGCCGGCCAGGTGGTCGTGCAGCGCGCGGTGCTCGCGATCGAAGATCGCCCACAGCCACCCGAGCGCCGCCGGCCCCACGCTGGGGATGAGCGCCAGCAGGCGCAGCAGCCCGCGGGCCGGTCCCGGGGGGCGCCCGCGCCGGCAGATGATGCGAATCCCCAGCAGCCGCATTCCGGGCGTCTGGCCCGCGATGCCCGCGAAGTAGAGCTGATAGAGGCCGGCCATGCCGAGCAGCAGACCGACCGCTCCCACGGCCATCGGGTTGCGATCCAGGATGCCGGCCACCAGCAGGTCGGGGCCGATCTCGCGCGCGCTGGGAATGGGGATGTGCAGGCTCAGAGCCACCGCCGCGGTGACGGCCACCGTGAAGCCCAGCAGGATGGCCAGGTCGCACATCGCGGCCGCCGCGCGGCGCGGAAACCCCGTGACCCGAACGCGCAGGACCGGCTGGTCGTGGAGGCGGGACGGCGACGGGTTCGGCTGGGATCCAGACATCGTGGCAGCGACGGCGGTCACGTCCCCATTCTGCGGACCGGGCCGAGCACCGGCAAGTTTATGCCTCAACTGAAATCGCCGTAAGCCGCGGCCGCCAGCGTCACGGCGACGATGGCCGCCGTTTCGACCCGCAGGATGCGCGCGCCCAGGCCCACGCCGATGAAGCCTGCCGCGCGCGCCGCGTCGCGCTCTGCCGGGTCCCATCCTCCTTCGGGTCCGACCAGCAGGGCCGTCGGCGCCGGCTCGAGCGCCGCCAGCGCGGTCGCCAGCCCCGGTTCCCCTTCGCGCTCGAACAGCGCCAGCCGCCGCGACGGCAGATCCGGGGCGGCCAGCGCGTCACTCAAGCCGATCGGCCCGTCGACGGCGGGCACGTCGGCGCGGCCACACTGGCGGGCCGCCTCGCGCACGATCGCCGTCCAGCGCTCGCGCCGCCCGGCTTCGGGGCGCACCACCGACCGCGCCGTGACGAGCGGGACGATGCGCGCCACGCCGACCTCGACCGTCTTTTGCAGCAGCACGTCCATGCGCGAGCCGCGCGGGATCGCCGCCAGCAAGGTGATGGGCGCCGTCGCGGTGACGCCCGCCCGGCGCGCCCCCAGCTCGACCTCCGTCTGGTCGCGTCCGATGCGCAGGATGCGCGCGTCGACCTCCCCGCCGGCCCCGTCGAACAGGGTCAGCTGGTCGCCCGGCCGCGCGCGAAGAACGATCGAGACGTGGTGATGCTCGGAGCCGGTCAAGGTGGCCGTCGGGGCGGCCAGCCGGTCCGCCGGGACGAACAGCCGGCGCGCCGCCATCAGGGCCGCTGCAGGCGCAACGCCGCCCACTCGTCTTCGTCGCGGCGGGCCGCCAGCGCGAACCCGGCCGCCTCGAACGCGCGAAGCACCACGTCCGCCTGGTCGGTCAGGATGCCCGACAGGATCACGGCGCCGTGCGGGGCCACGTGGGGCGCGAACTGTCCGGCCAGCTCCCCGAGCACGCCGGCTTCGATGTTGGCCAGCACCAGGTCGTTGAGTCCGGTGGTGAGGTCCAGGCTGCCGACGCGCGTCTCGACGTTGGTCACGTGGTTCAGCGCCAGGTTCTCGACCGTGGTCGCCACCGCCTCCGAGTCGACATCGACCGCCAGCCCCTGAGCGGACGGCCACAGGCGGGCCGCCGCGATCGACAGGATCCCCGACCCGCAGCCGAGGTCCAGAAAGCGCCCGACCGGCCGATCGCCGATCTCCTCGGCCAGCGCGATCACCAGCCGCGTGGACGCATGGCCGCCCGTTCCGAACGCCCGTCCCGGGTCCAGGTCGATGACGCGGTCGCCGGGCGCCGCCGGCGGCATGTCCCAGCTCGGCCGAACCAGGAACGTCTTGCCGACGCGCAGCGCGCGGAAGTACTGCTTCCAGACGTCGCGCCACTCGTCCTCGTGCGCCTCCCGCCGCCTCACCGACAACGGATCGACCGTCACACCGGCCGCTTTCATCCGCTCGGCAGCCGCCCCGATCTCCGCCAGAACGTCCGGCTCTTCCTCGGGCCGGCACTGGGTCACGATCACCGCCCGTCCCACGCCGGCGCGAATGATCGTGTCGCCGTCCCGGACCTCGACCCCACCCGTCAAGCTCCCCACCGCCTCCGCCATCACCTCCGCCGCCTCCCGCGGCACCTCCACCACGATCTCGACCCACGCCTCACTCATTTCGCATGTTCCTTCGACCTGGGAGGCGTCAGAGCGCCGTCAGGCGCGAGTCCAAGAAATACAAAGGCGCGGCTTTGCCGCGCCGGGGTCGTTCCAAAGGGGGGGCCGGCGAGGGGGCCCACCCCCTCGCCCCCGCGTCAGCGGGGCACGCGCCGCTTCGCTTCGCGACGGCGCCGCTTGCGGGCCTCGCGCATCTTGCGCTTACGCTTGACGGAGGGCTTCTCGTAGTAACGCCGCCGCTTGATCTCTTGCAGGATTCCTTCCTTGGACATCTTCTGCTTCAGAATCTTCAGCGCCTTGTCGACGGAATCCCTGACTTCAACTTCGAGCGGACGGCCGAGCAATGTCTCCAAGCGTGGGCTCCTTTTGGGAAGGGGGCATTTTTCACATGGAAACCG
>CAZPUH010000521.1:0-1898 GCA_964589215.1 uncultured Myxococcales bacterium | reverse complement strand
CAGCGGCCCGGGTCCGCCCAGCCCCGCCGCGCGCCCCAGGCGCTGGAAGGGGATCACCGGGTCCACCCCGAACGGGTGCCCGACGGCGTACCGCGCGCCCGAGCCGGCCAGCGCCGCCGCGACGGCGGCGGCCACCGCGCGCGCCGTGTAGCGATCCAGCGGGTCAGGCCCGCCGTCGCGCGGCTCGGGCGCCTCGGAGAACCGCTGGAAGAACGCGCGGCCCCCGGCGCCGACGATCAGGGCCCCCGCGGCGCCGGGCAGCAGGCTGTCGAGGCGCAGCGGCGCCGCCGCCGCGTCGAACGTGGCCGCGTCCAGCGGCAAGAGGACGTTCAGCCCCAGCGCGCCCAGCGCGGCCCGAAGCCGCTCCTGAACCGATCCCGGCGCGCGCTGATCCGGCGAAGACGTCGCGCGCCTACCGCAGCTGGAACGGGTACGGCGTCGTGAACCCGTCGGACGGCGGGAACGTCGCCGACTTGACGGCCTTCTCGACGCAGGCCCCGGTCGGCGTGCCCGCGAACTTGCCGGTCACGGTCGCCGAAGACACCTTGCCGTTCTTGCCGATGACGACGTTCACCATCGCCATCCCCTGCTGCTTGTACTCGTTGTAGCAGGCGGCTACCTTCGGCTTGACGGAGTTCATGCCGGCGACGACGGCGCTCTTGGCGAGCGGTCCCGCCGAAGCGGCCGGCTTCCCGTCGTCGTCCGAGACCTTGGGCCGGCCACCCCCGCCGGGGTGGCGGACCGCGCCGTCCAGCAGGTCGTCCAGCGACCCCTTGGCCGGCTTCTTCTCGGCCGGCTCGGCCGACGCAACGGCGGTGGCGGCCCCGCCGCCCTTCTCCGCCTTCTCGCCCTTCCTGTCGCCCTTTCCGCTGGCCTCGTGCTCGTGCTTGCCGTGGTGATGCTCGTGCTCGGCGACCTTGTTGGACGCCTCCGGGCTCCCCTCGCGCGGCGGCAGCTTGTCGTCGGCGATCGTGCTCGGCTTGGTCGCCTCGGGCGCCGCCTGCTTGACCGGCGCGGCCGGGGCCTGCGGCGGCGGCACGGCCTGGACCGTCTCGACCAGCACGGGCGGCTTGGCGCTGAGCACCTTCCAGGCCATGAAGCCGATGCCGATCAGCGCGGCCAGCATGAGCACGCCCGCGGCGTACAGCCACTTGGGCGGACCGCTGCTGGACGGCAGCGGCAGCAGCACCGGGGCGGCGGGCGAGAACGAGCCGAAGGCCGGCAGGTCGTCGGGAGCGGCGGAGCCGCCACCGGGCCCGCCGTTGAACGTGGACTTCTCGGCGGTCCCCAGCGTGCTGGCGGCCATGGCCCGGATGTCGATCAGGCCCGACCCTTCGGGCGTGGCGCTGGTCCCGGTCACCGGCTTGGGGGCCGCGTTCGGCATCGCGAGCGACTGCAGGTTCGAGAGCGAGAACAGAACCGAGTTCTCGTGCCGCTGCCCCGTCAGACTCTCGACGCGGCCGCCGTCGTGCCCCGCGGACGGAGCGCCGGACGAAGGCCACCGCGACTCTTCCGCGGAGGGCACGGCGCTGGCCGCGAACAGATCGCCGCCGCGCGCCGGCACGGCCTCGGGCGAGGCAAACACGTCGCCGCCTTCGCCGCCGCCGAACAGCGACGCCCCGGCGCTGGAAGCGCGCCGCGGGCGGTCGGTCCCGTTGGTCGAGACCGGGGTGGCCGTGAACAGCTCGCCGCCCCCGCCGGCCGCGGCCGCGGCCGCGACCTCGTCGCCCGACACGAGCCCCGCGAACTCCGGGACCGCCGACAGCTTCACCCAGTCGGCGAAGCCCTCTTTCCAGGTGTAGGTGTCGGCCTTGATCTCACCGTGCTCGATCTTGGCCCGCACGTCGGCGTCGGCCAGGGGACCCACCTGCTCGCCGTCGATGACCACGTGCCAGCCG
>CAZPUH010000520.1:0-6319 GCA_964589215.1 uncultured Myxococcales bacterium | reverse complement strand
GATCAGAAACGACAGCTTGGTCGGCGAGAGGTCCTGCGCCTCGTCGACGAACAGGTGCGCGAACGGGTGATGCGCGCCGCGCACCAGCTGGTTGGCGCGCAGCAAGATGGCCAGGTCGTCGAGGTCCAGCGTCGCGACGTCATCCTCGGTGCGCAGCCCGTCGATCCCGGTCTCGCCGCGCACGTTCTCGTCGTCGTCGTAGAGGTCCAGCGCCTCCACGCGCCGCACGCCCTCGGGCAGGTCGTCGTCGACGGTGCGCTGGCCGGGCTTCTGTTCGAGGCCGATGGCCGTCCAGTGCGTGTCCGGGTCCGCCTCGGCCTCGGCCCGCTTGGACTTCTTGCGCGGCGGCTTCGGCGGCACGCCCTCGCGCGGGTCGCGCGCCATCACGGCAGCCACCCGATCCGTCATGATCCGGTGCGCGTCGATGACGTCCCGTTCGGGGATGGGCATCTCCGCCGCGCCGGTCACCAGCGCCAGCAGCCGCCCCCGGTCCGTGAGCAGATCGCCCCAGATCTCGACGGCCGCGCGCGAGTTGCGCTTGCCGCGGTAGGCGCGCGCCATCCGCTCCAGCTCGTGCAGCAGCGCCGGGTGGCTCTTCACGCGCGTCACGGCGGCCACGGTCTGCTCGACGACGGCGGCCTTGAGCCAGGGCAGCTCGGCCCGCAGCTCGCGCTCGGCCAGCTCGGCGAACGTCCCGACGCGGACGCCGGAGACGCCCAGCGACGGCAGCAGCTGCCCGATGTACGCGGCCAGCGCCGCGCCCGACGTGACGACCGCCAGGTTGCGCGGCGCGAAGCGGTTCGGGTACGTGAACGCCAGGTAGGCCAGCCGGTGCAATCCGACGGTCGTCTTGCCGCTGCCCGCGCCGCCCTGGATGACGACCACGCCTGCGTCCCGCGCCGTGATGACCTCGAACTGCTTCGGATCGATCAGGGCCGCGATCTCGGGCAGGTGACGATCCAGCGCCTGGCGTCCGGCCGGCGCCGCGCCCAGGGTCCCGCGCGGAACGCGCGTCGCCGCCTCCTGCCCGCCGGCCAGCTCGTGGACCGGCACGTCGGTCCGCACCCAGCCGCCGTCCTTGCGCCGCGCCCAGATGCCCTGCGGGCAGGCCACGCGCAGCAGGACGCCGCCCTCGATGGTCAGCGTCCGGCGCGCCAGGACCTCCCCTTCCACCTCGCGCTCGCCGAACGTCTCTTCGTAGTCGCTCCCCTCGGCGTAGCGATAGTAGAGCTGGCTGACCGGCGCGTTCCGCCAGTCGACGATCTGGACGCGGCTCTTGGCGTCGACGAACGTCGCCCGGCCGATCAGGATGTCGCGCTCGACGGCGCCGCGCCCCGGCACCTGCTCGCGCACGCGCAGATGGCCGAAGTACGGCGACGCGGGGTCGACCAGGATGGTCTGCAGATCCGCGCGCGTCAGCGCGACCCCCTGCAACCGCTCCATCTGCGCCACCAGCGCCGGCACGTCCTCGAGCCGGGCCTCGCTGATCTCGTCGCGCAGCGCGACCAGCTGGTCGCCGTACGCCCCCTGGTTGCCGCGCGCGACCCGGGCCTCGCCGGGCGCACGCGGCGCGCGGGCGGCGGTCAGGCTGGCCAGCACCCGCTGCAGCAGGCGCTCTTCCTCGACGGGGATCGGCGGGGACGCCGCTTCGGCGTTTTGGTCCTCGGCCAGCACGATGGCAGGCTACACGCCGGAACCGCGAACGTCACGGCCGCGGGCGGCTCGACGGGCCGGCCGCTTCACCCGGCGAGGCGCGGGTTCTTGCGGACGATCCCCAGGTTCAGCCAGCCGGCGAAGCCGAGCCACCCCAGATATGGCGCCATCAGCCAGGCGGCTGTCCGGTCGACCTTGCGCGCCGTGCGCGTGTAGTCGGCCACCGCGACAGTCGTCCCCACCAGGTCGGCCAGCGCCAGCCGCGCCCGGTGGGCGCCGAAGAACAGCGGCGACCAGGCCCCGTTCAGCGCCAGCTGCCCCCACCACAGCCCCAAGGCCCGGGTCCGCTCCGGCGACGGCGGCGTCCGGAAAACCCGATAGGCCGAGACGGACATCAGACCGTAGAGCGCGGTCCAGACGGGGCCGAACACCTGAGGCGGCGGCTGCCCGGCCGGCTTCGAGAGCGCGCGGTACCAGACACCCCGCCCGCCGCGCGTCGAGCCGGCCCCCAGACCGGCCGCCACGGCCGTGGCGCCGGCGAACACCGCCAGCCACAGCAGGGACCTCGGCTTCTTCGATGTCGGGTCGCTCGCGCCGTCCTGTGCCATGCCCTGAAGTTGAGCACGCGGCCACGGCACGCAACCTGCGACCGCCGCGCGGGACAGGCATCAGCAGGAGGCCCATGAAGAACCTCCGAATCGACGTCTGGTCCGACATCGTCTGCCCCTGGTGCGCCATCGGGAACCGGCGGCTCGAGCGGGCGCTGGAAGCCTTCCCGCACCGCGACCGCGTCGAGGTCGTGTGGCACTCGTTCGAACTGGACCCGACGGCGCCGCGCGTGTACCCGGGAGACCACGCCGGGCACCTGGCCGAGAAGTACGGCCGCACGCGCGAGCAGGCGGAGGCGATGGTCCAGCGAGTCATCGACGTGGCCGCCGCGGACGGTTTGACGCTGCGCCTCTTCCAGGCGCGCGGCGGGAACACCTTCGACGCGCACCGGCTGCTGCACTTCGCGGCCGAGCGCGGCCTGGAGCCGGCCGTCCGCCAGCGGCTGTTCCGCGGCTACATGACCGAGGGCGAGCCGATCGGCGAGCGTGAGGTGCTGGTGCGGTTGGCCGCCGAGGCCGGGCTCCCAGCCGACGAGACGCGCGCCGTCCTGGACAGCGACCGCTACGCGCAAGACGTACGCGACGACGAGGAGGCAGCGGGCGCGATCGGGATCGGCGGCGTGCCCTTCTTCATCCTGGGCGGACGGATCGGCGTCTCGGGCGCGCAGCCCGCCGACGTGTTCACCCGCGCGCTGGACCAGGCCTGGACCAAGCAGCAAGAGCAGCAGGCGGATCCGCCCGACGCCTAGCGGATCAGTCGGCGCTGGACGCCTTGAACGTGTCGCAGGCGGCCGGGTCGCCGGTCTGCAGGCCGGTCGTGAACCACTTCTGCCGGTCGGCCGAGCTGCCGTGCGTGAAGGTCTCCGGGTTCACGCGCCCCAGCGCCTGTTTCTGGATGCGGTCGTCGCCGATCGCCGCCGCGGCGTCCAGCGCCTCGGCGATCTCGTCGTGGCTCACCTTGCCGGCGGCGTACGCGGCGTGCCCCCAGACGCCGGCGTAGCAGTCAGCCTGCAGCTCCATCCGCACCGACAGCGGCCCGCGCGCCTCGGGGTGCTCCTCCTGCGCGCGCCGCACCTGGCGCTCGGTCCCGACCAGGTCCTGCACGCGATGACCGTACTCGTGCGCGATGACGTACGCCTCGGCGAAGTCGCCGCCCCGCGCGTGAAAGCGCCGCTGCAGCTCGTCGAAGAAGCCCAGGTCCAGATAGACGCGGCCGTCGGGCGGGCAGTAGAACGGGCCGGTCTCGGCGCTGGCGGTGCCGCACGCGCTGGGCGTCGCCTCCGTGAAAAGCACCAGGCGCGCCGGGCGATAGCCCTCGCCCGACCCCGCCAGCTGCTTCCGCCAGAACGCCTGCACGTTGCTCTCGACGCACACGGCGAACTTCGCGGCGTCGTTGGTCGAGTTCACGCCCGCGCAGCTCCCGCTCAGGTCCTGGTGCTGGCCAGGCGGAACGGGCGGCCCCATCTGCACGCCCTGCTGGCTCTGTTCGATCAGGCGCTCGACGACGGCGGCCGTGGGGCTCCCGTTGCTGGCCAGCACCTGCACGACCAGGTAGATGATGCCGCCGACCACGCCCAGACCGCCGACGCCCATGCCGACGCCGCCGCCCGGGAAGCGCATCCCGCGCCGGTCCTCGACCTGCGACTCGTCGGCGCGATCTCCCTCGTCGAATTTCACGGTGACGTGAGCTTAATCCCCCGAACGATTCTTGGGCAGGTCGACCATGAACGTCGAGCCGCTTCCCGAGCGGCTTTCGACCTGAATCGTGCCGCCGTGGGCGGTCACGATCTTGCGCGTCAGCCAGAGCCCCAGCCCAAAGCCGCCGAAGTGCTTCTCGGGGACGGCCCGCTCGAACCGCTCGAAGATGCGCTGTCGGTCCTCGTCGGAGATGCCGATCCCCTCGTCGCGCACCGTGACGCGCCCCTCGTCGCCGCGGTCTTCGACCGTCACGTGCACGGGGCGCCCCGCGCCGTACTTGACGGCGTTCTCGACCAGGTTGTCGACGACGCTGCGCACCCGCTCGCGATCCAGCGTCCCCCAGACGATCGGATCGACGGTCACCGTGATCGTCGATCCGGCGCGGCTCGCGATCTGCTGCAGCCCGTCCACCGCCGCGCGCACGACGTCGCCCAGGTTCACCCGCTCGAGGCGCAGATCCATCTTCCCCGACGTGAGACGCGTGATCTCCAGCAGCTTCTCGACCAGCGCGCTCAGGCGGGCCGCGCTGCGATCCGCGCCCGCGACCTTGTCGCGGACCTCGACCAGGTTGGGCGCGACGCCGATCGCGTCCAGACGCCGGAGCACCGTCTGCAGCTGCAGCCGCAAGGCGGCCAGCGGCGTCTTCAGCTCGTGCGACGCGATGGACAGGAAGTCGTCGCGCGCCTTCACCGCTTCCTGCAGCGCCAGGAAGGCCTCCGCCCGCTCGCGCCGCGTGCGCGCGTCCTCCAGCTCGCGCTCGACGGCCGGGCCCAGCCGCGCCAGGTTGGTCTTGATGATGAAGTCGGCGGCCCCCTTCTTCAGGATCTCGATGGCCGTCTCCTCGCCGATGCTCCCCGACACGACGATGAACGGCACGTCGCGGCCGCTGTCTTTCAGCACGCGCAGGGCGCCGACGGCGTCGAAGCTGGGCATGCTGTAGTCGGACAGCACGATGTCCCACGCGCCGTCGTCCAGCGCCGCGCGCAGCGCCTCCGCGGTCTGGACGCGCCGGCTGGTCACGTCGTAGCCGAGGCGCCCCAGCTCGCGGTCCAGCAGCTTGCTGTCGGTCGGTTCGTCCTCGACGTGCAGCACCCGCAACGGCTTCATGGCCGGTTCACCACCGGCGGCGGCTGGTTCAGCACCAGCCAGTACGCGCCGACCTGGCGGGCCGCCTCGACGAACGCGTCGAACTCGACGGGCTTGCGCACGTAGCTGTTCGCGCCCAGGTCGTAGCACCGCGCCAGGTCGGCCTCCTCCAGCGACGAGGTCAGCACGATCACCGGCAGCCGGCGCGTCCGCGGCTCGGCGCGGATTCGCTCGAGGACCTGGTGCCCGGTGATCTTGGGCAGCTTCAGGTCCAGCAGCACCAGCGACGGCAGCGGTCCCCGTTTGTCTTCGGGCCCGAGCAAGTAGGTGACCGCTTGCTCGCCGTCCTCGACGACCTCAAGCGACACCTGCAGGCCCGCCTTGGTCAGCGCCCGGCGGGTCAGCTTGACGTCCATCGGGTCGTCCTCGACCAGCAGAATCCGCGCCTCGCTCATGCCGTCGCACCTCCCTCCTCGTCCAGCGTGAAGCTGAACGTCGCCCCCCGCCCCGGCTCGCCCACCGCCCAGGCCCGCCCGCCGTGCCGGCGCACCACGCGCTGGACGGTCGCGAGGCCGATGCCGGTGCCCGGAAACTCCGCGCTCGCGTGCAGCCGCTGGAACGAGACGAACAGCTTGTCCGCGTAGGCCATGTTGAAGCCCGCGCCGTTGTCGCGCACGAAGAACGCCCGGCCCCCGCCGACGATCTGGCTGCCGAACCAGATCTCCGGGTGCGCCTGTCGCGCCGTGAACTTCCAGGCGTTGCCGAACAGGTTCTCCAGCGCGATGCGGATGAGAGCCTCGTCCGCCTCGACGATCAGCCCGGGCTGAATGTGAACAGTCACCTCGCGTCCGGGATCGGCCCGCCGCAGCTCCGCGACCAGGGTCTCGGCGAGGTGGGTCAGGTCCACGCGCGTCCGCGTCAGCGGCGCACGCGTGACCCGCGACAGCCGCAGCAGGTCGTCGATGAGCCCCGCCATCCGCTGCGCGGCCTGCCGCACGTCGGACAGCAGCTCCTGCGCGTCGGCGGGCAGCAGCGTGGCGTAATCCTCGACCAGCGCCTTGCTGAACCCGTCGATGGCCCGCAGCGGCGCCCGCAGGTCGTGCGACACCGAGTAGCTGAACGCCTCCAGCTCCTTGTTGGCCGCCACCAGCTCCTGCGTGCGGTGGGCGACGGTCCGCTCCAGCTCCTCGGTCAGCGCCCGGAAGCGGGCCTCGGACTCGGCCAGCTGCCGGTGAGCCGTCTTCTCGTCGGTCACGTCCTGGCACAGCACGACG
>CAZPUH010000519.1:0-7314 GCA_964589215.1 uncultured Myxococcales bacterium | reverse complement strand
GGCGCCGCGGGACGCGGCACGGGTGGGGCCGCCGGCGCCGCCGGCGGCGGGGGCGCGGGCGGCGGCGTCTCGCCCGGCGGAACGGCGCCTTGCGACATCTACGCGGCTGCCAACACGCCCTGCGTCGGCGCGTACAGCATGGTTCGCGCGCTCTACAACGCGTACAACGGCCCTCTGTACCAGGTTCGGAAGAACAGCGACAAGACCGTCAAGGACGTTCCGCTGCTGGCGCCGGGCGGCTACGCCGATTCGAAGGTGCAGGACGACTTTTGTTCCGGCGGCTGCACGATCGCGAAGCTCTACGACCAGTCGCCCAAGAAGAACGATCTGCCGCTGAGCTACCCGACCTACTGGCTGGTCGCGAACCCGCCGGCGCCCGCCTCGCACGCCGTGGCGACGGAGTCGAACGCGACCGCCGAGAAGATCATGATCGGCGGTCATCCGGTCTACGGCCTGAAATCGGTCGCGGGCGCCGGAAACAGCTACCGCGTCAACGCCAAGGGGACCGCCGTCGGCGATCAGGCGGAGGCGATGTACGAGGTCGTGGACTCCAAGGTCTACAGCTCCCTGTGCTGCTACGACTTCGGCAACGCGTCGACGACCGGCAACCCGGATGGCGCCGGCACGATGGAGACCATCTACTACGGCAACGCGACCCTTTTCGGCCACGGCGCGGGCAGCGGCCCCTGGCTGATGTCGGATCTCGAGGCGGGCACCTACCCGTCGAGCAACAAGAACGACCCGAACATCCCGTCGTTGAGCTACGCCAACTTCGCGACCCTCATGTTGAAGGGGTATTCGGGCGACCGCTTCGCGCTGAAGGCGGGCAACGCCCAGTCCGGCGCGCTGATGACCACCTGGGACGGAAAACGCCCCAGCGGCTACAGCCCCATGAAGAAAGAGGGCGCCATCGTGCTGGGGACCGGCGGCGACGGCAGCTTCCTGGGCACCGGCGTGTTCTTCGAGGGCGCCATCACCATCGGGTGCCCCGACGACAAGTCCGTCGACGACGCCATCCAGGCGAACGTCGTCGCCGCCGGGTACGGCAAGTAGCGCGCCCCGACGGCTACGCGCCCAGGCCGTGGGCGACCAGCCCGTGGTGCCGCGCGCCGTTCACCGAGTCCTCGTCCTCGGCGCGCAGGTGCGGCTGAAGGTCGAACGTGACCCGATGGATGAGCCCCGTGAACCGGAACGGTGAGCGGTCGGCGTAGCTCTTGTCGACCGGCAGGCCGTTGTCGCTGCCGATGTCCATGCCGGAGTAGCCCGAGAAGCGGAAGGGAACGGTGTGGTCCATGCGCCCGCCGCCGACCTTGCGGTCGTTGACGTACAGCGAGACCTCGCCGCCCGTCCCCATCTTGGGCCCGTCCGCCGCGAACTCCAGCCGGACGGCGACCCGCCCGCTGGGCAGCGGCTCGCTCGCCTCCTGCTTGTAGACCTGCACGCCCATCATGCTGTAGGTGTGCTTCAGCCGCCCGCCGTCGACGAACAGCGAGAAACCGCCCAGGTGGTCGGCCTCGGCGACGATGACGCCCTCGACGCCGTCGTGCGGCACCTCCAGGTCGGCCCCGATGACGTACGACCGGTTGTAGATGCTGGGGATCATGCCCGGCCCGACGTTCTGGACCTTGCCGTGGTACGTGAACTTCGTCTGCTTGCCCAGCGGCGGCCGCATGCCGAAGTAGAACGCGAACCCCGCCAGCAGCGGCGTCACCTTGTACTTGTCCGCCTCCTTCCAGAACAGGTCGACCAGCTCCTTGAGCTTCTTCGGGTTCTGCGCCGCGACGTTCTCCGCCTGGGAGAAATCGTCGGGCAGGTGGTACAGCTCCCAGACGTCGTCGTCGGGATCGTAGACGCCCGGCTCGAACTTGCCGATGACGTCCGGGGACAGGACCCAGGGGATCCGGGCCAGCTTGCAGGCGGCCCACCAGCCGTCCTTGTACATGGCGCGATTGCCGTAGATCTCGAAGTACTGCTGCGTGTGGCGCTCGGCCGCCTTCGCGTCGTCGAACGTATACGCGAAGCTGGTGCCGTGCATCGGCTCCTGCGCGACGCCGTTGACGCTGCTGGGCTGCGGAAGGCCGGCCAGCTCGAGGATCGTCGGACCGATGTCGATGCAGTGGGTGAACTGGGCGCGCAGGCCGCCCGCGTCCTTGATGCGGCCGGGCCACGAAACGACCATGGCGTCGCGCGTCCCGCCCAGATGCGAGGCCACCTGCTTGCCCCACTGGAACGGGCAGTTGCCCGCCCAGGCCCAGGCAGCCGCGTAGTGTGGCGCCACCTCGGCCGTCCCCCAGACGTCCTGGCCCCCGTAGCGGTTGATGAGGTCGATCTGCTGCTCAGCGGTCAGCGGCAGCCCGTTCTGCATGGTCAGCTCGTTGAAGGAGCCGGTGATCGTCCCCTCCATGCTGGCGCCGTTGTCGCCCCAGATGTAGATGACCAGCGTGTTGTCCCGCTCGCCCATCGCGTCGATCGCGTCCACGACGCGCCCCACGTTGTAGTCGGCGTTCTCCTGATAGCCCGCATAGACCTCCATCTGCCGCGCGTACAGGCGCTTCTGCTCGGCGGAGAGCGTGTCCCAGGCCGGCATCTCGGCCGGGCGCGGCGTCAGCTTGGCGTCGGGCGGGATGACGCCCAGGCGCTTCTGGCGTTCGAACGTCTCCTCGCGGTATTTGTCCCAGCCGCCGTCGAACTTGCCCTTGTACTTGTCGCTCCAGCCGGGCGGCACCTGGTGCGGCGCGTGGCTGGCGCCCGTCGAAAAGTACATGAAGAAGGGCTTGTCCGGCGCCTGGGCGCGGATGCCGTGCAGCCACTCGATGGCCTTGTCGGCCATGGCGTCGGGCAGGTAGTAGTCCTTCGTCGCCGGCGGTCCCAGGATGGTGTTGTTCTCCGTCAGCAGCGGGTCGTACTGCCCCGACTCACCGCCCAGGAAGCCCCAGAAATAGTCGAAGCCCCAGGCGTTCGGCCAGCGATCGAACGGCCCCGCGGGCCCCTGCTGGTGATCGGGCGTCAGGTGCCATTTTCCAAAGGCCGCCGTGCTGTAGCCGTTCATCTGCATCACCTGCGGGAACGGCGCCGCGCTCTGGGGACGCGCCGCGCAGTAGCCCGGAAACGGGGCCGACAGCTCGCCGATCGAGCCGAAGCCGACGGCGTGGTGGTTCCGGCCCGTCAGCATCGCGGCGCGCGTCGGCGAGCAGAGCGCCGTGACGTGGAAGCGGTTGTACTTGAGGCCGCTCTCGGCGAGGCGGGTCAGGTTGGGGGTCGCGATGGGACCGCCGAAGGTGCTGGGGTTGCCGAAGCCGGCGTCGTCGATCAGCACCAGCAACACGTTGGGCGCGCCCGCAGGAGCCTGCACGGCGCCCGCCAGCCCCCAGTCCGGCTTGGAACCGGCCAGCGTCCGCTGTCTCTTGCCCGCGAAGCGTGGATCGGGGATGGGCAACTTCGAACGGTCGATGTCGTGCGCCACGGCGGTGTCCTCCGAATGTGTGCGGAGAACGTGGGGAGCGCGCCCAGCCCAAACAATCCCGGTCCGCCCCATTCCGTGATCGCCCTACCCTGTTGGTCCGCGGGCGGTCCTCGCGATAGGGTCGTCGGGTGATCGGTGTCTTTGACTCGGGCTTCGGCGGCCTCACCGTGCTGTCGGCGCTGGTCGAGCGGCTTCCGGAGCTGGACTACCTGTACCTGGGCGACAGCGCGCGCGCGCCGTACGGAGGGCGCAGCCCGCGCGCCGTCTACGAGTTCACACGCGAGGCCGTCGAGTTCCTGTTCGAGGCCGGCTGCCCGCTGGTGATCCTGGCGTGCAACACGGCGTCGGCGCGCGCGCTGCGAACGCTGCAGCAGCGGCATTTGCCGGCGCGGCGGCCGGACCGGCGCATCCTGGGTGTCGTGCGGCCCGCGGCCGAGGCGCTGGCCGGGCTGCCGCCCGACGCGCCGCCCGGCACCACGGCCCCGGCGGCGACGGGCGCGGCAGCCGTGCTCGGGACCGTCGGGACGATCGCCTCCGACTCGTATCGGCTCGAGCTGGCCAAGCTGGCGCCGCGTCTGGTGCTGGTCCAGCAGGCCTGTCCGATGTGGGTGCCGCTGGTCGAAGCGGGCGAGCTCGATGGCGCCGGGACGGAGTTCTTCCTGCGCAAGTACCTCGACCCGGTGCTGGCCGCGACGCCGCGGCCGGAGCGGATCCTGCTGGCCTGCACGCACTACCCCCTGTTGCGCCCGGCCATCCGTCGCATCGTCGATCAGACGCCGGGCGGCGCCGCCGTCGACATCCTCGACCAGGGTCGTCTGGTCGCCGAGCGGCTCGTCACGTGGATGGCGCGTCATCCGGAGATGGCGGCGCGGCTGGGTCGCGGCGGCGCGCGCCGCTATCTGACCACCGACGATCCCGGCTGGTTCTCGGCGCGCGCGGAGGCGCTGCTGGGCATCCCGGTCACCGCCGAGGCCGTCCGCCTGCCTGCGGTGGACTGACGCGCGTTTGCTCAATCCGAGCAAACATTGTTTGGGAAGCATTTTGCTCATTTGCTGATTGCGTCGGCGTCGCCTCTCGTTTGTGGCGGACGCGCGCAACGTTCGTCGATTGCTTCACAAACAGGACATCCTATCTGCAGACATCAGCGGTGGCGCTTTCCCGGCGAGTGAACCCCGGAGGCCTCGAGTGAGAAGAATGTCCTTGTCCGCGATGGCGCTGGGCGTCGTCGCCACGGCGTCGCCCGCGCGCGCCGACAACCCGATCGTGCAGACGTCCTACACGGCCGATCCCGCGCCGATGGTGTACGAGGGCACGTTGTACCTCTACACGTCCCACGACGAGGACGTGACGGTGAACAACTTCTACACGATGAACGACTGGCGGCTCTACTCGACGACCGACATGGTCAACTGGACCGACCACGGCTCGCCGGCGGGGCTCAAGACGTTCAAGTGGAGCACCGACAGCGCGTGGGCGCCGCAGGGTGTCCCCCGCAACGGGAAGTTCTATCTGTACGTGCCGCTGAACAACAACACCGGCGCGAAGATCGGCGTGGCCGTCTCGAGCAGCGTCGCCGGCCCCTTCACGGATCCGCTGGGCCGGGCGCTGGCTGCCAGCGGCTCGGGCAACATCGACCCGACCGTCTTCATCGACGACGACGGGCAAGCCTACATGTACTGGGGCAACAGCACGCTGCGCTACGTGAAGCTGAACGCCGACATGACCAGCACGTCGGGCAGCGTCACCAACGTGGCATTGAACGGCTTCACGGAAGGGCCGTGGTTCTACAAGCGCGGGTCGCTGTACTACATGGTCTACGCGGCGACCAGCGGGACCGAGAAGATCAGCTACGCGACCAGCAACGCCCCGACGGGTCCCTGGAACATCCGGGGCGACATCATGGGGACCAGCTCGACGTACACCAATCACCCCGGCGTCATTGACTACCAGGGGCACTCTTATTTTTTCTATCACAACAGCGCATTGCCGGGCGGCAACAACTACAAGCGGTCCGTGTGCGTGGAAGAGTTCACCTACGGCGCCGACGGCAGCATTCCGAAGATCTCGATGACGAAGGACGGTCCCGCCGCCGTCGCCACGCTGAATCCCTTCGCGCAGGTCGAGGCCGAGACCATCGCCTTTTCGTCCGGGTTGAAGACCGAGGTTTGTTCCGACACGGGCGGCGGCATGGACGTCACGTCCATCAGCAACGGCGACTACATCAAGGTGAAGAACGTCGACTTCGCCGACGGCGTGACCTCGTTCGAGGCGCGCGTCTCGTCGGCCGGAAGCAACGCGAAGATCGAGCTGCACCTCGACAGCCAGACAGGCACGTCGCTGGGCACCTGTGACGTCTCGGGCGCGTCGTCCTGGACGACGAAGACCTGCGCCGTCAGCGGCGGCAGCGGAAAGCACGACCTGTTCCTGAAGTTCACCGGCGGCAGCGGCGACCTCTTCAAGTTCAACTGGTGGCGCTTCACGGGACCGACCATGCCGACCGGCGGCGCGGGCGGCGCCGCCGATCCGGGAGCGGGCGGCGCAGGTTCGAGCCCCGGAACCGGCGGCACCGCTGGCCGCGGCGGCACGCTCTCCGGCAGCGGCGGAACGTCGGGCAGCGGCGGCAGCCTCGGCGCCGGTGGCACGGCGGTGGGCAGCGGCGGCAGCGGCCTGTCCTCGGGGGGAAGCGGAACGGGTGGAAGCGTCGCCAGCGGGGGACGCGCGGGCGGCACGCCCGGCGCCGGGGGAACCAGCGGCAGCGGAGAGATCAGCGGCGAGGTCGGCTGCGCCTGTCAAATGGGCGGCGGGCCGCCCGGTCTCGCGGGCGCGGCCTGGCTGCTGGCTTGCGCGCTGCTTCGCCGGCGCCGGCCTACTGCGGCCTGACGATCGCCAGGCTCTGCTGGGCGCGCACGCCACCTTCGTATCACTTGCGCAAGATGGCGGCCTCGCGGGTTGAGGGGGTGTCGACGTCTCGAACGTCTCCACCCACAACACGAGGTCACTCCATGAAACTGAAGGCCATCCTGCTCGCGGCGCTGCTCGGGTTCGCGCTGGTTCCCGCCCGCGCGTCCGCCTCGGCCGTCGTCGATGCGAACGGACGCACGATCCTGAAGGTGCATACTGAGTACAAGAGCGGTGCGCCCTTCACGATCGCGTACTACGTCGGGACGACGGAGGTCATCTCGCTGTCCAACCTGGGCAGCGGCGACGCGCAAGTGCTGAAGAAGGTCCTCGACGACGCCTTCGCGACAGGCAAGAAGGTCACCTGGTTCAGGAACGCCCGTGGCGTGCCGCGCGTGGCCAACTGGTACGACGCCAACGACGCGCAGGCCACCATCACGTTCCACGATTACGCCGGCGGAGAGGAGTTCCTGATCCGCGTCAAATAGAGACTTGCCGCCCGCCGGCGCGGCCGTCGGGGGAACGCGACACGGCCGCCGCCGCGCCTGGCGCCACTTCCGTCACCTGCGCGGCGCCGCCTGTCGGGCCACAACGGTGATGCGCGCTCGGGCGCACGGCGACCGATACTGTTCTCCGGCGGAGCCGCTCGTTGCGGCGCCTCGACGACGGAGAACACGATGACCACGAGACTCCCTGGACTTCGATCGCTGGGCGGTGTGCTGGCCGCCCTCCTCTTCGCGTCGGCGTGCGGCTCGTCGGGCGGCGGCTCTGGAACGCCCGGCACCGGCGGCAGCAGCAGCGGAGGCCAGACGGGCGGGGGCACCGGCGGCGCCTCCAGCGGAAGTGGCGGGGCCACCGGCGGCTCGCCCGCGGCGGGCCACAGCGGAACGGCCAGCGGTGGCAGCGGCGTGATCGGGACCGGCGGCAGTGCGACGGGCGGCAGCGCGACGGGC
>CAZPUH010000518.1:0-1254 GCA_964589215.1 uncultured Myxococcales bacterium | reverse complement strand
GGCAGGGGCGGGACGACGTTGAAGCCGTCGGCGCCGCCGCCCTCGAACCACTCCTGAATCTTGTCGGCGACGGTCTTCGGCGCGCCGTGCACCTGGAGATGGCCGCGCGACGTGCTGAAGCGGTAGACGAGCTGGCGGATGGTCAGGTTCTCGCGTCGGGCGAGCGCGACCAGCTGCCGGAAGCGCCCCTTGCCGTTCTCGGTCTCGGGCAGATCGGGCAGCGGCCCGTCCAGATCGTAGCCGGTCAGGTCGGCGCCGCCCAGCACGACGCCTTTGCTGAAGTCGATCAGCGCCTGCAGCTCGCCGAACCGGTCGGCGGCCTGCTGGTCGGTCTCGCCCACGACAACCGAGAGGCCGGGCGTGATCTTCAGCTGGTCGGGATCGCGGCCGAACTTGGCCATGCGCCCCTTCACGTCGCGGTAGTACTCGCGCGCGTCGTCCAGCGTCTGCGCCGAGCAGTAGGTCATCTCCGCCACGCGCGCCGCGAAGTCGCGGCCCGTGTCGGAGTTGCCGGCCTGCACGAACACCGGGTAGCCCTGGATGGGGCGCGCGATGTCCAGCAGCCCCTCGCCGCCGACGTACGTCCCGCGCACGTCGACCGGGTGCGCGTCGGCGGGGTCGTAGAACCGCCCCGCGGCAGGGTCGGGGTGATCGAACGCGTCGTCCTCGTACGAGTCCCAGTAGGCCTTGGCCAGCTCGACGAACTCCGCCGCGCGCGCGTAGCGCTCGGCGTGGCCGCGCGGCTCGGCGATGCCGAAGTTGCGCGCCGTCGCCTCGTTGAAGGACGAGACGATGTTCCAGCCGGCCCGCCCGCCGCTGATGTGGTCCAGCGAGGCCAGCAGGCGCGCGGTGTTGTAGGGCTGGCTGAAGTTGGTGTTGACCGTGGCGACCAGCCCGATGTGGCGCGTGTGCACGGCGATGGCCGACAGCAGCGTCAGCGGCTCGAACTGGTAGCTGCCGCCCGCGCGCGCGTGCTTGTGGACGTCCCTGCCCGAGCGGCCGATGAAGTCCGCCAGAAAGAACACGTCGAACTTGGCGGCCTCGGCGCGCCTGGCCAGGTCGATCCAGAAGCTCAGGTCGGGACGGCCGGTGGCGCCTCGGTTGCCGGCGTGACGCCAGGCTTCCGGGTGGTGCCCGAAGCGCTGGAAGAAGACGTTCAGGACCAGCTGGCGCTTGCTCGGCGTGCGGCTCATGCGGGACTCAGCGCGAGGTCGGCGCGTAGTCGCCGGCGAAGCTGCGCGCGCGCTCGAGAAG
>CAZPUH010000517.1:0-6479 GCA_964589215.1 uncultured Myxococcales bacterium | reverse complement strand
AGGGCCGCGACCGGATGCACCACCGGCTCGGCCGGCAGTGGCGGGCCCGCGGACATGAGCGCGGGCTGCGGGATGACGCCGCCGGCGCTGGGCCCTGCCAACCCGCAAACGATCGACGTCACCGACGACAAGGGGACCGCTGCCTCGCGCACCTTCTACGTCGGCCTGCCCAGCGACTACGCGCCGACCAAGGCCTACCCGGTCGTCTTCGCGTGGCACTACGCGGGCGGGATGGCCTCGACGATCGCGGGGACGGGGTACAGCGGCAAGTACTACGGCGTCCAGCCGCTCTTGCCGCAGGCCATCTACGTGGCCCCGCAAGGGCTGACCGACTCCAGCGGTCAGACGGGCTGGCCCAACACGAACGGGGGCGACATCGCGTTCTTGAAGGCGATGCTGTCCTGGACGCAGTCCAAGCTGTGCGTCGACACCACCCGCATCATGTCCACCGGCTTCAGCTACGGCGGCATCATGTCGGACGCCATCGGGTGCCAGATGCCCGACGTGTTCCGCGCCGTGGCGGTGATGTCCGGCGCGCTGTTCAAGTTCGGCGGGTCGTCCGCCTGCAAGAGCCACGACGTCGCCGCCTGGTTCACGCACGGCACCGCCGATCCGACCGTCGCGATCTCGGGCGACGAGACCGCGCGCGACCAATTTCTGGCCGACAACCACTGCGGGACCACGACGACGCCGGTCACGCCCTCACCCTGCGTCTCCTACGACGGCTGCGACACGGGCTATCCCGTGGTCTGGTGTCCGGTCGACGGCGAAGGGCACACGATCCCCAGCTTCGCGGCCAGCGGCATCGCGGCGTTCTTCGGACAGTTCGTGGTCGCGCCTTGAACTTCGTCCGATCGGCCGCCGCGGCGTCGTTGCTGGCGGCGGCGGGGCTGCTGGCCGCCGGCTGCGGCAGCAACGCCGCGTCGCCCGGCGGCAGCGGCGGCGTGGGAACCACCGGCGGCGACACCGGCCAGGGGACCGGCGGCCTGCCCGGCAGCGGCGGCACCCCCGGCACGACGGGCGGATCCGTCGGGACCGGGGGCTCGACGACCACCGGTGCTGGCGGCCGCGCCGGCGCCGGCGGCCTCGCGACCGGGAGCGGCGGCCACGCGACGACCGGCGGAGGCGGCCGCACGTCGCGGGACGGCGGCGCCGACGGTCCCCCGCCCGTCGAGGTGACCGACGGCGGCACCTGGAAGCTGGTCTGGTCCGACGAGTTCGACGTCGACGGCGCGCCGAGCGCCTCCAACTGGGGCTACGAGAAGGGGTTCGTGCGCAACGAGGAGCTCCAGTGGTATCAGCCGAACAACGCCACCGTCGCGAACGGCGTGCTGACGATCGCCGCCCAGAAGGTGCACGTGCTGAATCCGAACTACGTCGCGGGCAGCACCGACTGGAAGAAGAGCCGCCAGTATTACGACTACACGTCGACGTCGATGACGACCTCGGGAAAGCACTCGTTCCAGTTCGGCCGCTTCGAGATGCGGGCCCGCATCGACACGCGCCAGGGGAGCTGGCCGGCGTTCTGGATCCTGGGCGACGGCACGGGCTGGCCGCAGTCGGGCGAGGTCGACATCATGGAGTACTACGCGAACAAGGTGCTGGCCAACGTCTGCACGCCCAACGGCGGGAACTGCACCTGGGACAGCACCAGCCAGTCGCCCGCGTCGCTGGGGCCCGGCTGGTCGAACCAGTTTCACGTCTGGGCGATGGAATGGGACGCCCAGCGCATCGATCTGTACCTCGATGACAAGCTGGTGAACACCTACGCCGTCTCGACCGCCAACGCGACGAACCCCAACCCGTACGCCACGAAGAAGTTCTACATCCTGGTGAACCTGGCGCTGGGCGGCACCAACGGCGGCGACCCCGCCAACACGACCTTCCCGATCACCTACGAGGTCGACTACGTCCGCGTGTACCAGAAGGCGAACTAGGCCGTCCGGTTGTTGATCGACTCAGGTGCACCGCCGGATTAGAGTTCGCCGCGTGAGCGAACCTCTCTTTCTGCGGGCCTGCCGAGGCGAAACGACGGAGCGCGCGCCGCTGTGGCTGATGCGGCAAGCGGGGCGCTATTTGCCCGAGTACCGGGCGGTGCGCGCGGGCGTCAGCTTCCTCGAGCTCTGCAAGTCGCCCAAGCTGGCCGCCGAGGTGACGCTGCAGCCGATTCGCCGGTTCGGGTTCGACGCCGCCATCCTGTTCTCGGACCTGCTGGTCCCGCTGGAGGCGATGGGCATGGCGGTCGCCTTCACCGACGAGGGGCCGCGGCTGCCGGACCCCGTGCGCAAGCCGCACGACATCGATCGGCTCTCGCGCTTCGACCCGGGGGCGCGCACCGGCTTCGTGCTGGAGACGATCGCCGCCGTGACGCGCGAGCTGGGCGACGTTCCGCTGATCGGCTTCGCGGGCGCGCCCTTCACGGTCGCCACCTACGCGATCGAGGGGAAGACCGGCAAGACGTTCGCCGAGACGAAGCGGCTGTTCTACGAACGCCCGGACGACGCGCGCCGCTTGCTGGCCGTCATCGCCGAGGCGACGCGCGATTACCTGCTCGCCCAGATCCACGCAGGCGCGCGCGCGGTGCAGCTGTTCGACTCGTGGGTGGGCGTGCTCTCGGCGGAAGACTTCGAAACCTTCGTGCTGCCGCCGACGGCGGCGCTGGTCGCGGCGCTGCGCGCGACGGGCGTGCCGGTCATCTACTTCGGCAACGGCGCCGCCGCGATCCTGGACCGGGTGGCGCGCGTGGGCGCCGACGTCTACGGCGTCGACTGGCGCCTGCCGATCGACGAGGCGCGGACCCGCCTGGGCAACGCGCGCGCCGTGCAAGGGAACCTGGACCCGGCCGTGCTGCTGGGTCCCATCCCCGAGATCGAGCGCCGGGCGCGCGACGTCGTCCGCCGCGGCGGCAAGCGCGGCCACATCTTCAACCTGGGTCACGGCATCACGCCGGACGTCCCCGTCGAGGCCGTGAGCGCGCTGGTCGCGGCCGTCCGGAGCGCCTGATGGCGGTCACGCCGGCGCGCGGGTTGGCGGCCCCGCTGGGCGTCATCGCGCTGAACCTGGGCGGGCCGGGCTCGCTGGACGACGTCGAGCCGTTCCTGCGCCGTCTGTTCGGCGATCCGGACGTCATCCAGCTGGGCTGGGCGCGGCCCATTCAGCCGCTGCTGGCCTGGTTGATCGCGCGGCGCCGCGCGGCGTTCTCGCGCGACGCCTACCAGCAGATCGGCGGGCGCTCGCCGATCCTGGAAGAGACCACCGCGCAGGCGGAGGCGGTCGTCGCCGCGCTGGCGGCGCGTGGCATCGCGGCGGCGCCCGCGGTGGCCCTGGCCGCGTGGCACCCGTTCGCGGAGGCGGCGCTGGCGACCCTCGCCGCGCGCGGCGTGACGAAGGCGATCGCGCTGCCGCTCTACCCGCACCAGTCGCGCACGACCACCGGGTCGTCGCTCGGGCAGCTGGAGGCGGCGCGCGCGCGCCAGCCGGGGATCGAGATCGCGCCGGTCCTGCGGTATCCGGACGCCGAGGGGTACCTGCAGGCCGTCGCCGAGCGCATGGAAGACGCCGTGCGCACGCTGCCGCCCGACCTGGCGCCCACGGCGCCCGTGCTGTTCTCGGCGCACGGGCTGCCCGAAGCGTACATCAAGCGCGGCGACCCCTACCTGGACGACATCCGCATCACGGTGGCAGCGCTGACGCGCCGGCTGAACCTGGGCGACCGGGCGCGCCTCTGTTTCCAGAGCCGCGTCGGCCCCCAGCGCTGGCTGGGCCCCACGACCGAGGAGGTCATCCACGAGGTGGGCGCCGCCGGCGCGCGCGCCGTCCTCGTGGTGCCGATCGCGTTCACCGGCGAGCACATCGAGACGCTGCAGGAGATCGACATCCTGTACCGCGAGCTGGCGCAGAAGGCCGGGATCACCCACTTCGCGCGCGCGCGCACCGTCGGCACGCACCCGGCGTTCATCGGCGCGCTGGCCGACCTCTGCGAGACGACCGCCCGCGCCCGCGGCTGGGTCTGAGCGGGCATGCGGATCGCCATCGTCGGCGGCGGCATCTCGGGCCTCACCGCCGCGCACCTGCTGGCGGCCGCCGGCCAGGACGTGACGCTGTTCGACGACGCGGCGGAGCCGGGCGGCCTCATCCGCAGTGAGCGCCGCGACGGCTTTTTGTGCGAGCGTGGTCCGCAGGCCGTCCTGGACGGGCCGCCGGAGGTTCGGGCGCTGATCGAAGCCGCCGGGCTGTCGTCGCGTGTGGTCGCCGCGGCGCCCGCCTCCCGGCGCCGCTTCGTCTACGTGGGGGGCGCGCTGCGGCCCTTCCCCGGCAGTCCCCCTGCCCTGTTCAAGACGTCGCTGCTGTCGGCGCGCGGCAAGCTGCGCCTCTTCGCGGAGCCCTTCGTGCGCCGCGCGGCCCCGCCCGATCCGGACGAGTCGGTCTTCGACTTCGTCGCGCGGCGGTTCGGCGTCGAGGCGGCCCGCCGCGCGGCGGCGCCGGCTTTGATCGGCATCTACGCCGGCGACGCCAAGCAGATCGCCGCGCGCGCCGCCTTCCCGCGCCTCGGTGAGCTGGAGGAGCAGCACGGCAGCGTCCTGCGGGGTCTCTTCCGGTCGCGCCGGAAAGACGGTCGCATGGGCCGCCCGATCAGCTTCCCGGACGGGCTGGGCGAGCTGCCCCGCGCCCTGGCCGCCCAGCTGGCCGCACGCCGGCGCGCGCGGCGAATCGAGGCCCTCGCCCCGCGCGGTGGCGCGTGGACGCTGGCCGCCGGCAGCGAATCCTTCGAGGCGGACCGGGTCCTGCTGGCGACCCCCGCGGCGATCACGGCCGACCTTCTGGCGCCGCACGCCGCCGACGCCGCGCAGGCGCTGCGCGCGGTGCCGCACGCGCCGGTGGCCGTCGTGACGCTGGGCTTCCGCGCGCCGGCCGACGCGCTGGGGATGGACCTCGCGGCCTACGGCTTCGTCGTCGCGCGCGGCGAAGGGATCGAAGTCTTGGGGTGCCAGTACGAGACCTCGGTCTTCCCGGGACGCGCGCCCGACGGCACGGTGCTGATGCGGGCGCTCGTCGGCGGCACCTTCAACCCGCGCTTGGTCGACGCCGACGACGGCCCTCTCGCGGCGCAGGTGGTGGGCGACCTGCGCCGCGCCGCCGGGCTGCACCGCGACCCCGACTTCGCCGACGTCTGGCGCGCGCGCCCCGGCATCCCGCAGTACACGCCCCGGCACGCGGCGCGCATCACCGTCGTCGACGGCGCGTTGAAGCGTCTGCCCGGCCTGTTCGCGATCGGCCACGCGCTGCGCGGCCTGGGCGTCACCGCGTCCATCCGCGCGGGAACCGCGGCTGCGGGCACGCTGGGTCTCACCGCCCCGACTTGATTCCGGCGCGCGCCGGTCCGATCCTGTGCGCCATGCGTGCCCTCAAGAACCTCCTCACGCTGGCCATCATCGTGGCGATTCTGGCGGGCGGCGCCGCCGGCGCGTTCCGGATCGCGCGCGGCCGGCCGTCCGTGCCCGAGCAGATCAAGCCGGACGTGATGGCGGTGAGCAGCGCGGGCGCCTATCTCTACGCCGCCAAGGCCGGAGCGCACGTCGTGCTGTTCGACGCGGGCGCCGACCCCGCGGGGCGTCCCGTCGACGTGGCGCTGGCGGCGCTGAACGCGCGCCGCAGCGACGTCAGCGATCTCTTTTTGACCCACAGTCACCCCGACCACCTCGCCGGCGCCGCGGGCCTGGCCGGCACGAAGGTCCACCTGGGCGAGGGCGACGTCGCGACGGCCGAGGGACAGGCGCCTCCCGACAAGCTGCTGGTGCGGCTGGTCGCGAAGGCCGAAGGCGCGCCGCCCGTCACCGTCACGAACCCCCTGAGCGGCGTCGCGACCGTCGACGTCGGAGGGGGCAAGGTCGTGAAGGCCTTCCCGGTGCCGGGGCACACGCCCGGCTCGTACGTGTTCCTGTACGATGGCGTCCTCTTCGTGGGAGACACCATGACGTTCAAGCAGGGGCGGCTCGATCGCGGGCCGTCGTTCCTCGACACCGACGGCGAACGGCTGAAGGCCTCGCTCCGCGCGCTGAAGTCGCAGCTGGCCGGCGCGGAGATCGCGGTGGTCTGCGCGGGACACGGCGGCTGCACGCCGCTGGGGCTCGGACGAACGCTGCTGGACGACCTCATCGACCGGGTGGCCGCCTGATGCTGCACGTCCTGACGCTGGCGGCGCTGCTGGCGGCCGCCGGCGATCCGGCCCGCGCGCCCACCCCCGTCGAGCAACAACGGTTCGAGGAAGGGACGCGCGCGCTGGGCGTCGGCGACGCCCGCGCCGCCGAAACTGCGTTCCGCGCCGGGTACTACGCCGGGCACGACCCGGCCTTTCGGGTTCACCTCGGCGAGGCGCAGGAGAAGGCCGGCGCGCCCGCCGAGGCCGCCGAGACGTACCGCCGCTACCTGCGCGAGGCGCCGGACGCCTCCGACCGCGCCGACATCGAGCAGCGGATCGC
>CAZPUH010000516.1:0-6215 GCA_964589215.1 uncultured Myxococcales bacterium | reverse complement strand
GGCGGCACAAACCGCACAAGAAGGTGGTGAGGCGGAAACTGACGGCCAAGGAGTTCGTCAAGGAGGTCTACCGCGAGTACGTGCACGACAACGTGTCCGACAGCGCGGCGACCCTCAGCTACTACTTCTTCTTCTCGCTGTTCCCGTTCCTGGTCTTCCTGGCCACGATGACGGCCTACATCCCGGGCGTGAAGTCGTCCGTGACGACGCTGCTGGCCCGGGCCCGGGCGATCCTGCCCCCGCAAGCCATGGGGATCATCGACGAGCATGTGAAGGGGCTCATCAACCAGCCCCGGCCCAAGCTGCTGACGATCGGCCTCCTCGTGACGCTGTACTCGGCGTCGCGCGGGGTGGACGCGGTCCGCAAAGCTTTGAACCTGGCCTACGACGTCAAGGAGTCGCGCTCGTTCTGGAAGACCGAAGGGATCGCGTTCGGCATGACCCTGGGCGGCGCGCTGTTGGTGCTGGTGGGGGTGGCCGCGCTGGCCGCCGGCGGCGACCTGGGCCTGTGGCTGGCCCAGCGCCTCGACTTCGCCAAGGAGTACGTCTTCATCTGGAGCTGGGCGCGCTGGCCCGTGACGGCGGGGGTCATCATGCTGGCCGCCGCGATCGGCTACTACCTGTTGCCCGACGTCGAACAGGAGTTCCGGTTCATCACGCCCGGCTCGATCTTCGGCACGCTGGTCTGGCTGGCGGCGACCTGGGGCTTCGGCTTTTACGCCGGCCACTTCGGCAGCTACAACGTGACGTACGGATCGATCGGCGGCGTCATCGTGCTGATGACCTGGCTCTACATCAGCGGGTTCGTGTTCCTGATGGGCGGCGAGATCAACGCCATCCTCGAGGACCACGACCCCGAGGGCAAGGCGCTGGGCGCCCGCGCCCCCGGTGAGGCGCCGCCGCCTCCCGAGGAGCGGCCGAGCGCGATGCCGCCGGGCGCGACCAAGCGGGCCAGCGCCGCCGAGGACACGCCGGGCGGCAAATCGCCGCCGCCCGCGTCCGGGTCCGAAGCCCCGACTGTCCACTGACGTGCGGCGCCCACCGCGGGCGCGCGGGCCTCAGTTCTTGTCGCCGTAGATGTAGCCGCGGCCGCCGGTGGTCAGATAGACGCGGCCGTAGACCGATTCGTCGCCCGCGACGTAGGCGCCCTGCAAGTACCCGAACTGGTGCTGGTCGTCGTTGATGCGGGTCCAGGTGCCACCCGCGCCGTCGTCGCTGCGGAAGAACCCGTACTGTCCGCCGACGGTGCCAACGATGTAGACGGCCGGGTGAGCCTGGCCTGCCGCCGCCTTGCCGAAGCCCACGCCGTAAGCGGTCGTCACGGTCGAGACCTGGGTCTTCGTGGCCCCCGCGCCCGTGAACCGATAGAGGGCGCCGCCGCTGGCCGCGACCCAGACCTCGCCCGCCTGGCCGAAGACGGCGCGGGGGGCGCCGCTGCCGGTGAAGGTGTTGGCGGCGCTGAAGGTCGCGCCGCCGTCCGTGCTGGCGTACACCGTGCCGCCGCTGGTCGCGTAGAACGTCATGGCCGTCACCCGGTCACCCGCCAGCAGCGCCCCCGACGGCAGCCCCGCGCAGGCGGTCCAGCTGGCGCCGTTGTTGGTGGTGAACGCCGCCGTTCCGTGGCCGCTGGACGGCGACACGACGAAGCGCGTTCCGTCGGCGGCGACGGCGACCGACCCCATGTAGTTGGGGCCGCTGTAACCGGTGGCGGCGGTCGCGGTCGCGTGCCAGGTGACCCCGTTGTCCGTCGAGTACGCCACGTCGGTGGCGGCCATGCCGCTGTTGCCGACGCGCACCACGAAGTCGGGGTTGCTCTCGGCGAAGTCGATGCCGTTCGTGTTGGTGAAGGTCGGCGTCGCGTACTCGCCGCTCGTCGAGTAGGCGTCGAGGTCGGTGTTGCGCATGCCGCCCAGGTCGCCGATCGACCCGAGGAACGCCCCCTTCACCGACGGGACCAGATAGAGCGGCACCGTCTCCTCGAGGCCGGTGTCGCTGAAGGTCCACTTGACGCCCTGCCCGCTGGCGCCGGTCGCGCTGCCGATGTTCGTGCTGTTCCAGATGCCCGCGCCGGTCCCGTACATGGCGTGGTTGCCGTCGAAGGGATCGATGGCCACGGCCTCGACCCAGTTCGTGGCGCCGGTGCCGATCTGGGCGCCGCCCACGAACCAGTAGGCGGCTCCGTTGGCGTCGTAGGTCGACCCGCTGGGGTTCCACGAGGCGGGCGGCTGCGCGACCACGCCCCAGGAAGCGCCGCCGTCCGTGGTGGCCAGCAGCCGATCCGGCGCGTACCAATCCAGCGTCGAGACCAGGACGTGCCCGGCGTTCTTCGCGTCGACGCTGAGGCCCCCCGCCATGCCGCCCCAGTTGGCGGCCGGCGGCGTCACGTTGGTCCACGTCCCGGTCGCCGAGAGCTTCCAGATCTGACCGGACAGCGTCCCGCCGCCAATGTTGTAGGGGCCGTAGTCGCTCGAGTACGCGAGCCAGACCGTCCCGTCGCTGGCGACAGCCGCGTGGTGCGCCATCAGGCCCGTGGGGCCGCCCGGCACCTGCGCCCACGACGTGCCGCCGTCCGTCGAATGATAGAGGTTGCTCCCCGCGGCGTGCGAGGCGGCCGCCACGTAGATGGACGTCGAGCCGGCCGCGGTGCCGCCCTGCTTGTCGAACACGACCACCGGAAGCCCGTAGCTGGTCGTGCCGCCGTAGCTGTTCGCGATGTTGACGTCGCCCGTCGTCGGGAACGACGTCACCTTCGTCCAGTGCGCCGCCGAGTCGGTGCTCTTGTACAGCCCGCCGGCGCGCGAGCCGAACAGCAGGATGCTGTTCTTGTTGGGGTCGACGGCCAGCCGCTCGCCCATGCCCCGTCCGTTGTCGTTGCCGCCCATGACGACGCCGATCGTGTTGGACGTCCAGGTGGCGCCGCGATCGGCGGACCGCAAGATGACGCCGTTTCCGCTGGACTCGTACATGCCGGCCGCCGCGTAGACCACGTTGGCGTCGACGGGATCGGCGGCGATGCTCTCGCCGCCGAGGAGGTTGCCCTGCGACATGGGGAACATGTCGGTCAGCGGCGTCCAGGTCGCCGTCGCGCCGTCCCAGCGGTAGAAGCCGCCGACGTCGGTCCGCGCGTACGCCAGCCCGCTCTCGACGGGGCTGAACACGATGCCGGTCACGAATCCACCGCCGCCGATGGCGACGCTCTTCCAGGTGTACGGGCCGGTCACGGCGGTGCCGCCCGCGCCGGACCTGCCGGCAGCCCCGCCGGTGCCGGGGTTTCCCCCGACGCCAGGGCTGCCGCCGGTGGAGACGCCGCCGCCGGACCCGGGCGCGCCGCCCGTGGCTGGCGCGCCGCCGCTGGCGCGGTTGCCGCCGGTTCCCGGAGCGCCGCCCGTGGCACCCGAGCCTGTCGAGCTGTTCGAACAACCAATCGAGGACAGAAGGCAGATCGCGGTCCAGGCCGCCGTGCGGCCGTGAGCATGTCGAATCAAGTTCGCTCCTGGGCTGGGCTAGGAATGGGAAAGCCCGAGATTAGTCCAGCCCGCCGCGAGAGCGGCTGTATTTCCGGACCGCTATGCGCTACGTCGACAGCGACGGGTCGGCGGACAGCACTTCGCGCTTGGCGAAACGCGCCACGGCCCGCTGCAGCAGCGCCAAATGGTCTTCCTCTTCGTGCAGCCGCCGCTTGAACTGTTTCTTCAGCTCGTGGTCATTGGCCTCGTCAGCCAGCGCGACCAGCAGGTCCCAGCCCGCGTTGTCGACCAGCTCCGCCGCCAGCAGCGCGTGCAGCATCTGGGGCAGCGTGGCGCGCTCGTCGAAGATCACCTCCTCGAGGCCGCGCGACTCGGTCTTGACCAGGTTGGCCTTGGACGTCATCGCGTGAGCGCTGCCGCCCATCTCGCGAATCTTCGCCTCCAGCCACTCCTCGTGCTCTTTCTCCTGATCACGGAAGGCCGTCATCGGCGCGTGGAGCCGCACCACCTCCGGATCGCCCGTCGCCCGGATGCGCTCCAGGATTCGGTCGTAGAGCCGGACGCCGGTTCTTTCGAAGGTCAGCCGCTCGGTCAGCACGTCGATGACGTTCGTACGGTTCTGCTTGGAAAGACTGTTCATGACACCCTCCTGCTGCGCCCGTACTCGGAACATGAGGCCGGCGCGGCCAGTTCCAAGACGCCCGAAAACCTACCGTCGGCCCATCAGGCAGCGGCGGATGTCGTGCGCCGCGCGCGCCCCCGTCGCCAGGGCGCCGTGCACGGTCCCCGGATCGCCGCCGACGTCGGTGGCTTCTCCGGCGAAGTGCAGGCAGTCGGCGACGGGCATCGCCAGCGCGGCGGGAGCGTCCAACGCGCCCACGGGAACCCAGCTGTAGGCGCCGCGCGCGAACGGATCGTTCGCCCAGTCGAACAGGCGGAAGTCCTCCAGCGCGGCGGCGACCGTGCGCGCCGGCAGACCCAGGCCACCGGCCAGGCTGCGCAGCGCGACGTCGATCGTCGCGTCCGGCGCCCGGCCGTGCAGCCGGTCGGCCGCCGGGCCGGCCGCCCATCCGACCAGGCACGTCGACGGGCGCGGCGCAGCCACCCACCAGGTCGGCACGGGCGCGCCCGGCACGTGCACGAACGTGGTGGCCGGCGGAATCTTGCGGAAGGCCCCCTGCCCGAACGGCGCGCGGAAGCGAGCGACGACCTTCAGCACGTTGCCGATGGCCAACCCGGCGATGGCGCGCCGCTTGGCCGCGGGCAGGGCCGGCTGGAACCGGATCGCGCCCGGCGCGGGCGGGCGCGCCTGCAGCACCCCCAGCGAGACGGTGATCAGCGCGGCGCGGGCGCGCACCGACGGCAGGGGGCCGCCCCACAGGCCGCGCGCGTCGACGACGACACCGCCGCCTCCCCAGGCGACGCGCGTGACCACCGTCGCCAGCCGCAGCGCGCCGGGCGTCCGCAGCAGCGGGCGAGCCAGGAACGCCGGCAGCGCGTCGTAGCCGTCGCGCGTCCGGAACAGGCGATCGCCCTGCTCTTCCTCGGAGGCCTCCGTCTGCTTGTTCAGGCCCCGCACCGAGATGCGCCGCGCGTCGGCGGCGTTGAACCCCTCGACGAAGCTTTGCAGGAACGCGCGCGCGTCCCGGTCCAGCGCGCGGGCCATCGCCGGCCGGCGCATGACGTCGGCGAAGGCCGCGTCCTCGTCGGGAAGGCGGTCCATGAACGCCATCGCGCGGTGCCAGGCCGCGCCGACGGGGAGGACTCGCCCGCGCCTCGCGAGCATGTGCCGCGCCGACAGCTCGACCAGACGAACGTCCGCCGCCTCGAGGGCCGCCACCAGCCCGCGCGGGCGGCCGTGCACGAACTCGGCGCCGCCCTCGATGGGGCCCGGCCAGCCGTCGGGCCGATGCGTGTCGATGCGCCCGCCGATGCGGGGCCGGGCCTCGAGCACGATGACGGACAGCCCGGCTTGCACCAGGCGGCGCGCCGCCTCGAGCCCGGACACCCCCGCGCCGACCACCACCACGTCCGCGTCGTCGCTTGCCTTCATGTTCGTCTTTCGAAGCTTAGGTTCATTTGGGCATGGCCGGGCGATCCCTCAACGTCTTGCGCGCAGAAGCCCGAGAGTGCCGGAGCTGTGACCTGTGGGCGCGCGCGACGCAGACGGTTTTCGGCGAAGGGCCGGCGCACGCGCCGATCCTGCTGGTCGGCGAGCAGCCGGGCGACCAGGAGGATCGCCAGGGGCACCCGTTCGTCGGACCGGCGGGACACCTGCTGCAGACGGCGCTGGAACGCGCGGGGATCGACCGCGCGGCGGCCTACGTGACCAACGCCGTCAAGCACTTCAAGTGGGTCGCCAGCGACGAGCGCGGCAAGCGGCGCATCCACCAGAAGCCCAACACGACGGAGGTGCGCGCCTGCCAGCCCTGGCTGCTGGCCGAGATCGAGTCCGTCGCGCCGCGCGTGGTCGTCTGTCTGGGCGCGACCGCGGCGCAGTCGCTGCTGGGCAGCGCCTTCCGCGTGACGCAGAGCCGCGGCAAGCCGGTGCCCGGCCCTCACGGCACGTCCATCGTGGCGACCGTCCACCCGGCGTCGATCCTGCGCGGGAAACCGGCCGAACGGGAGGCGGCGCTGGCGGGGCTGGTCGCCGATCTGCGCGCCGCCGCCGCTACCGCCGCTTCCGCGCAGGCGCCGCGCGCGACCGCGCGGCCGGCGGCGCGGCGCCGCCCGGCAATCGGCCGGCCA
>CAZPUH010000515.1:0-3338 GCA_964589215.1 uncultured Myxococcales bacterium | reverse complement strand
CGGCCAGGCCGGGTCACTGGGAGGCGCCGGCGGCGCGATGGCCGGCGCGCCGGGCAGCGGCGGTGCCGCCGGGGCGGGCGGGATGGGCGGGGCCGCGGTCGATCATTGCGCGGCCAATCCATGCGACCCGCACGCCGCGTGCACGAACACGGCCACCAGCTACACCTGCGCCTGCAACGCCGGCTACTTCGGCGACGGCGCGACCTGTGCCGCCTGCTCGACCTGCGGAAGCGGCCAGTTTCAGACGGCCGCTTGCACGGCCACCCACGACACCGTTTGCAGCACCTGTACGGCCTGCGGCGCTGGCCAGTACCAGACCGCCGCCTGCGGTCCGACCAGCGACACCGTCTGCGCCGGCTGCGACGTCGACTGCGCGGCCTGCACCGGCATCGGGGCCTGCACCACCTGCGCCGCCGGGCACTACCTGAACAACGGTGTCTGCGTCGCCTGCTCGACCTGCGGCGCCGGCGAATTCCAGATGGCGGCCTGCTCCGCGACGGCGGACACCGTCTGCGTCGCCTGTTCGACCTGCGGCGCCGGTCAGTATCTGACGGCCGCTTGCGGCCCGACCAACGACACGACCTGCGCCACCTGCTCGACCTGCGCGGCGGGCACCTACGAGACCGGCGCCTGCGGCGGTAGCAGCGACCGGATCTGCTCGGCGTGCGCGACGTGTGGCGCGGGTCAGTACCAGACCGCCGCCTGCACGCCGACCAGCAACCGCACCTGCGCCACCTGCTCGACCTGCGGCGCCGGCCAGTACCAGACGGCCGCCTGCGGCCCGACTAGCGACACCACCTGCGCTGCCTGCTCGACCTGCGGCGCCGGCCAGTACCAGACGGCCGCTTGCGGCCCGACCAGCGACACCGCGTGCGCTGCCTGCTCGACCTGCGGCGCCGGCCAGTACCAGGCCTCGGCGTGCACCGCCACGGCGGACACGTCATGCGGCACGTGCTCGAACTGCCCGGTGGGCAAGTACGTGGCCTCCGCCTGCGGCGGCAGCAGCGACACGACCTGCGCTGCGTGCGACGACCACTGCGACGCCTGCACGGGGCCGGGGGCCTGCACCACCTGCTCGTCGGGGTACGCCCTGAACGGCGGCGCGTGCGTCGTCCCCGGCGCCAGCTGCCTCGCCATCCACACCGCCAACCCCTCGGCGGCCAGCGGCGTCTACCTGCTGGATCCGAATGGCGGCTCGTCGACCGACGCGTTCCTCGCCTACTGCGACATGACGAACGACGGCGGCGGCTGGATGAAGATCCTGCAGATTCACGACGCCGCGTACACGCCGAACGCCGCAGCCCTCGGCAACATCGCGGTCCCGGACACGGCGTCCATGGCGAAGCTGGCCGACGCCAACGTCAACAGCCTGGCCGCGCTGGCCACCTACCGCGAATACCGATTCCAGGGCGACCTGTCGACGAAGAAGCTCTTCATCGAATCGAGCGCGACCTGGGACGACACCGCGCGCGGCGAGGGGCTGGTCCTGACCGGCACCACGCTGGCCTGCGAGTCGACGACCAACTGCACGTACGTGGCGGTCACGACGCCGGGCGGACGGCCGACCATCGACTCGAACGACTGGTCGCCCTCGTCGATCGGCGGCGCGAACAATCAGGATCGCTACTTCACCGACTACAGCGCGACGCCCAACTGCTACGCGACGGGGTCGACCACCCAGCGCTGCTACGACGCGGGCGTCACGACGGGGCACGCGCTCATCCCGAACCTCTCGGTCTGGGTCCGCGAGGCGCCGGTGCCGACGGGAGCGATCATCGTCTACCCGCTCAACGAGGGCTCAGGGACGGCTGTCAACGACACGTCGGGAAACGGAAACAACGCGACGGTCGTCCAGGGGTCGTGGACGACGCCGGGACACACGGGCAGCGCGCTGCTCGGCGCCCTGCGGACGACCGGCAGCGTGCCCGTCACGAACGCCGTCACCGTCTCCCTGTGGGTGCGGCGTGACGGCGCCGGCAGCGCCTACCCGCGCATCCTGGGGTGGAACACCGACGGGTTCGAGCTGGCCGACGCGAACCACGGCAACAACCTGGGCGTCTACACGCCGTCGCTGGGCTGGCAGGCCACGGGCGTCGGATTCGGCACCGGCTTCCACCACGTCGCCGCCTCCGTGGGCGGCGGCCAGGTGACCGTGTACTTCGACGGGGCGCAGGTCTACTCGGCGGCCACGACGGTCAACCTGTCCGGGCAGATGTCGATCGGGACCCGGTACAACGACGTCGAGTCGTGGGTCGGCGCCGTCGACCAGGTCCGGGTCTACGACCGCGTGCTGACCGCCAGCGAGATCTGGAACCTCGCCCACGAATAGCCGGCGCGCCGCGCGACGGCTGCCACCGGCGGCCTGGTGCTACACCCCCGAGCATGAAGGCGCCCGAGTCGCCGCACCCCGTCGTCCTCGCGGGACGGCGACGGGGTGTTGCTATGAGCCCGGCCGGTGCGCGCGCCGCCCTCGTCCTGGCCGAGTGCCGAGGTCCTGACCGGACTCGCCGCAGACTGATCGCCGGCTACGCGTCCAGGACGCCCTGGCGGATCACGAAGTCGGCGACGGCGTCGACGCCCTCACCCTTGCGGATCGACGTGAAGAGGAAGGGGCGCTCGCCGCGCATCTTCTTGGCGTCGCGGTCCATCACCTCCAGCGAGGCGCCGACGTGCGGGGCCAGGTCGGTCTTGTTGATGACCAGCAGGTCAGAGCGGGTGATGCCGGGGCCGCCCTTGCGCGGGATCTTGTCGCCGCCGGCCACGTCGATGACGTAGAGGGTCAGGTCCGCCAGCTCGGGGCTGAACGTCGCGGCCAGGTTGTCGCCGCCGCTCTCGATGATCACCAGGTCCAGGTCCGGGAAGCGCTCGGACATCACGTCCACCGCGTCCAGGTTGATGGACGCGTCCTCGCGGATCGCGGTGTGCGGGCAGCCGCCCGTCTCGACGCCCATGATGCGCTCTTCGGCCAGGGCGCCGCTGCGCACCAGGAACTGCGCGTCCTCCTTGGTGTAGATGTCGTTGGTGACGACGGCGATCTGGTAGCGCTCGCGCAGCTTCTTGCAAAGCGCGTCGACCAGCGCGGTCTTGCCGGACCCCACCGGCCCCGCGACGCCCACGCGCAACGGTTGAATCCTGCTCATCGCTCAGTCCTCCATCACGAACGGATCCGCCGATAATACAAGGTCTCGTGCGCGGCGCTGGCCCGCGCCTGCCCCGGCGCCGCCGCGCCCAGCTCGTCGTCCATCAGCGTCAGCGCGCGCGCCGCCAGCGCCGGGATCGCGGCGCCGGCGGCCGCCAGGATGCGCTGGCCCGCCGTCTGCCCCAGCGGCACCAGGCGC
>CAZPUH010000514.1:0-9919 GCA_964589215.1 uncultured Myxococcales bacterium | reverse complement strand
ATGAAGCGGATGGAGACGATCGACGAGGAGATCACGACGCGCGCGATCGACTGGATGGAGAAGCAGGCCAAGGCCGACCAGCCGTTCTTCCTCTGGTACAACTCGACCGCGATGCACTTCCGGACCCACCTGGCCGAGAAGAATCGCGGCAAGAGCGGACAGGACGACTACAGCGACCGCATGGTCGTTCACGACGAGCAGATCGGCCAGATCCTCGACAAGCTGGACGAGCTGGGGATCGCCGACAACACGATCGTGATGTACTCGACCGACAACGGTCCCGAGAACGACACCTGGCCGGACGGCGCCAACACGCCGTTCCGCAGCCAGAAGGACACGAACTGGGAGGGCGGCTGGCGCGTGCCGGCGTTCATCCGCTGGCCGGGGAAGATCAAGCCCGGCAGCGTGCTGAACGGCATCGTCTCGCACCAGGACATGCTGCCGACGCTGCTGGCCGCGGCGGGTGAGCCGGACATCAAGCAGAAGCTGCTGAACGGGCACAAGGTCGGCAACAAGACCTTCAAGGTGCACATCGACGGCTACGACATGGTCCCCTACCTGACGGGCCAGGAGAAGGAGAGCCCGCGCAACGCCTTCTTCTACATGAGCGACGACGGGGAGGTCATGGCCGTCCGCCACAAGGACTGGAAGTTCGTCCTGGGCGAGCAGCAGGCCGAGCGGATGCGGGTCTGGATGGAGCCCCTCAACAAGCTGCGGGTGCCTCTCATCTTCAACCTGCGCCGCGACCCGTTCGAGCGCGCGCAGCACAACTCGAACACCTACTACGACTGGATGATGTATCACGCGTTCCTGCTGTACGACATGCAGGCGTTGGTCGCCCAGCAGATCGACGACTTCGTGAAGTTCCCGCCGCGCCAGAAGCCGGCGGCGTTCAACCTGGACGCGGTCATGCGGCAGGTACAGGCCCATCACCAGTAGCGCAGACGCCGAGGTCGTGTCGGCGGCGGTGCAGGCGTTCTACGAGCGACGCCCGTACCCGCCGCCGCTGTCGACGGACAGCCTCGATCGGTACCGGCGTCTCTGGCACGACGGCCAGAGGCGCCGCGCCGAGCATCACCTGATGTGGCCGGGGCGCCCCTTCCGGGACGACCCGTCGATCCTGGTGGCGGGCTGCGGCACCTCGCAGGCGGCGAAGGTCGCCCTGCGCTGGCCGCGCGCGCGCGTCACCGGCATCGACTTCAGCGCCACCGGCGTGCGCTGCACGGAGGATCTGAAGCGCGCGTACGGCCTGGACAACCTCACGGTCCGGCAGCTGCCGATCGCGGAGGTGGCGGCGCTGGGCGCGTCGTTCGATCAGATCGTCTGCACCGGCGTGCTGCATCACCTTCCCGACCCCGACGTGGGCCTGCGCGCCCTGCGCGCCGTGCTGGCGCCGGGCGGCGCCATGCACCTGATGGTCTACGCGCCCTATGGCCGTATCGGCATCACCATGCTGCAGGAGCTCTGCAAGCGCCTGGGGATCGGCAGCGGTGCGACCGACGACGAGCTCCGCGACCTGCTGCTCACGCTGCGGGCGCTGCCGCCCGGACATCCGCTGGAGGTGCTGCTGCGCACGACCCCGGACCTGCGCGACGAGGCCGCGCTGGCCGATGCGCTGCTGCATCCACAGGAGCGCGCGTACACGGTGCCGGAGCTGTTCACCTTCCTGGTGCGCGGCGACGTCGTGTTCGGCCGCTGGCTCAAGCAGGCGCCGTACAGCCCCGGGTGCGGGTTGATGGCGTTCACGCGGCACGCGGCGCGCATCGCGCAGCTGCCCGCGGGCGAGCAGGCGGCCGCCGTCGAGCTGCTGCGCGGCACGATGCTTCGCCACAGCGTCATCGCCCATGCGGACGCGGCCACGGCGGCGGCGCACCGGCTGGACTTCACCGACGAGCGCTGGCAGCGCTACGTTCCCATTCGCGTGCCCGACACCGTGGTCGTGGAGGAGCGGCTGCCCCCCGGCGCGGCGGCGGTGTTGATCAACCGGACGCATCCCTGCCCGGACATTTACCTGGCCGTCGATGCGCGGGAGAGGGCCGTTTACGAGCGCATCGACGGCACGCGCGCCGCGGGGGAGATCGCGCGGGCGGCGGGGTTGGGTGAGGGCGCGGGTCCATTCTTCGAGCGCCTCCACCTGCACGATCAGGTCGTCTTCGACGCGTCCGGCTGATTCAGGACGGATGCCACCCGCGGGCCAGCAGCATCGCGGCGTGGCCTGCCAGGAAGGCGAGCGGGATGTGCCAGCCGTGCCGCACCCAGACGGCGACCGAGCGGACGTCGGGCACGGCCTCGGAGACCGCGACCCCGGCCGACGACCCGAACCAGATCATCGAGCCGCCAAACCCGACGGAGTAGGCCAGCAAGCTCCAGTCGTACCCCCCCTGCACCAGGGCCAGCTTGGTCAGCGGGATGTTGTCGAGGACGGCGGACACGAACCCCAGCAGGACGGTCGTCCAGACCGTCGGCCGCGGCAGGCGGTCGACGGGCAGCAGCGACGCCGAGAGCACCAGGACCAGCAGGAACAGCGCGGCCCGGGCGGCGCGACCGGCGACGGGCCAGGCGAACGGGCGCAGGCGGCCCCCCACGGCCAGCACCAGCCAGACGGCGATCGCCAGCGCGGGCAGCGCCTCGGCGCGCGGGCCGAACACGGCGCTGGCGATCAGGTTCGTGCACGCCAGCGCGGCGATGCTGCCCGAGACGATCGCCACCCGGACGCGGTCGACGGGCGCCGGATTCGCGGCGGTCGGCGCGAGGGGCGACCAGCGGGCCTGCTGGCGGGCCGCCACGATCCCGAGGACCAGCAGCGCCACGAACGCGCCCAGGTAGGCCGGCAACACCGTCGCCGGTCGGATCCCCTCCAGCCACATCATCGTGGTGGTCGTGTCGCCGATGACGCTGCCGGCGCCGCCGCCGTTCGCCGCCGCGACGATCCCCGCCACGTATCCGGCGTGCAGGCGGCTGTACATGCGCGAGGCGGCCACGACCCCGATCAGGGCCGCGGCGATGTTGTCCAGCACGCCTGACAGCACCCAGACCAGCGCCAGCAACACGAAGCAACCCAGCGCGCCGCCGGGAAGCAGCCGCGGCAGCCGCTCGGGAAGGTGCGAACGTTCGAAGTGGTCGGCGACCAGCGCGAACCCGACCAGCAGCCCGAACAGGTTCACGAGCTTGGACCATTGGTCCTCGACCAGCGCCAGCCAGTCGAAGCCGCCGCCGGCCAGCCGGACCAGCGCGATGGCGGCCAGCCCGGCCGCCGCGATCTCCAGCGAGCGGCGCGCGAACAGCGCGACGCCCACCAGGGTGAGGGCGAAGAACAGAAACGCGATCGGGATTCCGAACAGGGTCAGTTGCGTGGACACGAGCCCCACCAGGTGGACTTCAAGATAGTCCTCCGCAGGCCGGAACGGTCAGGAAGCGGCGCGCCGGCCGACGGAGCCGGGCGTCGCCAGCGCGTCCAGCGGATCTTCCGGTCCGCCGCCTGCGGGCGCGCCCTGAGCACGCAGCGCCTCGGTCATGCCCACGATGGCCTCGCGCGTGCGCCGGGCCAGGTCGTCGATGTCGTCGGCGTCGGGGCCGCGGGTCGGGATGGGGGCGCCCACCTTCACGCGCATGACCCCGGGCCGGATCCGGAATCCCTCCGGCGGGAAGCAGCGGCCGGAGCCTTCGATGGCGATCGGGACGATGGGCACGCCGGCCTGGCTGGCCAGCACGAACGCCCCCTTCTTGAAGGTGTGGACCTTGCCGTCGCGCGAACGCGTTCCCTCGGGAAACACCAGCACGTTCGCGCCGTCGCGCACGCGCGCGGCGGCCTCGACCAGGCTGCCCAGGGCGGCGCCGCGGCGGCCGCGGTGCACGAAGATCATCCCCGTCGCCCACATGTACCAGCCCAGGAAGGGGACGTACTTGAGGACGTGCTTGGCCACGAAGCGGAGGTTCACGGGCAGCACCATGAAGGCCACCACGATGTCCAGCGACGACTGGTGGTTCATCACGAACACGTGCGGGCGCGACCAGTCGAGGTCGGGCAGGGGCTCGAGAATGACGCGGGAGCCGGACGCCCACCGCAACCCCGGCGCCCAGAGGCGTCGCGCCATCCGCAGCGCCACCTCCTGGTTGCGGGTCAGGACCGCCACCACCAGCGCGGCGGTGATCCACAACGCCGACCAGCCGGCCAGGAACAGCAGCTGAAACAGGTTGAGAAGCGGGTACAACACGGACCTCGGCATTTAAGCGCGGAGATCCGGAGCCTGCAACATGGCGGGACGGCGGGCCTTGAAAATCTCCCGAGCCGGCCCGCGCATCCCGTCGCAAAGCGCACGAATCGGGGGTTCATCCGGGCCGGCGCGCGCACCCCGTGCAGTGGCACCCGACATGCAGTCGCCCGGCCCGTGGTCGACCACCGGTTTCGGCTGCTCGAAGAGATCGGGCGGGGGGGCATGTCCACCGTCTACCGCGGCGAGGACCTCACCGACGGGAACCGAACCGTCGCGGTCAAGGTGCCGCTGCCCGTCTTTTCCAGCGGAGTGGGTGCCTGGTCGATGTTCCAGCGCGAGGCCGAGATCCTGGCCGCGCTGGAGCACCCCTCGATCGTTCGATTCGTCGCGGCCGGCAAAAGCGGACCGCGCTCGTCGTACCTGGTCACCGAGCACGTCGAGGGAACGACCCTGGCGGCCCTGCTGCAGACCCGGGGCGCGTTCGCCGAGGAGCAGGCCGTCGAGATCGCTCGCCGGTTGTGCGAGGCGGTCGAGCACATGCACGCGCGCGGCTTCGTCCACTACGACGTCAAACCCGGCAACGTGATCCTGACGCCGAACGGCACCATCAAGCTGATCGACTTCGGGCTGGCCCACGAGGCGGCCGCGGGGCGCTTCGCCTGGCCGGGGCGCACGCCGCCGATCGCCTCGTCCGACTACGTGGCGCCCGAGCAAATTCAGCGAAAACGCGGCCGCAAGAGCGTGGACGTGTACGCGATCGGCGTCGTGCTGTACGAGCTGCTGACCGGCCGTCCACCCTTCCCCGGCGACGACCCGTTCGTGGTCGCCAGCGCGCGCTTGCTGGGGGATCCGCCGGCCCCGCGGGCCCTCGAGCCCCGGGTGTCCCGGGCGGTGGAGGAGATCGCGCTGCGTGCCCTGCGGCGCGAGCCGGCGGAGCGGTACGCCAGCGTCACGGACATGCGGCGCGACCTCGAGCGGCCGGAGGCGGTCGTCGTGACGGGGCTGGCGAACCGGCTCCAGCCGGTGACCCCCGGGCGCCGTCGGGCGCGCCTGCTGCGTTACGTGGCGGCCGTGGCGCTCACCCCGCTCGGCGCCCAGATCCTGCTGTTCCTGCTGCTGTGGCGCCACTTCGCCCGGCGCTGACGGTCAGGACATCGGGGTGACGGGGACGGTGAACCAGAACGTGGTGCCGCGCCCGGCACCGGTCTCGACGCCGATGCGCCCTCCGTGGGCCTGCACCAGGCCGCGCGCGATGAAGAGACCCAGGCCCGACCCGCCCTCGGGGCTGCCGGGGACGCGGAAGAACTTCTCGAACAGGCCGGCCTGGTGCTCCTGGGGAATGCCCGGACCTTCGTCGGAGACCTCGAAGCGCAGCTCCGTGGGGGCCGCGATCGCGTGCTCGCGCGCCGGCGGCGCGGCGTCGACCCGCGCGCGGATCGTGATGCGGCTGTCGCGCGGCGCGACCCGCAGCGCGTTGTTCAGCAGGTTCGAAAACACCAGCTGCAGCCGGTCGGGATCGACGAAGACGTCGGGCAGCCCGGGCGCGAGCTCGGCCGACAGCTCGACGCCCGCCTGGCTGGCCGCGCTCTTGTGCGCGTCCAGCGCCGGACTGACCAGCGTGTCCGGGCTCAGGCGGCGGCGCCGGAGCTGGATCTGGCCAGACTCGATGCGCGAGAGGTTCAGCAGCTCGTCGACGATGACCTGCAGGCGCTCGCAATCGTCGCGCGCCGCGAAGATCAAGTCGCCCTGCTTGTCGGTCAGCGGCCCCACGGCGCCGTCCGTGCACAGGTGCAGCGCCATGCGCAAGGACGTCAGCGGGGTCCGCAGCTCGTGGGCGACGGTGGCGACCAGGTTGTTCTTCAGCTCGTCGAAGCGGAAGAGGCGGGTCGCGTCCTGCAGCACGATGGTCGCCCCGGTGACGGTGCCGCTTTCGCCGTAGATGGGCGTCGCGCGCGGCAGCAGGATCTTCTCCCCGTCGGGGGTCCCCGCCAGCCGCACCGCCTCCTCGAAGCCCTTGGGGACGTAGGGGCCGCGCCCGCTGAGGACGTGGGCGCGCAGTCGGTCGATCACGGCGCGCACCGCCGGGTCGGCGCCCGCGTAGACGGCGGCCGGCGTGACGTCGGGGTCGATCCCCAGAAGGCGCGTGGCGGCCACGTTGGCGCCGTGCACCCCGCCGTCGGCGTCCAGCAGCAAGATGGGGTCGGGGAGGCTGTCGATCGCCGACTGGGCCGCCTGCTCGGCCTGCAGGAGCTCGCCCAGCGAGCTTTGCCGGTACCGTTCCAGGTGGTCCGCCATCTTGTTGAAGTCGGCGGCCAGCGCCCCGACCTCGCCGGTGCCACGCACCTGGGCGCGCGCCTTGAAGTCGTTGTCGCCGAACCGGCGTACGGCGGCGGCCACGACGCCGAGGGGGCGCATCGTCCGGGCGATCAGCCACGTCGACGCCAGCAGCCCGCAGCCGAGCGCCAGGACAATCGCCAGGATCACCAGCTGCTCGAACCGCGCGGCGCGCTTGTCGGCGCGATCGACCTTGTGGACCATGGCATCCTGGTTGATGACCAGGATCTGCTCCGCCAGCTCCTCGGCCCGGCGGAACTGGGGCTGCAGCTGGTCGAAGTAAAAGCGATCGCGCGCCTGCGCCGCGTCGAGCGCGAGATACGCCTGGAGGCCGGCGCCGTAGGCGGTCCAGGAGGCGCGCAGCTCGCGGGTCGCGGCCCCCTCGCCGGGCTCCGTGATGTTCCCCTCCTGCGCGCGCAGCTCCCGGTCGAACGTCGCGCCGTTTGCGGCGATGTCGGCCTGCGCGCTGTTGCCGTGGCCGGCCAGCACGATGAGCGCGTCGGCGTTGAGCCGCTCCAGCGCCCCCTTCATGCGCTCGGCCGCCAGCACGCTGCGGTAATTGTCGGCCAGGATCAGGCGTGCCTGGGCGCCCAGCCGGCGGGTCACGCCGCCCGAGAGCACGCCCAGCAGCAGCAACGCCAGCGCCAGGGGCGACTGCGCCAGGATCAGCTTCGCGCGCAGGGTCATGCGCCGGTCTCCTCGTCGGTCGACACGACATGAACGTCCAGCCCGCTCGATTCTTGAACGAGGCGGACCGGAATGGGCGGGCGCAGCAGCTGGCGCCAGGTCGGCCGGTGCGAACGCCCGACCACGATGTGGCCGACGCCGTGCGAGCGCGCAAATTCCAGGATGGCGTCGACGACCGACTCGACGGGGCGGCGGGCGCGCAGGCGCACCACCTCGGCGCCCAGCTCGCGCGCGAGATCGATGTTCGCCAGCAGGTGGCGCTGAATCTCCGCGTCGATGCGGTCCGGGGCCTCCTGCGGCGTCTCGACGAACACCACGAACCAGTCGGTGCTGAGCCGCCCCGCCAGACGCGAGCCCTTGCGCACCAGCGTCGCCGCCCGGGGCGAGGCCGACGACAGGCAGACCATCACGCGCGTGCTGTGCCCGACGCGTTCGTGGCCCGCCGCCGGTGTGCCGGACACGGGGCGGCGCGCGCTGGTGCGCTCGATGCTCTCGGCGACCTCGCGCAGGGCCAGCTCGCGGAGGTGCCCCAGGTTCGCATCCTGGAAGAAGTGCTCCAGCGCCCAGCCGATCTTGTCGGCCCCGTAAATTTTGCCGGCCCGTAGCCGTTCTTGCAGATCTTCGACGGACAGATCGAGGTTGACGACCTGGTCGGCCTGCTTGATGAAGCTGTCGGGGACCGTCTCGCGGATGGCGACGCCCGTGACGCGCTCGACGATGTCCTTGAGGCTCTCGAGGTGCTGCACGTTGAAGGCGCCGATCACGTTGATGCCGGCGTCCAGCAGCTCGAGGACGTCCTGGTAGCGCTTGCGGTTGTGGCTGCCGGGGACGTTGGTGTGCGCCAGCTCGTCGACGATCACGATCTCGGGATTGCGCTTGAGGATGTTGTTGAGGCTCATCTCCTCGATCTCCACGCCCCGGTACTCGATTTTGCGGCGCGGGATGACCTCCAGCCCGGCCACCAGCGCCTGGGTCTCGGTCCGGCCGTGGGTCTCGACGAAACCCACCACGATGTCCACGCCGCGCCGGCGCAGGGCGTGTGCTTCCTCGAGCATGCGATAGGTCTTGCCGACGCCGGCCGCGAACCCGATGTACAGCTTCAGGCGGCCACGTTTGCCGCGCTCGACGAGCTCGAGGAAGTCGTCGGCGCGGGAGCGCGCAGGAACTGCGGCTGGTGGCGTGTCATTTGGCACGATGCGCCCGAATCGGGGGAGCAAGGAGTGTGCCGGAGTGCGGGAGCGTGAGAAGAGGCGGGAACGAGGACGAGGACGGGGACGGGGACGGGGGTTGCAATGTTGGGGCGAGCCCGTCCCTGCGTTTTGCGCGATTGGGGACGTCGGGGGGGCGAACGGCGGCGCACGGCGGAGTGGCATGTCTGTTGCTCATTCACCCCGGCACCATGAAAGACGTCGTTCTCGTCTTGGCCACCGTTGGGTTTTTTGCCGTCGCGTGGGCGTACACCCGCGCGCTCGACCGACTCTAGGAGATCGCGATGACACTCGACTACGGCATCGGCGCCCTGATGGCGGTCCTGCTGACCGGCTACCTCGTGTACGCGCTCATTCGACCCGAGAAGTTCTGAGGCTGCCATGACCACCGTCGGTTGGATCCAGATCCTGGTGTTCTTCGCGGCGATCGTCGCCGTGACCAAGCCCCTGGGCGTCTTCATGTACCGGGTGTTCGAGGAGGGGCGCGCGCCGCTGCCCAGGGTGCTGGGGCGGTTCGAGCGCTGGCTCTACCGGCTGTCCGGCGTCGACCCGGCGCGCGAGCAGACGTGGATCGAGTACACGTTCGCGCTGCTCGCGTTCAGCGCAGCCGGCGTGCTGATCACCTACCTGCTCCAGCGCGTGCAGCAGGCGCTGCCGTTCAACCCGCAGCACCTCGGCGCCGTCGAACCGACGTCGGCCTTCAACACGGCGGCCAGCTTCACCACGAACACCAACTGGCAGGGGTACTCGGGCGAGTCGACCATGAGCTACCTGTCGCAGATGGCGGCGCTAGCCTGGCACAACTTCACCTCGGCGGCCGCCGGGATCTGCGTGGCGCTCGCGCTGGCGCGCGGCTTCACCCGACGGCCGGGCCCCGCCGGCGCCAAGACGCTGGGCAACTTCTACGTCGATCTGATCCGCGGCATCGTCTACGTGTTCCTGCCGCTCAGCATCGTGTTCGGCCTGGTGCTGGCCGCGCAGGGGGTCATCCAGAACCTGTCGGCTTACGCGGACGTGACGACGCTGGAGGGGGCCAAGCAGACCATCGCCCTGGGGCCGGTCGCGTCGCAGGAGGCGATCAAGCAGCTGGGGACCAACGGCGGCGGCTTCTTCAACGCCAACGCCGCTCACCCCTTCGAGAACCCGACGCCGTTCACGAACTTCCTGTCGCTGTTCATGATCTTCGCGATCCCCTCGGGGCTGACGTTCACGTACGGGCGCATGGCGCGCGACCAGCGCCACGGCTGGGCGGTGTGGGGCGCGATGTCGCTCCTGTTCGTCGCGGGCGTGGTGGCCTGCTACCACTTCGAGGCCAAGGGGAACCCCGCGTTCGCCGGCCTGCCCATCAGCCAGCCGCTGGGGAACATGGAGGGCAAGGAGGCGCGGTTCGGCGTCTCGGCGTCGGCGCTGTACGCGACGGTGACGACCGACGCCTCGTGCGGCGCCGTGAACGCGATGCACGACAGCTTCACGCCG
>CAZPUH010000513.1:0-1117 GCA_964589215.1 uncultured Myxococcales bacterium | reverse complement strand
CGCGGTCGTTCCAATGAGCAACTCCGAGCGAGACAAGGACAGCATCACCGAGGTGGCGGAGGAGTCCTTCGTCCGCGAGCGGCCGCTGGAGATCGAGCGCGGGTCCGTGCTGGCCGGGCGCTACCAGGTCGAGGAGGTGATCGGGAAGGGTGGGAGCGGGGTGGTGCTGCGGGTCTTCGACCGCACCGTGCAAAACGTCGTCGCGCTGAAGGTGTTGAAGTCGGAGCTGGCCCGCGACGCGAAGTGGGACAAGCGGTTCTCTCGCGAGCTCCGGCTGGGACGCCCCATCCAGCACCCGAACGTCTGCCGCATCTTCGACATCGGGGAAGCGGACGGCCATCGCTTCTTGACGATGGAGCTCGCGACCGGCGGCTCGCTGCGCGACGAGCTGAAGCGCGTTCCCGCCCTGGACCGCCCGATCGCAGACCGCCTGGCCGACGCGCGCGCCGCGATCGAGGGGTTGGCCGCCATTCATGCGACCGGCGTCGTTCACCGCGACTTCAAGCCCGACAACCTCTTGCGCATGGAAGACGGCCGCCTGGTCATCTCGGACTTCGGCCTGGCCACGGACGCCGTCGCTGGCCCGGGTGTCACCGTCATGATCGGGACGCCTCACTACATGGCGCCCGAGGTGCTCGCCGGCGAGCCGGCGACCATGCGCTCGGACGTGTGGGCACTGGGCGTCGTCGTACACGAGATCCTCTTCGGTCGACGCCCAGAACGAAAGTCAGCGAGCTTCGATGGCACCACGCATGGTCCGATTCGACCCGCAACGCCGCTCGAACGAGCGGTTCTCGGTCTCGCGGAGCGCTGTCTCTTCGAAGGGGCGACGGATCGTCCGGCCGATGCGCGCGAGGTCAGCCGGCTGTTCAATGACGTCACTGCGGGGCGCGGCCGCCGCCATTCGTTCAGATGGCGGGCAGCAGCCGTGTCTGCGGCTGTCTTGAGCGCAATGGCCGTTTTCGCCTCGAGGAATGTGGTTTTCCATTCGGGGCATCGTGACGGAACCAGCGATGGAGATCCCGCCCGAGCGATGCGCCCCCTCGGCGCGCCGCAGGACTGGAGCAAGGTGGCCTCCGTCGTCGAGAAGCTGGCCGGTCGAGTTCATTGCTTCGCG
>CAZPUH010000512.1:0-3789 GCA_964589215.1 uncultured Myxococcales bacterium | reverse complement strand
GCCGCGCGTCTCGGCCGTGCTGGCGGTGCTGATCGCCGTAATGGTGAACGTGATCGCCGGGCGCCACTTCGCGCGCGGCGACTGGACGCGCGCGAAGCTGTACGCGCTGTCCGACAAGACGGTGGCCATCCTGCGGGATCTGCCGCGCCCGGTGGAGGCGACGATCTTCGCGTATCCAAAGCGCGACTCCGAACGGGCGCGCACCATCGCCGGGTTCGTGCGCGAGCTGGCCGAGCGCTGCGTCCGGCAGGCGGGCGGCCGGTTCCTCGTCGAGGTGGTCGACCCCGACCGGGCGCCGGAACGCGCCGAGGCCGCCGCCAAGAAGTACGGCATCAACGCCTTCGACCTGGGGCAGGGCGCGATCGTGTTCACGTCCGGCGCGCGCGCCAAGGTCGTCACCGAATCGGATCTGATCGAGCCCGAGGTTGGCCCCGACGGCGAGCCCGGCCCGGCGCTGCGCGGCTGGCGCGGCGAGGCGGCGTTCGTGTCGGCCATCCTGAGCGTGACCGACGATCACCCGCCCGCGGTCTGCTTCAGCAAGGGGCACGGCGAGCCCGACGTCGAGTCGACGGCCGACGGCGGCTACGCCACGCTCGCCGAGGCGCTGCGCGGCGACGGCTACGACGTGAAGCCTGTGGACCACGTCGCCGACGCGCGGAGCGCCGGTTGCGGCGTGCTGGTGCTGGCCGAACCGACCAGCGCGTTCTCGCCGGCCGAGACGCGGGCCCTGGACCTCTTCGTGGGCGCGGGCGGAGGCGTGCTGGCGATGGTGGGGCCGGTTTTTGCGGCGGGCGGCGCCGGGTTCGCGCACGTCGGTCTCGAGGACTGGGCGGCGCGATACGGCGTGCGGCTGGGCGACGATCTGGTCGTCGATCCGGCGCACGCCAGCGACGTCGAGGGGCCCTCCGTCTGGGCCGCCGGCGCGGACAACTACGGCCGGCACCCCATCACCGACCGGCTGGGCGGCCGCCTCACGTTCTGGCCGCGCACGCGCGAGGTGGCGCGCCTCGATCCGCCCGCCCCCGGTTGGATCGTCACGCCGCTGGTGTCGACGAGCCCCGAGGGCTGGGGCGAAACCGATCTGCCGACCATCCGCGGGGACGCCGACCTGACGTTCGACGCCGGCCGCGATCGCAAGGGGCCGGTGACCGTCGCCGTCGCCGTCGAGAGCGCGGCGCCGCCCGTGCGCCGGGTGGTCGTGCTGGGGACCGGCAGGCTCGTGATGAACGTGCGGCTGTCGGGCGTGACCCTGCGCGACTACGACATGGACTTCGTGCTGTCGTCGCTGGCCTGGCTGTCGGGCCGCGAAGCCCGTGTCGGCATCGGACCCAAGGACGCGGCGCGCATCGCGCTGGCGCCGACGGCCGCCCAGGTGGCCTGGGCGTTCCGGCTATTCGCGCTGGGGCTGCCGCTGGGCGCGCTGGCGATCGGCGCCTGGGTGTGGCGGCGGCGGCGCGTCTGATGCGCGCGCTGGGCATCCTGGGCGCCATCGCCGCGCTGCTGGCGGCCTACCTGCTGTTCTTCGACCGCGACGCGCGCGACAGCCGCACCGCGGCTGATGCCGTGCGGCTGACGGCGCCGTTCGATCCCGCGGCCGTTCAGCGCGTCGTCGTCGCGCGCGGCGGCGAGGCCCCGTTCGCGCTCGTGCGCGCCCAGGGGGCGTGGACGAGCGAGCCGGGCGGCGGGCTTGCAGATCGAGACGCCGTCGAGGATCTGCTGCGCGCCGTCGATCAGGCCGAGAGCACCCGGGGCGCCGACCTGAGCGCGTCGGCCGCCGGCCTGACGCCGCCGCGAGTCACGCTGACCATCACCGACGGCCGCCAGCCGATCGAGCTGCGGCTGGGGAACCCGGACGCCAGCGGGCGCGGGGTGTTCGCGCAGGGTGGGGCGGGGGAGCCGGTGCGGGTCGGCCCGCGCCGCCTGCTGGAGCTCGCGGACCGACCGGCCACCGGGTTCCGCGACCCGCGGCTGTTTCCGCTGTCTCCCGCGACCGTCGTCACCGTGGCCTGGCGGGACGCCCCTTCCGGGCCCGAGCGCCGCTGGCAGCGCGTCGGGCCGGACCGCTGGCGGAACGCGGCCGGGGCGCGCCTCGGAGCCGATCGCGTGGCCGCCGTCCTGCGCCGGCTCACCGAGCTGCACGGCGCCGAGGCCGCCGGCGGGGGAGCGCCAACAGACGATAGATCCTGGATCGAGCTGCGCGACGAAGCGGGGCACGTGACCTGGGTGACCGGCACCGAGCTTCCGCCCGCGGCACGCAACGACCTGTGGCGGGCGCTTCAGGCCGCGGACGCGCCGGACCTCCGGCTGCTGTCGGTCCCTCCGCAGCGGGTGCGCCAACTGGTGCTCGAGGACGGCGGCCTCCGGTTGTCGCTGGCGCGCGACGGTTCCGCGCAACCCTGGCGCTTCGACCTGCCGGACGCGCGGTTCGCAGTCGACCAGGACGCCGTCGCGGAATTCCTGGCGCGCCTCGCCTCCACGACCGTGGTTGCGCGCGCCGACCACGGTCGCCGCCTCATCGTCGACGGGCGCACGGAGGACGCGGTCACGGTCGGCCATTCGGACCCCGCCTTTGCACTGCTGGACCCGGACTATCTGCGTTTTCGCTCGCGGAAGGTGCTCGACTTCGCGCACTTCGACGTCCGTGAGCTCCAGCGCACGGGGCGGGGCAGCGGCTTCGATGTGCGAAGCGCCGACGGCGAGACGTGGTCCCGCGTCACCCCGGGCGAGCCCGTCGACGGCGCAACCGTGGCGCGGATCGTCGGACGGCTCGGCAATCTGCGCGCCGAGAGTTTCCTGGCCACGGCGCCCAGCGGGCCCGCGCCCGTCGTGCTGCGCGTCCAGATCCAGCCGCCCGGCTCACACACGACGCCGGAGTGGCATCGCGTCGATCTGTGGGACGGCTGCGTAGGCCGGACCGACGACGCCGTCGTGTTCCGGCTCCCTCGCGATGCGTGCGACGAGCTGCGGCTCGATCCCACGCCGAAGCGCTAGCGATCGAGCCGCGGCGGGGAAGGGCGCTACTTCTTGCCCTTGCCGGTCTTCTCGGCGTCGATGCGGGCGCCGCCCACCTGCTCTTCGGGCTTGCCCTCGAGCTTGATGGTCTGCGCGTCGGGCGGCAGCACGGCGTTGCCCTCGGCGATGACCTTGCCGTCGGCGGCGTCCTGCAGCTTCTTGTGGATGATGAGGCCGTCGGAGGCGGCGAACCCGCCCATCGAGTTGATCGAGTAGGTGCCGGTGACGATCACCTGCGTGCCCGCCTTCACCTCGAGCGGCTTCGGCTTGTTGGTCTTCCAGTCCTTGACCGGGTAGTCGGCGACCAGCAGGCCGTGGTCGATCTTCGTCGTCGGCGTGTCGCCGAGGAAGAAGTGCGGCTGATCGCAGGGGCGGCACCCGCCCTTCATTGCGTTGGCGTCGCCGGCGGGCGGCGCGCCCGCCTTTCCCGGCAGCCCGCCGGACTTCAGCTCTTTCTTCTTTTCCTTCTTCGACTTCGCGGCCAGATCGTCGTTGCACTTCCGCTGTTCGGGGGGGCACTCGTAGACCTGCAGCATGTAGGCGCGCACCTGAACGTCCTTGTCCAGGTACTGGTTCATGTGCTTGCGAAGTCCGTAAATCGACAGCTCGCCGCTGGGGTACTTCTCGGGGGCCGTCTGCACGTTGAAGTTCGGCGGCGGCGGCAAATCGACCTTGACCGGTGGCAGCTCCTGACCCTGGCCGTAAGCTAGCCGCACGCCGCTCTGCGCGAGCAGCGCTACTGCCAAAGTGATAGTCCGGTGATATACGGTCGGCAGT
>CAZPUH010000511.1:0-3326 GCA_964589215.1 uncultured Myxococcales bacterium | reverse complement strand
TTCACTTTCGCTCCTCGTGCGCCCATCGTGCTTGTCTCCGTCGAGCCGCGTCGCGATCCAGACACATCTGGACCCTTCAGGGATATACGGCCGGGGGTCGAAAAATATTCCGGGCCCCGCCGCGGCGTGACTCGTACGCTTCGATGCTTGCGCCGTCGCTTTGGTTGCAACCTGGCCATGCCCGGAACATGGGGACCGGTGACACGGGCACAATGGCGACGCCACTGTTTTTCGGCGCGGCCCCCGCGCAGCGTGTCAGGTTTCGCCGTCGGCGGGCTTTTCGGCTAATACCAGCAGGTTACGGGAAGCACTGCCAAAGAAGTCGCCCTGCGTCGCCAGATGACCTGAGACGTCGGTCACACGGAATCCGGCCTGGCGCAACAGCCGGCCAATCTCGTGCAGGCTGTAGGCGCGGATGGAGAGCTCTTGCTCCAGCTGGCGCCCGTCCTCGAAAACAATCGACCGGTGGGTGTTGATGCGGCTGGTGTGGAAGTTGAAGTCCACCTCCTCCAGCACCACGCATCCGGTCCCCTCCCACCACACCCGGACCGGCAGGTCCCCGACGATGTAGTCGCGGTTGACGATGTCGAGCAGCAGCCGCGCCCCGGGCTTGAGGGCGCGGGCGATTCGCTCGGCGACGCGCAGGTTGGCGTCCTCGTCGAAGTAGCCGAACGACGTGAGCATGCAGTAAGCGCCGTCGAACTGCTTTTCGAACGCCATCTCGCGCATGTCGGCGTGAACGAAGTTGACCGAGAGCGCGCGCCGCTGCGCCTCGTCCGCCGCCCGGATGAGGAGCGGCAGCGAGAGGTCCAAGCCCGTGACGTTGAATCCGCGCTGGACCAGCTCGATGGCGTGCCGGCCGTACCCGCAACCGATGTCCAGCAGTTCTCCGCCGGGCGGGCATTTCAGCGCGGCGGCGACGAACTCGACCTCGCGCAGCGTCTGGTCGGGCCTGAGGAACGGCAAGGTTCGCAGGTAGTCCTCGTCGAAGACCTCCTCGAACCACGGCTTGGACCGCTTGGGGCGACGCGGGCGAGGCGATAGCGCCTCGGGCAGGATGGGTAGCGCCGGGATGAGCGGCGCCGGGACCTCGGGAACGCGTGGGGGCGCCGGGCGGGGCTCCGGGGCGGGGGTCTTGAGATGCACGCCCGGGATGGGCGGCGGCGTCGGGCTGCGCGTGGTGACCGCCGGCGCCTCGTCCGGCGCGGGCGCCAGCTCGATCGGTCCCGAGCTCTCTCCGACGACCTCCTCGGGCGCCTCTTCGACCTCGAGCGCGTCGGTCGGGTCGGCCTCGGCTTCAGCCAGCACATCGAGGGAGATCGTGGGCGCGGGCGTCTCGGCCACCGGATGCGCGATGTCTGACGAGGCCGAGATCCCCTCGCTCTCCATCGGGCTCTCGGGCAGCGCGCCCTCGACGGCGAGCCCCGGGACGGGAGCCTCCGGGGGCGCGTCGGCCAGCACCTCGACCTCGGGGGGGTCGGCGGTTGGCTGCAGAGCCTCGGCCGGGACCGGCGGGGGCGTGGGCAGCGCTGGCGCCGGCGTGAGCGCGACCGGCGGTGGCGTCGGCACCGCCGGGGCGGGCGTCCGCCGCGCGGGCTGCGGCACCGCTTCCGTCGCCGTGATCGGTGGCGGCGTGGGACGCTCCTCGTCGGCGGGCACGACCGGCGGCGGCGTCGGTCCGGGCACGTTCGCCTCGGGCGGCGGGGTCAACGGACCGGAGTCCAGCGCCCGAACGGCCGCCGCCTCGGCGGCCAGGACGGCCGCCTCGCTGTCGAGATCGGGGACCACGACCGACGGACCGAATGGGCTTTCGACCGGCAGCGGGAGCGGCGGTGGAAGCGACCCTTGCTCGGAGATCCCCTCGACCAGGTCGACGGGCGTGGCGCCCAGCGGCTGACCGCCCGCCAGCGGCGGCGGGGTTAGCGGATCGCCGGCCAGCACCGCCGGATCCAGCACATCGGGCGCGTCGGGAACGCCGAACGGCCCGGCATCGACGGGGACGTCCTGGACGTTGGGTTGGGAAGCGGTCTCGGCGCGATGGCCGGCGCCATCGGCGAACGGATCGTCTAGCGCGGGGCCGAGGACGATCGGCGGGGGTGGCTCGGCGACCGGCACCCCACCGATTGGTGTCCCGCGCGGCTGCGTGGTGGTCCGCTTGCGCACCGACGGCGTGGCGAAGTCGCCGCTGGCGATGCCGATGGGGCCGCTGCGCTCGCGGGGAATCCCCGGGCGCGACCGGCGCAGACCGTCCCGGCGCTTGCCTGAGCCGCCGGCGTCCTCGTCCATCGCGCGCGGCTCGGGAACCGGCGTGGCGCCCGGAGTCTGGGCCGTGACGGGCCCGCGCGACGTGTCGTCTTGCGCTTTGGCCACGCCATCAACCTCGCGCCACGACGGACGGCGCAGCCGACAAGACACGCCCGATGCCGGCGCCCATCTTCATCGAGGAGCCGCTGGCGAATGGGTTCAGCGTGGCGTGTCCCGGTTCGAAGACGGCGATCGTCGTCGAGCCGAGGTGGAAAATGCCCAGCTCTTCCCCGCGGCCGATGGGCCGCGGCTGGTCGTAGCGCTTGTGGCTCACGCCGGCGCGCAGGAACTGCCGGTGGTGCGTGGCGACCTCCGGATCGTACGAGGCGGTCACGTGGCCGACGCCGACGGCCGCCACCATGACGACGGCGCAGAGCCCGCCGTGGGCCATCTCGATCAGCGTCACGAGCCGCTCGTTCCGGACGAACAGGCCGGGCTCTCCCGCGACGCTCTTGGCGCTGACGGAGAACAGCGACCCCGGGACGTGGCGCCACCCGATGACCCGGCCCCCGACCGGCGAATGGACACGATGATAATCCTTCGGCGACAGGTACGTGATCACGTAGGCCCCGCCCGTCAGGCGAGCGGCCGCGTCTTCGTCGGCCAGGAGCTCGCTGAGCGAGAAGAGAGTTCCCTTGGCCTGAATCAGCTTCCCGTCGGTCGCCAGACCGCATTCGACCACCACGCCGTCGGCGGGCGAGACGACCGCGTCGGCGTCAGCGGCGATCGGGCGGGCCCCCGGCTTCAGACGGCGGGTGAAGAAGTCGTCGAAGCCGGCGTAGTCCTCCAGCGGCTTTTCGGCCTCCTCGACGTCAATCCCGTACACCGCGGCGAAGCGCGACAACATCACCCTTCGCAGGCCGCGCGGCAGGCCGCGCGCCGCCCCCCACCCGATGGCGCCTGACACGGCGCGCTTGGGCATGATTCGCCACATCGAGCGCCGGGCGCGGTCGCTGAATGAGAGGCCACCCATAGGGAGAAGCGGAGCCGCCAATGCGCCCGCGAACTCAAGATTTTAGGTT
>CAZPUH010000510.1:0-13785 GCA_964589215.1 uncultured Myxococcales bacterium | reverse complement strand
GAAGGTGCTGCGCATGCGGTTCGGCATCGGCGAGAAGTCCGACCACACGCTGGAAGAGGTGGGCCAGGACTTCGAGGTCACGCGCGAGCGCATCCGGCAGATCGAGGCCAAGGCGCTGCGCAAGCTGCGCCACCCGTCGCGCTCGAAGCGGCTCAAGTCGTTCATGGAGGGCTGAACCCCTGGCGACGTTCACGGTCAAGATCGACGGCAAGCCGCGCGTCGTCGATCTGGACGGCGAGCGCGTGCGCGTCGACGGGGCCGAGCTGGATGTGTCCGTCGAGCAGGGCGGCCCCGGCATCTGGGTCTTGCGCGACGGTATCGAGCAGACCGTCGCCCAGGTGGACGGGACCGCGCCCAAGCTGACCGTCGAGATCCGGCGGCCCGGCGCGGATCCGGTCCTGGTCGCCGCCGAGGTCGCCGAGCTCGCGCGCGCGGAGGGCGCCGCGACGGCCGTCGAGGCGACGGGGCCGGCCACGCTGCGCTCGCCGATCCCGGGACGGGTCGCCAAGCTGCTGGCCAAGCCGGGCGACAAGGTCGCCGCCGGACAGACGCTGATCGTGCTGGAAGCCATGAAGATGGAGAACGAGCTGCGCGCCCCCCGCGCCGGCACGCTGTCCGAGCTCCGGTGCGCCGAGGGCGCGCCCGTCGAGGCCGGCCAGGACCTGGCGACCATCGTGTAATCTCCCGGGCATGCTCCCGGCGCTGGTGCTGGCCTCGTGGTGGGCGCAGGCGGACCCTGCCCCTGCGGCGCCGCCTGCTGTCCCCAGCGTCGCACCCGCCGCGCCCGCGCCCTTCACGGAGCTCGACAACCGCTTCGCCCTCGGAGCCGGGTACGCGCGCCGGCTGGGAGACGAGGGGGGCGCCCTGGGACCGCGCAACGGCTTCGGCGTCGGCGCCGACTACGAGCGGCGTTTCTTCGCCCTGCCCGACCGGATGGAGCTGTCGGCGGGCGCCGAGTTCCGCTACGACAGGTTCCAGACGGCGGTCTCGGGAACGCCGATTCCGGGCGAGGTCCAGCCGTATTGGGGCGACCGCATTCTTTCGCAGACGAGCTTCGCCGCCGTCGCGGACGGCGCGTGGCGGTGGCGGCGGCTGCGCCCGTTCGTCCAGGTCGGCGCCGGGGCCACGATCGCGTATTTTTCCTCGCCGGAGATGAACCTGCGCCCGGGCAACCTGACCGCCGTTCAGCCGCTGGCCCGCGGGACGGCCGGCCTGGACGTCGCCATCACCGGGCAGGTCGGCATCACCGTGCGGGTCGCGTACACCCACGTCTTCACACACCCCACGCTGACGACCGACGTCTCGTCGGGCGCGCCGGCGACCTACTCGTTCCTCGGCGACCTGTTCGACGCGGGCGCCGGCGTGGTGCTGGGGTTCTGAGCATGGGCATCGCCCGCCGGCGCGCGTTCCCGATCCTGCTTCTGGTCGTCCCGGGGCTGGGCCTGGGCGTCCTGGGCCTGGTGCTGGTCGCGGCGGCGCCCGCGCGCGGCGGCGCGGCGGGGCTGGGCGCGGCCCAGCACTTCGCCTGGCGCCAGGGCATCGGCCTGGCCGTCGGACTGGCTCTGGGCGCGTCGGCAGCCGCGCTGGGGACGGCCCGCTTGCTGGCGGCTGCCCCGAAGGTCTTCGCCGTGGCGCTGCTGGCGGCTGCCGCCGTCTTCGTCCCGCGCCTGGGCGTGCTGGCGGCGGGCGCGCGGCGCTGGGTGCACCTGGGCCCCGTCAGCGGCAGCCCGTCGCCGCTGCTGGCCGGCGCCGTCGCGCTGTGGCTGGCCGCCGCGGAGTCGGGGCCCGTTCCGCCCGCGGCGAGCAACAACCCCACGCGCGTGATCCGCCGCCGCGCCGTCGCCGTCGGCGGCGCCCTGCTGGCCGTGCTGGTCATGGCGCTGGAGCCGGACTTCTCGGCCGCCGCCACGACGCTGGTGGTCGCGTTCGCCACCGTGGCGGCCGCGGGGCGAATTCCGGCGCGCCGGCTGTTCCCCGTCGCCGCCTTGCTGCTGGCGCTGCTGGCGGGCGGGGCCCTGCGATCGGCTTACGTCGACAACCGCATCCGCGGTTTCGTCTCGCCCGAAAGAGATCCCCGTGGCAAAGGATTCGAGGTGCTCGCGCTCGCCCACGCCAACGCCGCCGCCGGCACGGGACCGGCCGGTCTGGGCCACGGGCGCTCGCGCCACCGTCTGTCGTCGCCGGCCAGCGACTATGCCTTCGCGCTGGTCGGTGAGGAGCTGGGTCACAACGGCGCGTGGGCGGTGCTGATCTGCTGGGCCGCGATCGGCGTCGGGGTCCTGTGGGCCGCGTACGCCGCCGGCCGTCGCGGCGACGTGGGCGGACGGGCCCTGGCGGCGGGCCTTGGCACCGCGCTGCTGGTCCCCGCGGCGCTGCACGTCGCGGTCTGCCGCGGGTGGCTGCCCATCATCGGCGTGACGATGCCGCTGCTCAGCTACGACCCGGGGCTGACGGTCGTTTCGGGCGCCGAGCTGGGCGTTCTGGCCGCGATCACCACCCGGGCGGCGAGGCCGGCGTGACCGCTCTCAGCGACCTGACACTGGTGGTGGTCTCCGGCAAGGGCGGCGTCGGGCGGACGACGGTGACGGCGGCCCTGGCCACCGCCGCCGGCCGCGCCGGCAAGCGCGTCCTCATCGCGACGAGCTCGCCGGCCGATCGGGTGGGCGCGCTCTTCGGAAAGCCGCCGGTGGGCGCGACGATCACGCCGGTGGCTCCGGGAATCGACGCCGTCAACATCACGCCCGAAGGGGCCATTCACGAGTACGGACTTCTGACGCTGCGGTCGGAGCTGGTCACGCGCGCGCTCTTCGAGAACCGCGCTGCCCGCGCCTTCCTGAACGCGGTCCCCGGGCTCGACGCGTACGCCCTGCTGGGCAAGGCCTGGTGGCACACGACCGAGCAGGTGGGCGGGCGGCGCCGCTACGACCTGGTCCTGCTCGACGGCCCGGCCAGCGGCCACGCGGCGCTGATGTTGCGCATCCCCGACGCGATCGTGGCGGCCATGCCCAAGGGGCCGCTGGCCCGCGACGCGGGCGCCATCCAGACCCTGCTGCGGGATCCGCGCCGGGCCGCCTTTCTGATCGTGACCCTGGCCGAAGAGCTGCCCGCGCGCGAGGCCGTGGAGCTGGCGTCGATCGCGCGCGGCGAGCTGGGGCTGCCGCTGGGGCCGCTGGTGGTCAACGCGATGCCGCCCGAGGCGGCGACCGCCCCCGCCCTGGAGCCGCTGCTCGACCGCGTCCCGGCGGGCCGAGATCATTCCTGGAATCCCGCCCTGCTGGCGACCCTGCTGCTGGCGGCCGGTGCGCGCGCCCAGCGGCGTACGGCTGACCACATCGTCGCCGATCTGCGCGACCGCCTGAAGCTGGCCATCGTGCCGCTGCCGCGGCTGGCGACCCCCGAGGTGGGGCCGGCCGACGTCACGGATCTGGCAGCCCGCCTGGCGGGCGCGGCGACGGGGTGATCGCGGCTGCGGGAAAACCCTGAGACCGACGACGCAGCGCCTTCAATTTCCCTGACGAAACCGCCGATTTGCGAGGCTTCGCCGCGATCCGGTATCGTGGCAGAGCGCCCTCTTGCCCGGACCTCTTCTCCTTGCCGCCCTGCTGGCGCTGACCCCCGCCGAAGGGGCGGGGCCGCCCCATCTGACGGCGGTCCGGGCGGCCACAGCCCCCCTCATCGACGGGCGGCTGGACGAGCCGGTCTGGCAAACAGCCGCCGTCGCCGACTCGTTCACCCAGTCGTTCCCCTTCGACGGCGGCCCCCCGTCTGAACGCACGCGCGTGCGCGTGTTGTACGACGAGGCGGCGATCTACTTCGGCTTCGACTGCGAGCAGATCCACACACCGATCGTCGAGCGCCTGACCCGCCGCGACCGCGACTCCGAGAGCGAGTGGGCGTACGTGCAGATCGACTCGCGCAACGACGGCAAGAGCGCGTACTTCTTCGCCGTCAACATCTCCGGCGTACTGGCCGACGCGCAGATCATCGACCAGACCACCTACTCCTGGGAGTGGGACGAGAACTGGGAGGCCAAAACGTCCCGCACGTCGCGCGGGTGGACGGCGGAGATCCGCATCCCCCTGCGCGTGCTGCGCTTCGACAGCACGCTGCCCGTTCAGAGCTGGGGCCTGCAGATGAACCGATCGATCGCCCAGCGAGAGGAGACGGACCTCTGGGCCTACGTTCCGCGCGACGTCGCCGCGCCGATCGCGTTCTTCGGGCGTCTGGACGGACTGCAGGGGCTGAAGGGCGCGGGCGCCCTGGAGCTGCAGCCGTTCGCGCTCGGCTACGGGCGGCGGCGCGACGCCAATCAGATGACGACCGGCAAGGGGGTCGACGGCGGCTGGTCGGCGGGTCTCAACCTGAAGTGGCACATCCTGCAGGACCTGACCTTCGACGCCGCCTTCAACCCCGACTTTTCGCAGGTGGAGCTGGACCAGGTCATCCTGAACCTCAGCACGTACGAGACGTTCTTGCCGGAGAAGCGCCCGTTCTTCCTCGAGGGCATCGACGCCTTCTCGTTCCCGATGCAGGTCTTCTATTCGCGGCGCATCGGCAGCGCCCCGGTGCCGCCCTCGCTGCGCAGCGACGCGACGACGGGTAACGGCGCCACCCCCGGCGAGCAGCTCGTCGACGCGCCGGTGCCCGCCACGATTTACGCCGCCGGGAAGCTGGTCGGGCGCCTCGGCCCGAACTGGACGATCGGCGCGCTGTCGGCCGTGACGGCCGCGAACAACGTGAACGTCCAGGTGCACGACGCCACCGGCGCGACCACAAACACCACCGAGCGGCTGGCGGCCCCCACCACCGCCTTCAACGTCTTGCGGCTCAAAAGAGAGCTCGGGTCCGGCGGTCACATCGGCCTGATCGGGACCGGCGCGACCGCGTTCGAGGGCGACGCGAAATATCCTGCGCTGACCGACCCCACGATGCAGCTTTGCCCATCCGGCGTGATGGCCCATATCGGCGCCCGATGCTTCCACGACGCGTACACGGGCGGCCTCGACGTTCTCTTGCGCTCGAAATCCGGCGCCTACGTGCTCAACGGCGCGTTCATTCAGTCGTACATCCACGGCGGACCCGAGGTTCAGCAGTACGACGGCACCGTGATCGGCTCCGGCGCGACGGCGCCCGGCGGCTGGCTGCGCCTCGCCAAGGAGGGCGGCAAGCACCTGCTGCTCAGCCTGGAGTACACGGGCGCGGGGCGGAAGCTTCAGTACAACGACCTCGGCTACATGCAGCGGCAGAACGTGCAGACCGTGCAAGCCAGCGTCGGGTGGCGCACGCTGAAGCCGACGCGGTTCACGGTGGACACGACCACCTCGCTGGTCGCGTCGGACAGCCGCAACATGTCGGGGCTGGACCTGGGGCAGACCTACGAGCTGAACACGCGCCTGCGCTTGCTGGATTTCTCGTCGATCTTCCTGGCCACCAGCATCGCGCCCGCGCGCTTCGACGACCGCGAGGTCGGCGACGGCACGGCGCTGCAGCGCGCCGGCTACTGGGGCGCGAAGCTCGAATACGACAGCGACCCGCGCCGCTCGGTGTTCGCGACGATCGCCGACCAGACGCAGCTCATGGGCGGAGGCGTCTACGCGACCAGCGTGCAGGGGAGCCTGGTCTTCCACGTGATGCCCCAGCTCGACATCGAGATCCTGCCGCAGTTGACCTGGGCGGCCGGCGAGTACCGTTACGCCTGGCAGGCGGTCACGTCGGACGCCGACCCGTACTGGTTCGGCAAGCTCGCCGCCAAGAACGTCAGCGCCACGCTGCGCGCGACGTACACCTTCACGCCCCGCCTGTCGTTGCAGGCCTACGCGCAGGCCTACCTCGCGTCGGGACACTTTTCGGACCTGCGCCCGAACGGGCTGAGCGCGTCGTCGGGAACCCTGATGCGCCTCCCCGGGCAGAAGGTCTACCTCTCGGACCTGGAAGCCACGCCGGCGGCTGGCGGGCCCAGCGCCAACCCCGACTTCGAGGAGGCGGCCATCAACGCCAACGTCGTCCTGCGGTGGGAGTACCGGCTCGGCTCGACGCTGTACCTGGTCTACACGCGCTCGCAAATTCCGGCGCTGGACCCCACCACCTTTGGGCCGCCGGCGACGCTGTCAGCGCGGCACTTCGGCCACGGCGCGACGAGCGACGTCATCCTTCTGAAGCTTTCGTACTGGTGGGGGAGCTGACCGCGCGTAAAGGACGCTCTGCAAGTCGGCGCACGAGGTCGCCGGCTGCCGGTGGGCGGGGCGCGGGAGAGCGTTGAACCAGGCAAGCAGCTCGCGCTCCCGCCGAAAGTACCGAGCCTCCTCGAAGGTCGCGCAGACCGCCGGCAACATCTGGAGCCCGGCTGCCACGGCCAAGCCCGATTCGACTCGGGCGTGGGCCAGCGCCGCGCGTGTCACGCCGACGCGAACGCGGTTTCGATCTCCGAGACGGATTTGAAGGGTCTGTGCGCGTTCCAGCACGCCAACGGCGTCCCGCGCACGGCCCGCCGAGATCAACAGCTCGCCGAGATCAGCTAGCCCCACCCCGAACATCAGGGTTTCGGAGCCGCCGGCGTCTGCCGCAATCTCCAGGGCCCGCTTGATCGTCTGTTCGGCCTCGTCCACCTGTCTCAGATGGGTGAGGGCCTCTCCCAGCGTCAGCAGATCGAGGGCGTAAGAGATCGAGCGCAAGTCCGCGGACTTTTCGTCGATGGCGAGGGCTTCCCGTGAAAACGCGAGCGCCTCGTTCCAGCGGTCGAGCTCCTCCAAGATGTTTGCCAGGTTGTTCATCGAGACTCCGACGTCCGGGTGCCCTTGACCCAGGAGCTTCGTCTTCAGAGCGATGGCCGCCCGCGCGTGACGCTCTGAAGACTCGAAGTCCGCGTCGTCGTATTCGATGTTTGCCCACTCATTCAGAACCCACGCGCCGACCACCGAGTCGCGCGCGTTGATCCTATCGAGGATCGACTCCGCGAGCCGGAGCCAGCGCCTCGCCTCGTCGTAATCGGTCGCGACCGTCGCGATGAACCCCAGGTTGTCCGCTGCCTTCGCAGCGGTCAGGTCGTCGCGGGCGGACTCAGAGACGAAGAGCGCTTCCTCGAGGGATGTCCGCGCCTGGGCAAACCGCTCCAACCGGGTTTGATTGGCGCCCAACCTTTGGAGCGCCTGCCCGAGCAACGGCGCATAACCCAGCGCCCGTACGGCGGGCAGGACTGCTTGAATCTGTTGCTCGGCTTTCGCGGAGTAACGCAGCCCCTCCAGAGCATCGGCGTCGTTGAGCCGTTGTTGCAAGCGGCCGACCTGCGCACGCTGTACCGGCTCGGCGGGCAGCGGCACCTGCAACCGAAGACTCTTGACGTCGGCGCAGCGCTGGATGGGGGTCAACTCGTTCGCCGTCGCCAGCGCTCTTTGCACGGCTCCCGGCTCGGAGTTGAGCAGCCCGTCGGCGGACGCTCTCGTCTCGTCCAGCGTGTCGTTGAGGCAGGTCATCCGCAGGTCCAGGACCTCCGTCGACTGCTCGCCGCGAAGGTGCGTCGCCTCGCAGGCGTCGCGGTACATCGCCACCCACGAGCGAGCCCGATCATCGAGCAGCCTCTCGAGCCGATTCCAGATGCCGCCGGCGTCGGGGATGCCACTCGACAACAACAACCGGTGAATTGACGCTCGGCGCGTGCCCTCCGCTTCCCGAGCCGGCCATACGGCTTCCAGGCGCCCTTGCGGCGGCGTGCAGGCGAACTGACGGGCTTTTGCCGCGCGGCCGCCCACCGCTGCTGCGATGAGAATCAAACCGCCGGCCACGAGCAGCACCAGCCGCCGCCTGACCCGATTTCGTCCGCGCTCGATGGCCCGCAACAACTCTTCCATGGAGCCGAATCTCTTTCGCGGATCCGGATCCAGCCCGCGGCGGATCACGCGCTTCAGCCAGGGAGGAATTCGAGCCACGGGGCGCACCCCGGACGTCGTCCCGGCGCTCGGACGAACGCCGTAGATGGCTTCGTGGAAAGCCACGCAGAAACTGAACTGATCGCTGCGCGTGTCCGCCGGATGACCATTCAGCTGTTCGGGCGCCATGTAGGCTGGCGTCCCCACCACGGCACCGACGGTCGTCGAGGTGACATCGTTCACCGCGAGAGGAACTTCAGGGACGATCGGAATTTCGTCCGCGCAGCGCAGCGGGCGAGCCAACCCGAAATCCATCACGCGCACCCGACCGTCGCGGCCAATCATCACGTTCTGCGGCTTGAAGTCGCGGTGAACGACGTTCGCCGCGTGGGCGGCGGCCAGCCCGCGGCCCGCCGAAACGAAGGCGTCGACGATCTGCTGCCACGAGCGCTCCGTCTCGCGCAGCCACGCCGCGATGGTCTGTCCGTCGACGAACTCCATCGCGACGTAGACGCGCTCGCCGACAGTCCGCGCGTCGTGAACGGTGACGATGTTCGGGTGATTGAGGCGCGCGATGATCTGCGCCTCGCGCAGCAGCCGCCGTTGTCGGTCGAGGCCCCAGTCGCGCGGGCCGAACACCATCTTCAGCGCGATCCGGCGATCCAGCTCGGGGTGATAAGCGGCGTAGACCTCGCCCATCCCGCCGCGCGCGATCAGCCCCAGGATCTGATAGCGGCCGACGCGCGCACCTGGCGCCAGACGGGCGGCGACCGCCTTGCCGGCGCGCCCCGAGGCGCGCGCGGTCTCCTCATCCGCCGTTCCGCGCCCCACCTGTTCCACGTGCGCAACCTAGCCGAAGTCGAGGACGGAATGGAACCACCTGCACATGGCGAAATGTGCGACGGGAAGCGCTCACCATCGCACCCACCCCGCGGCTGAGGTTCGCACGTCGCCGCGACGAGCGTCTTTCGGTAACGTTCCTTATGATTAGCCGCGCGCCAGACCTCTGACCAGGTGCGGCTAATCATAGTCGCGACCGCCGCTAATCATAGTTCCCGGGGGCGCAAGACCCCCAAGTGTCGATTTTCCGGGCATCCGACTCCGCCGGCTCCTGTGGCACGACGGCTGCAATTTCAGGTCACGTGCTCACGAAAACTCACACGAAGGAGACGGTCATGAAGACGATTTCGAAGTCGGGTCTGAAGGTTCGTTCGGCGGTCAAGGCTGGCCTGTTCGCCACCATCAACCACAACCGCGGCGGACTCAAGGTCCGCTCGGCCGTCAAGGCCGGCCTGTTCGCCACCATCAACCACAACCGCTCCGGCCTCAAGGTCCGCTCCGCCGTCAAGGCTGGCCTGTTCGCCACCATCAACCACAACCGCTCCGGCCTCAAGGTCCGCTCCGCCGTCAAGGCCGGCCTGTTCGCCACCATCAACCACAACCGCTCCGGCCTCAAGGTCCGCTCCGCCGTCAAGGCCGGCGGGACCAAGCTCGCGATCAATCACACGCGGAAAATCGCCGCCGCCGCCTGATCGCTCGGCTGGCTTCAGCTCGACTCACGTTCCTCGAGCCATTGCTCGACATCAGCCACCTTCGCCGTCTGCGAGGCGCGAGCGAAGGTTCGCCGGGCCTCAGCCGCAAGCGACTTGGCCTGCCGTCGGTCGCCACCAGAGTTCCAAAGCGCTCGCGCCAGCGCGAAGAGCGTCACGGCTGTTTCTGCCGGATCCACCTTCGTTTCACGTCGAATCCTGAGGGCCCGCTCGAGAGGATCCACGGCGTTTGCGGGCCGCCCCTCGCCCAAGTAGGCGATTCCGATACCGGTCAGCGAGGAGGCCACCAGTGAGGGGTCGGCGGGAAATGCCCGCTGCCAGATCGCGATGGCTTGCTCGAAAGATTGCCTCGCGTCGGCGAACCGGTTCACGCCGTTGAGAATTTCGCCGCGGTTGCTCAGCTGCCGAGCGACCTCTGGATGCTCGGCCCCTAGCTTCGCTCTGACGATGGCCAAGGCCGCATCCGTGTGCTGAAGAGCCTCCTGCCCGCGCCCGAGCTCGTGCAGCGCGATGCCGATGTTCGCTTCCGAGATGGCGACGTCGACGCTCTCGGGCCCCAGAATGCGTCGCTTCAGATCGGCGGCGTCGATGAGCATGCGGACTGCCCGATCGCCTTCCTGGTGGCTGAAATATGCGCACCCGACGTTGTTGGCCAGCCAGGCGCGCAACTGTTCATGACCGCCGAGTCGTTGCAGGACAGCGGTTGCAAGAGCGTTCCAGGACAGCGCTTCGGCGAATTTCGGCTGGAGGTTGCCCGTGACGAATACCAAGCTGGTGGCTGCTTCGGCGCGGACGTCGTCGTCGCGCGACGCGTCGCCGAGCGCGTAGGCTTCAACGAGCGCCTTCTCCGCGTGGACCGCGTCATCGGTCTTGGCGTACATGAAACCCACCAAGCCCAGCGCCTCGGCGAGCACCGGCGTGTAACCAACCGCGCGCGCGCGCGCGATGACATTCGGCGCGTCTGCAAGCGTCTCCTTCCAATGCCCGGCGTCGAAACGCGCCTTTAAGTCGGCAACGCGCTGGCGAAGCTCATCGACCCTTGCGCGCGTCGCAGGGTCATCGGGAGGTTTGATGACCGCACGGAGGGTGTTCACGTCAGCACAACGATCGAGCGGAGTGAGCGCCGACGACGCGTTGACTGCATTTTCGACCACTTCGGCGTTCGGCGTCTCGAATACCTGCGTCAAAGCGCGCAGACCGTTCAGCCGATCGTTCAAACACGACATCCGCAGATCGAGCACGTCTGGGGACTGCTCGTGGCGCACGTGGGTCGCCTCGCAGGTCTCCTTGTACATGCCCGACCAACGACGAGCATATTCATTGAGCGAGCGCCGGACCGTCGCGTAGACGTCGGCCGCATAGCTCTTGCCGGTGCTCAGGAACGCATCGTGGATGCGCCGCTGGCGGGGCGCTTCGGGCGCGTTCTCGGGCGTGAGCTCCCAGATCGGCGCCAACCGATCCGCGCCACCCGTGCAAACAATGGCTCGGTCGGCTACGACCTGCCGGACCCCGAAGCCCAGCGCCAGCGGCACCAGCGCCAGCGAGACGCCGAGAGCGATGCGCCGGTATTTGGTGCGCGGGTCCGTCTTCAGCGCCGCGAGGATCTCCGCCATCGACGGGTAACGTTCGGCGGCGGTGGGACGCAGGCCGCGGAGCAGGATCTTGCGGACCCAGGCGGGGACCTTCGTGTTGGGCGGTGGGTCGCGGATGTTGCCCTGGACGATGTTGCCGACCAGGGTCTGGATGTTGTTGCCGGGGAACGGGCGCTCGCCGTAGAGCGCCTCGTAAAGGGTCACGCAGAAGCTGAACTGGTCGCTGCGCGCGTCGGTGCCGGCCTTGAAGAACTGCTCGGGCGCCATGTACGCCGGCGTCCCCATGATGGCGCCGGTCCGCGTGAGCCGCGCGCTGAAGAGGTCGGCCGCCGAAGAGGGATCGGTGTCGCGCAGCTCGCGCACGACGCCGTCGTCGTTGGCCATAGCCACCGGAACGGCGCCGACGGTGGCAGTGCTGGGGCCGTCCGCGCGCTGCTTGTGAAGGACGATCGTCCCGCCGTCGGTGCGCACGCCGCCGAACTTGGCGGTCGTCGTGGTGACCGGCCCGTTGACGGTCGGGCGCGCCTCAATCTCGCGCGCGAGCCCGAAGTCCATGACGCGCACCTCGCCGTCGCGCGCGACCATCACGATCTCGGGCTTGAAATCGCGGTGGACCAGCCCCTTCTCGTGCGCGGCCTGCAGCCCCTGCCCTGCGGCCAGGTACACCTTCAGAATCTCCTGCCACGTGCGCGTCTGGGCCTGCACCCAGTAGCTGGCGGTGTGACCGTCGACGAACTCCATCGCGATGAAGACCTGCTCGCGAAAAGTTCCGACGTCGTAAACGACGACCACGTTCGGGTGCGCCAGGCGCGCGATCGCTTGCGCCTCGCGCAGCGTACGCTGGCGCCCTTCGCTCATGGAGACGCCGTTCTCGATGCGCGCGCGCAGCAGCTTGACGGCGACCTTGCGATCCAGCTCGGGGTCGAACGCGGCGTAGACCTCGCCCATCCCGCCACGTCCCAGCAGATTCAGAACGACGTAGCGTCCGATGCCCGCGCCCCGCGCGAGCGGCTCGAAGCTGGGTTCGTCGCCGTTCTTGCCCATTACAGCCCTGCTTACATCGGCCGATCTGAACCGAAGCTGAGTTGTCGCACCCACATGCTCCGACCTGCCAACACCGCGACTTTACACGTTCGCGCGACGCACCGCGCATTTTAGTAAGTTACGTTTACTGCAGCGTTCCTGTTTCCGTTTCGTCAGCCCGCCGTCATGGATGAGCAATGACGATCAACGTGCCTGCTCGACGGAACACGCACGCGACGGCCCGCTCGAGCGTTTCGGGATCGAGCGCCGCGAAGCTCTCGTCCAGAATGCGCGCGTCCAGCGGCTGCAACAGAGCGCGCGCAATGAACAGCCGGCCGCGCTCCCCATGCGACAGCTGCCAGCCGCTCTCACCGACCAGCTGCTCCATCCCGGACGGCATCCGGGCCAGAAGCGGGCCCAGGTCCAGCTCGCGACAGATCGCTTCGGCCTCGGCGACGTCCTCCGGGCGGGGCGGCCAGGCGCGGCCCAGCAGCAGGTTGAAGGACAGGCTCGCGGAGAACACGTGGTTCTCGTGGAACTGCGGCGCGCCCCCGACGCGCGCCCGCCAGCGATCCGGGCCCAGCACCGACTGGTCGACGCCCCCCAGGCGCAGCGTGCCGCCGGTGGGTTCGCGCATGCCAGCCAGCAGCGAGGCCAGCGTCGATTTGCCGCCCCCCGACGCCCCTTCGACGAGCACGCGGTCGCCCGCCCGCACCGCGAACGAGCACCCCTCCAGCACCGGCACGGGACGGCCCGGGTAGCGGAACGCGACGTCCCGGGCCTCGACCAGCGGCGACACCACCGCCGGTGACTGCGCGGCACCCGACGCCACCGGAGGCGGGGGCTCGGCACCGAGGGTGGCGCCGGCCGCGCCCTCGGCGGCCAGAAGCCGCAGGTTGCGCCAGGCGATCGCGGCCGAGCCCAGCGCCGGGGCGGCCTGGGCGAGTTTCCTGAACGCGCTCGCCACGAAGAGCACGCCCCCGACGCTGGCCACGAAGGCAGCGGGGTGCTCGGCCGCGTCGCGCGCGTGCGGTACCAGCGCCGCCACCGCGCCCAGAAGCCACGAACGCGGGACCAGGACGACCAGCGCGCTCGCGAGCGCGTCGAGCCGTCCGCCCGACTCGCCGTAGGTCTGTAACGCGCGCGCCTCGTCCCGGTGCCAGAGCGCCGGCGGCTGCTGGGCGACGACCGTGCGCTGCCCGGCCATCCTTTCGATCAGGTCGTGGGTCAGCGCCAGCCGGCGCGAGGTCCAGGCGCCCAGCGCCGGCCGCAGCCGCCCGATCCAGGCAGCGGCGGCGGCGACTGTCGCGGCGGCGATCAGCAGGTGCGCCGCGGGCGCCACGCCCAGGGCCAGGACCACCAGCCCGGTCGTCAGCTCGAACAGCCCCGCGGCGGCGGCCAATCCGCCGCCAAGCGCCACCGACTCGACGGCGTCGAGATCGGCGACCCTCCCCATCAGCTGGCCGATCCCGGCGGTCCGAAGCGGCTCCGGGTCCAGCGCCAGGATCCCGTCCATCACGCGCGCGCGGAGCACGGCGCCCGTCTGGATGGAGAGCTGCCCGGCTGCCCAGGACGACGCGAGGCGAGCGGCCGCCAGCGCGCCGATCAGACCGGCGAGAGTCCAGCCGGCTGCCGTGCGGCCACCAACCGCGTGCGCGCCGGCCACCGACCACAGCGCGACCAGCAACGCCAGCTGCGTCACGTAGCCGGCCAGCGCGGCAGCGCCGAAACCCCACACGCCCGCGGCCCGCAGCGCTG
>CAZPUH010000509.1:0-9501 GCA_964589215.1 uncultured Myxococcales bacterium | reverse complement strand
CGTGCAGAACCGGGTCAGCACCGCGCTGCCGCGGCTGCCCGCCGAGGTGAAGAACACCGGCGTCACCGTCATCAAGACCAGCCCGGCCATCGTGATCGCGGCGGGCTTCTACTCGGACGACAACTCGCTCAGCAACCTCTTCATCAGCAACTACCTGGATCTGTACGTGCGCGAGGAGCTGCAGCGCATCCCCGGCGCGGCGGACGTGCGCATCTTCGGCGAGCGCAAGTACGCGATGCGCCTGTGGCTGGATCCGGTCCGGCTGGCGGCGCGCGGGTTGACGGCCGAGGACGTGGTCAGCGCGCTGCGCGAGCAGAACGCCATCATCGCCGCCGGGCAGGTCGGGCGACCGCCCGCGCCCGCCGGGCAGACCTTCCAGATCAGCGTGACGGCCGCCGGGCGGCTCAGCGACCCGCACGAGTTCGAGCAGCTGGTGCTGAAGCGGACCGCCGACGGCGGCCTGGTCCTGCTGCGCGACGTGGGCCGGGCGGAGCTGGGGGCCGAGGATTACTCGCTGGACCTGCGCTTCGACGGGCGCGCCGCCGTCGGCATCGGCGTCTTCCAGCAGCCCGACGCCAACGCCCTGCAGCTGGAGGCCGCGGTGAAGGCGACGCTGGCGCGGGTCGCGCGCACGTTCCCGCCCTCGCTGAAGTACGAGATCGCGTTCGACCCGACGACCGCCGTGCGCGAGTCGATCAGCGACGTCCTGAAGACGCTGGTCGAGGCCATCCTGCTGGTCATCGCGGTCATCTTCCTGTTCCTGCAGGACTGGCGGGCCACGGTCATCCCGGCCGTCACGATTCCGGTCTCGCTGGTGGGGACGTTCGTGTTCGTGAAGGCGTTCGGCTTCTCGATCAACACGCTGACGCTGTTCGGGATCGTGCTGGCCACCGGTCTGGTGGTCGACGACGCGATCGTGGTGGTCGAGAACATCTCGCGCAACCTGGGCGAGACCAACGTCGACGACGCCCACGGCGCCGCCCGGCGCGCGATGGCGGAAGTGGCGGGCGCCGTCGTCGCGACGTCCCTGGTGCTGATCGCCGTCTTCGTGCCGGTGGCGTTCCTCTCGGGGACGACCGGGCGCCTCTACCGGCAGTTCTCGCTGACGATCGCCTTCTCGGTCGCCATCTCCGCTTTCAACGCGCTGACGCTGTCACCGGCGCTGGCGGCGCTGCTGATGCGCCCCGAGCAGCCGCACCGCTTCGCGCTGTTTCGCTGGTTCAACCGGGGGTTCGAGGGGCTGCGCTCCCGCTACACGCGCGCGCTGGGCTGGCAGGTGCACCACCTGCGCTGGGCGGCGGTCGCCTTCGTGGCGGGCCTGGGGCTGACGCTGCTGGTGTTCCGCTCTGTCCCGGGCGCCTTCGTCCCCGACGAGGACCAGAACTACTTCATCGTGCAGATGATCGGGCCGCAGGGCGCCTCGCTGGACTACATGACGGGCGTCGCGCGCCAGGTCGAGGCCCGCCTCGAGAGCCGCCCCGAGGTGAGCCACGTCTTCTCCGTATTGGGGTTCAACTTCGCCGGCAACGGCGCCAACCGCGCCGTCGCGTTCGTGAGCCTGGCGCCGGTCTCGGAGCGTTCGGGCGCGGCGCACTCGGCCCAGGCGGTGATCGGCGACATGCAGCGCAAGCTGGGCGCCATCCCGGGCGCCCTCGTCATCCCCTTCCTGCCGCCGCCCATCCAGGGGCAGGGATCGACGGGCGGCTTCACCTTCGAGCTCCTCGATCGCAGCGGGGGGACGGGGTTCGACACCCTCGAGCAGTCGCGCGAACAGCTGACGGGCGAGGCCATGAAGACCGGACGCGTCGGCGGCCTCTTCTCGACGTTCAGCGTCGACGACCCGCAGCTCGCGCTGACGATCGATCGCGAAAAGGCCAAGAGCATCGGGGTCTCGATCGACCAGATTGGCAGCACGCTGGGGATCTACCTGGGCTCGCAGTACGTGAACGACTTCGACTTCGGGCCGCGCGCGTACCGCGTGTACGCGCAGGCCGGGGCGGCCTACCGCGATCAGCCGCGCGACATCGGCGAGCTGTACGTGCGGTCGCAGACGGGCGCGCTGGTGTCGCTGGACAACCTGGTGCGCGTCAAGACGGCCGCCGGACCGCCGGTGATCAGCCACTACAACCTGTTTCGGTCGATCGAGCTCAACGGCACCCCGACCCCCGGCACGTCCAGCGGCCAGGCGATCGCCGCGATGGAGTCCGCCGCCCGCAAGGTGCTGCCGGCCGACTTCGGGTTCGAGTGGTCCGGCATCTCGTGGGAGGAGGTCCACGCCGGCAATCAGGGGCTGATCATCTTCGCGATGGGCCTGACGTTCGTGTTCCTGGTGCTGTCCGCCCAGTACGAGAGCTTCGTGCTGCCGTTCATCGTCATCCTGGCGGTGCCGCTGGCGCTGCTGGGCGCGCTGGCCGCCCAGCGGCTGCGCGGCCTCAACAACGACGTCTTCTGCCAGATCGGCCTGCTCATGCTGATCGGCCTCGCCAGCAAGAACGCGATCCTGATCGTCGAGTTCGCCGAACAGCTGCGCAACAAGGGCGCCGACGCCGTGGACGCCGTCCAGCAGGCCACGATGTTGCGCCTGCGTCCCATCTTGATGACCTCGCTGGCCTTCCTGCTGGGCGTGTTGCCGCTGGTGTTCGCGTCCGGGTCCGGCGCGAACGGCCGGCGGTCGATGGGCACGGCCCTCTTCGGCGGCCTCTTGCTGTCGACGGTCCTGAACCTGTTCTTCACGCCCGCGCTGTACCTGATGATGGAGCGCGCCCGCGAGCGCGTGAGCGCGCGGCGCGGGAAGAAGGTCGCCCGCCCGCTCGGCGCCTGAGCGCCGTCAGCTCGCCGTGGCGCGTTCCCCATCCAGACCCTGTCGAGGCCGCGGCGTCGGCTCGGCGTCCAGCAGCTGGCGCTGCCCCAGCAGCGCCCGATCGAGCTGCAGGATCTCGCGGTACAGCGCTTGCCAGTCCTCCCACTGAACCTGCAACGTGCGCAGCTCGCGCGTGATCTGGTCCAGATCCTCCGCGATGAGGCCGGCCGGCCGGTCGGATGGACGCCCGCCGGGGTCGGCCTCGACCCGCTTCCACAGCGCCCGCAGGCGCTGCTCCAGCTCCTGAGCCTTGGGGTCGGTCGTCTGCAGGCCGGCCGTTCGCACGACCGACTCGGCGATCAAACCGTGCGCCCAGGTCAGGCGATCGGGGCGCCCGCTCAGCACCAGGCCGGTCGGGTACAGCGAGATGGCCAGGTCCGGGGTCACGAAGTGCTCGAGGCGCTTCGGCACGTGCGAGCGCACGTCGCTGCCGCCCAGTCGACTCAGCAGCCGGATGGGCGCCGACACCCACCAGTCCGGCGCGGCCGACTGAAAGCTGAAGCCGTGGCGGTTCAGCACGTCACGAATCTTGCCCGCGACGTCGTGGTACGCGGACGCGGTCATGATCAGCGGGATCTCGGCGCTGTGCCGCCGCCGCACGCGGGCCACGATCTTCACGATCGGCACGGTCACGAAGATGATGCCGAACGCCAGCGCCAGCCCCAGCGTGATCGGAAAACCGCGCCACACCCGCAGCCAGCGCCAGGCCCGCGTTCGGTGCGGGGTGTCGGGCGAAGCATTCTGTCCGACGGCCACCCCGACCCCCAGCGGGATCGCGAACGCCAGGCCGACCCACACCAGCCGCACGATCCAGTCGGGAACGGACGGCGGCAGCGGGACCAGCGCGATGGCCTGCACCGCGATCTTCGGCGCGATCACGCCGAAGGCCAGCAGCGGCCACGCGACCGCCGCGGCGATGATCACCGAGAACAGCGTCTGCTGACCCTTGGTCGTTTCACCGAAGAGCGCGCCCACGGCCCAGCCGCGCCAGAAACGCCGGAGGATCGCCACGGATGGAAGCTAGCCCTGGTTCCCTGAATGCATAGCGGACCCACGTCGATGGCGGTCCGGTTCAAGGACTGCCGCACGGCTCGACCGCTCAGGGCAGCACGATGTCCGCCACCAGGGGCAGGTGGTCGGACGCGACGCGCGAGGTCGGCGTGACGTGAGCGCGCACCGTCGCGGCGGCCGTCATCGGGCTGACCCACAGCCGATCCAGCGCGAACACCGGCCAGAACGTCGGGAAGGTGCGCACCGCCGCGGCCCGGCCCAGCCGCGCGTTGAGCCAGCGCAGCGGCCGCCCCACCGCGAACCACTCGTTGATGTCGCCGCACAGCACGGTCGTGCAGCCGTTGTTGCCGGCCAGCACATCCAGCAGCCGCCGCACCTGGATGCGCCGCTCGCCGGGCAACAGGCCCAGGTGGGTGACGATCACCCGCACGGCCGTGCCGTCGACGTCGACGTCGGCGTCGATGGCGGCCCGCGGCTCGCGCCGGTAGACGGTCAGCTCGACCCGGCGCACGTCCAGCACGGGCCGGCGGCTGAGCAGCGCGTTGCCGTAGTGGCCGTCGTGACGGACGATGGTCGGCCCCGCGACCGCGTGCAGCCCCAGCGCGCTGGCCAGGTACTGCATCTGCATCGAATCCGTCGCGGCGCCCGGGCGCGCGTCCACCTCTTGCAGCCCGATGACGTCGGCGTCTATCTCGCGCAGCACGGCCGCCACCCGGGCCGGGTCGCGACGCCGGTCGGTCCCGACGCACTGGTGGATGTTGTACGAAACGACGCGCAGTCGATTGTGAGGGCGGCTCATCAGAAGTGTCGGGCGAGGCGGCGCCGGATCCACGACAGCACGGCGACCAGGGCCAGGGCCACGGCGGCCAGCATGACCAGGTTCGCGCCGCGCGGGTGGCGCAGCGTCGACCCCAGACGGTCGGCGAACAGCGTCAGCGCCAGGATCCCGGGCAGCACCCCGACGGCGTTGCCCAGCATGTAGTCGCCGAACCCGATCCCGAACGCGCCGGCCGCCATGTTGATCAGCGAGAAGTTCCCCACCGGCAGCAGCCGCGCCGCGACGATGGCCAGCATGCCCCGATGGCGGAGCTGCTTCTCGAAACGCGTGAGCCGCGGGCCGCGCAACCAGTCGGCGCGCACGTGGCCGATGAGCCGCCCGATCCAGTAGGTGACCGCCGCGGAGGCCAGCGTCCCCGTCAGGCAATAGGCGATCGCCGGCAACGGCCGGAACACCAGCGCCGTGGCGCCCAGCAGCACCGTGATGGGGAAGAAGATGAGCCCGCCAACCAGGTAGCCGCCCAGCACCCAGGCGGGCGTGGCCGGCTGCGCGGTGATGCGGCGCAAGAGCGCCGTGATGCGTTCGAGGTGCAGCAGGCCGCGCAGCGGCGTGAACCGCCAGACGGCGGCCACCACCAGCAGCGCCACGACCAGGGCCACCCACCCGCGCAGCGACCGGTGCACCGGCGTGCGCAGCCCGGTGGGCACGAAGGTTTCGACCAGCAGATCGGCGGCGGGGCGCTCGGGGTCGCACACCAGGCCGTCCAGGAACGCCAGGTGAAGCGAAGGGGTCGGGGAGGCGCCCGCGACCGGCGTGTCCGGGTCGGCCGGGATGGGCAGCGCCTCCAGCGTCCGCGGCGCGCCGCGCAGCGACTCGACCGCCCCGATCAGCGAGCCGCGCTCCGCCAGCGTCCGGGCGAACACCTGCGTGTCGACGCCCAGGTGCTCGGAGAGCAGCCGGTCGCGGAAGCGCTCCACGGCGGGCCCCAGCCGCGGATCCAGCGCCGCGTCCAGCACCAGGTCGCATTCGCTGTCGAGCCCCATCGATCGGTTGCTGAGGTTGGCCGACCCGACGCGCGCCACGACGCCGTCCAGGATCATCACCTTCGAGTGGACGTTCATGCACCCCGCGTCCAGCTCGGGCACCGTCGGGTAGTAGAGCCGCAACCGTCCGTGGCGATCGCTCTCGGCCAGCCGGCGCAACAGGCGCGCGCGCAAGATCCCCATCGAGCTCTGCTCCAGCCAGCCGTGCTCCTCGCGCGGCAGCACGATCACGACCTCCGGCCCGTTGTCGCGCTGCAGGCTGCGGGACAGCGCCGAACCGACGGCCGCCGACGTCAGGTACTGGTTCTCGATGTAGATCCAGCGCTGCGCCGCCGCGATCATGTCGCGCGTCAGGTCCACCACCTCCGTGACGGCCGGGATGGTGTCCCGCTCGGGCAGCGTGCGCGCGATGCCGATGGGCGCGCCGGTGACGTCGGGCGTGACGCCTGCCGGCCACAGCTCGGCGGGCGCTCCGCCGCGGGGCGCCGCGGGGATGGCCTCGCCGGTCGCCGCCTCCCAGCGCGCACGGGCGATGGCGCCCAGGGCGGCGGCGGCCGGGCCCTCGACCACCATCTGCACGTCGTGGACGGGCGGGTACGGCTGCCCGGCCGGGTCGACGCGATCGGGTTCGTGGGCGCGGTGGGCCGAGAGGTCCCAGCGGCGGATGGTGAGGTCCAGTCCGCCCGTGAACGCGACCTGGTCGTCGACCACCACGATCTTCTGGTGGTGGGACGCCCCCAGCGGGTGGGCGCCGTCCAGCCGGAACGACAGGCGCGGGTGCGCCGCGTGGGCGAAGCGCAGGGTGGGCAGCGCCTCGCGCTCCAGCGTGTAGATGACCGAGAAGTCCCAGGCCAGCGCGTAGACACGCAGATCCGGTTGCCGTTCGAGCACGTGGTTCAGGAACGGCAGCAGCGTCCAGACGGGCTCCTCGCCGGGCCGCGACAGGCGCGTCCGGGTGTCGATGTCCCAGCCCAGGATCATCACGGTGTGGCGGGCGCGGGCCACCGTTTGCCGGAAAGCGGAAAAATAAGCATCGGCGTCGACCAGGAAGGCGGCGCGCGAGGCACGCGCGATTCGCCAGCAGTTCTTGGTCTCGACCAGCACGGCTGAGAATCTAAGTCCGAGTGCGGTAAAACGAGGGGGCTGCATGTCCGCCCCCGCCGATCCCGCGTTGGACGCCCTCATCGCCGTCATCCGCAAGCGGTGCAAACCCGCGCTCTGGTCCCAGGGCGTCACCATGGCGCGCGGCGGCGGGGTCGCCGTCGAATCCTCGTCGCCCGACGAGATCGTGCTGCGCGTCCGGGCGCCGGGGAAGATCGTGCCGGCGACCGCCGTGCTGTATCCCACCGGCAACGAGTGGGAGTGTGACTGCCCGTCGCGCATGAGCCCCTGCGAGCACGTCGCCGCTGCGGCCATCTCGCTGTCGGGCGGCGAGCGTCCGGCCGCCGCCGGGCAGCCGGCAGACGCCGCAGGGGCTCCCGCGGCCGGGCCGGTCGCGCCCGCTGCCGCGCTGGGCGCGCGCGTGATCTACCGGTTCGAACGCCTGCCGGACGGTCTGCGGCTGTCGCGCTTCCTGCGCGCCGCGGACGGCGAGGAGACGCCGCTGGTGGGGACGCTGGCCGCGCTGGTCGCCGACCCGGCGAAGGCGTCCCGGTTGCAGCTGGAAGAGGCGGACCTGCGCGCCGACCGCCTGCTCGAGCGCGCGACGAACGCGCGCGTGGCGGTCGCCCCGACCAAGCTGGACGCGCTGCTGCAGGTGCTGGCCGGGACGGCGGATCGAATCTTCCTGGACGGCGTCGCCGTGGCCGTCTCCGACGAGGAGCTGCGCCCGCAGGCCACCCTGGTCGACGCGGGCGCCGGCCGCGAAGCGGAGGTGCGGTTGACGATCGCGCCCGACCCGCGGCTGCGGGCCGTCGTCGCGCCCGGCGTCGCGCTGTGCGAGGACGAGGGGCGCGCGACCCTGAACCGCCTGACGGAGACCGAGCTCACGGGCGTGTGGCTACAGAACCTGCCCGTCAAGCGCGCCTTCCGATCCGCCGAGCTCGGCGAGCTCTTGACCGTGGTGCTGCCGGACCTCGCGCGCCGCACGAACCTGGACGTGCGCAGCGGGCGCCTGCCGCCGGTCGCGCGCGACCTGAAGCCGCGCGTCGTGCTGCAGATGGACCACCTGGACGGCGCGCAGCTGCCGGTGCTGCCGACGCTGGTCTACGGCGCGCCGCCCGCCGCGCGCGTCGACAACGGCAAGCTGGTCTACCGGCGCGGCCCCGTCCCCGTCCGCGACACCGCAGCCGAGCAGCGCGCGATCGAGAAGCTGCGACAGGACCTGGACCTCTTGCCCGGGCGGCGCACGACCTTCGGCGCGGCGGACGCGCCGCGCTTCGTCGAGAAGCTCAAACGCTGGCGCGGCGATCTATCGGGCGCGGCGGCGGGGATCGTCAAGCCGTCGGCGACGCTGGTGCCGCGCCTGCAGGTCAGCACCGCGGGTGACCCCGCCGCCGGCACCGACGCCGTGCGGTTCGATCTCAGCTTCGAGGTGCAGCGCCCCGGCGGCGCGACGGGGCCCGAGGCCGGCAAGGTGGACGCCGGCGCCGTCGTGCGCGCGTGGCAAGAGGGTCTGGGGATCGTGCCGCTGCTCGACGGCGGCTGGGCGGCGCTGCCCCAGGATTGGCTGCGCCGCCACGGCCAGCGCATCGCCGATCTGCTGGCGGCGCGCGAGGACGACGGCCGGCTGGCGCGGCACGCCCTGCCCGCGCTGGCGGAGCTCTGCACGGAGCTGGAACACCCGGCCCCCCCCGGCCTCGATCGCCTGGCGCCGCTGGTCCTGGGCTTCCAGCGCCTGCCGGAGGCGGCGCTGCCCGACGACGTGCGCGCCGACCTGCGCGCCTACCAGCGCGAAGGGGTGCGCTGGCTGGCGTTCCTGAAGTCGGCCGGCCTGGGCGGCATCCTGGCCGACGACATGGGGCTCGGCAAGACGCTGCAGGCGATGTGCGTCTTCGACAAGGGCGGCCAGACGCTGGTCGTCTGCCCCACCAGCGTCATCCACAACTGGGCCGCCGAGCTGGCGCGGTTCCGTCCGGGCCTCAAGATTTGCCTGTACCACGGCGCCGCGCGCAAGCTGGATCCGGCGGCCGACGTGACGGTGACCAGCTACGCGCTGCTGCGCCTCGACGCCGCGAAGCTGGCCGGCCCGCCCGCCGGGTGGCGCACCGTGGTCCTGGACGAGGCACAGGCGATCAAGAACCCGGACAGCCAGACCGCGCGCGCCGCCTACGGCGTGCGGGCGTCGTTCCGGCTGGCGCTGACGGGCACGCCCGTCGAGAACCGGCTCGAGGAGCTCTGGAGCCTGGTGCACTTCACGAACCGCGGGCTCCTCGGCGGGCGCGGCGAGTTCGCCGATCGGTTCGCGCGGCCGATCGCGGACGGGCGCAGCGACGTGGCCGCCGATCTGCGGCGCCGCCTCAAGCCGTTCATCCTGCGGCGCCTCAAACAGGACGTCGCCCCCGAGCTGCCGCCGCGCACCGACGCCGTGCTGCGCGTCGAGCTGGGCGACGCCGAGCGCGCCGTCTACGACGCGGTCCGGGCGGCGACCCGCAGCGACGTGCTGGCGCTGCTGGCCGACGGCAAGGGGGTCATGCAGGCGCTGGAGGCGTTGCTGCGCCTGCGGCAGGCGGCCTGTCACCCGGCGCTGGTTCCGGGGCAGAAGGCGGCCACCTCCTCGAAGGTCGAGACGCTGGTCGCGGCGCTGGAGACGGCGGTCGCCGAGAACCACAAGGCGCTGGTCTTCTCGCAGTGGACCAGCCTGCTGGACC
>CAZPUH010000508.1:0-5107 GCA_964589215.1 uncultured Myxococcales bacterium | reverse complement strand
TCGGGCCGCCCGAACCGGTGCTGCCGCCGGACGCGCCGCCGCCGGACGCGCCGCCGCCCACCCCCGCGCATCCCAGGGCGGCGACGACCGCCAGTGACCAGGCGCTGACCAGAACGACGAGAGGCCGCGAGCTCATACATCCAACCAGCCGCGAAACGCGCCGCGAATCAAGAGCAAACCGGCGGCGTCCGGTCACCGGACGGGCCGACGGCGCCGGCAACGGACGACGACCAGCGAAATCGCCAAAAACAGTACTGGCCAGACGCGCGGCGATCGCGCACCGGGGGCCATCGCGCACGCGACCCCGGGGGCCCCGCCGGCTTCGGCCGCGTGGTAGCCGCCGCCGGCGGGCGGCTGGTAGACGGTCGGGGCGTCGGCGTCCGGCACGCACGTCCCGATGACCAGGTCCGCGGTCTGGTGCGCGACGTCGAGGTCGGCCAGCGAAAACGCGCGCACGTTGCTGTCGGAGACGGCAATCGCCTGGACGCCGTTCTCCAGCGCGCGCCGCGGGTTGCCGGGCAGCGGCAACAGCGCGCGCTTGGCCAGCGTGTCCGATTGCCAGCTGACCAGCTGCATGCCGCCGCCGTCGTTCGCGCACGTGCCGCCGGACGCGCCGTACGGATGAAGCGCGGTGAACGGGACCACCACCAGCCCGTCGGGGTAGACGTGGAACGCCTTCTGGATTCGATCCTGGTCCTCGGATATCTCGCTGTTCAGGATCTCGTAGTCCTCGGTGATGCCCGGCGTGGCGAAGGGGACGCGCGCCAGCATCGTGGGCGCGTCGGCGTTGGTGACGTCGAACAGCGACACGTTCAGGCTGCCGCGCGTGTCGGTGCGGTCGATGCCGAGGCCGATCACGCGGTCGCCGTGCGGCTCGAGATAGAACATGAACCCGGGCATGTACAGCGCGCCCCGCTGGCGCGGGTAGACGGGTTTGCTCAAATCGATCACGAACATCGGATCCGTCTGGTTGTAAGTGATGGCGTACGCACGGTCGCCGTCGAACCGCACCGACCGCAGCCCCTCTTGCCGCGGAAGCTGCAGCGCGCCCCGGCCGAGCGGGACGAACGACTGCGAGCTGACGACCTGGAACGTCTCGATCTGGGGTGCGCCGACGCCGTTGCCCGTTCGCCCCGCGCCCTGCTGGCTGATCACGCGCAAGACGCCGTCACGCTCGTCCATCTGCCAGCGGCTGAGGATGGCGCCCGCCACCGACAGCCGCGCGCCGGTGCGCAGCCGCCCGGTGGGGTCGGTGATGTCCAGAACGTCGATGATGCCCTCGTGCGCCGTCCCGAAGCTGTTCGGATCGATGTCGGCGTGCCCGGCGACGTACAGCCGTTCGTCGGTCACGAAGATGCTGCGCTTCCAGTTCGAGCCCCAGGGCAGGTTGTAGCCGTCGGGGGCGTTGCTCTGGAACGACACCTGCTCGACGAGCGTCATCGCCGTCGGGACCGCGATGTTGAAGGTGGTCACCATCGTCCGGGACGCCGATCCGCACTGGTAGCAGGCGGCGTTCTCGTAGGTCGCCAGGTACAGCACGTCGCCGACGACGCGCGAATCCGCGATCTCGCCCGGCACGGGCAGCGCCGCCAGCACGTACGGCTGCGCCGGATTGGCGACGCTCACGGTGACGACCATGGCGCCCGCTCCGGTGTCCGGCGACTGGTAGGTGGACGTGACGTGCCCGTCGGCGGCGACGGCGCCGTTCGACATGGCCAGCAGCACGCTGCCCCGTCGATACATCTCGAATGGTTGTCCGGGCAGCGTCGTTTGCCCCAGCAGCGCCAGGCGACCTTCGGTCGAAACGTCGACCAGGCTGACCGTCCCCGACTTGGACATCGCGTACAGGATCCCGCCGTCGATCTGGATGATGTCCGCTTCGGAGATCGCGCGCTGGGCAACGTCGCTGGTGCCGGTCGTGGTGGTCGGGCTGGGCGTGCCGGTCGGCGGCGCCGTGGACTCGGCGGCCTGGCCGCCGCTGCTCGCCTGTCCCGCACAACCGGCAACTGAAGCCGCCACAGCGAAACACCCCGCGAAGTGAGCAAAGCGCATGAGCGCGTCGAATTGCAGCGCGCGTGCCAAGGAAACCGCACGCCAGGCGCGGGCTTTCGAGCCCACCCCCGATCGTCGCGCCAGCGGAACATGACGCGGCTGTCGCGGTTGGCGCCGCGCGTCGCGCGCGAGCTCGTCATCGATCCGTTGCCGAGTTGTCAATCGCGGTCGTCGCGAACCCCGTACGCTGCGCGACCGTGTCCAGAGGCCGCCGCAGGTTCTTGATTCTGGCGGTCGTCGTCCCGGCCGCTTGCGCGGCGCCGTCCGGCGCCGACCCATCGATCGGTGCGGCCCCGATCCTGGCCGCGGTCACGGCCGGGGCGCTGTCCACGGCGCCCGACGTCCTCATGCAACGGTACGACTTCTCGCGCACCGGGCAGAACAACACCGAGACGTCGCTGACGCCTGCCAACGTCAGGTCGGCGACCTTCGGGAAGCTGCGGACGCTGCCCGTCGACGGCTACGTCTACGCGCAACCGCTGATCAAGCACGGCGTCACGATCGGGGGTGCCGCGCGCGACGTGGTCTTCGTGGCCACCGAGCACGACAGCCTCTACGCGTTCGACGTCAACTCGGGCGTGACGCTGTGGACGGTCAGCTACATCGGCGCCCCCGGCGTCACCACCCAACCCTACGAGGACACGGGCGACCCGCCGGTCGCGCCCGGCGAAACGCCGCCCGACATCTATCCCGAGGTCGGAATCACCTCGACGCCGACCATCGGTCCGGACGGGACCATGTACGTGCTGGCGAAGACCGAGGAGAACGGCACGCCGGTCTTTCGCCTTCACGCCGTCGACATCACGACGGGCGCGGACAGGATGCCGAACGCGATCGTGGCTCCGGCGGCTCCGGGCACGGGCGACGACAGTTCGGGCGGGCAGATCACGCTGGATCCCGGCGAGCACCAGCAACGGCCTGGGCTGGTGTTGCTGAACGGGCTCGTCTACATCGCGTTCGGGTCCAGCGGCGACAACTTCACGTGGCACGGCTGGGTGGCCGCCTACCGAACCAGCAACCTTTCGCTGGCGGCTGTCTGGAATACGACGCCCTCTGGGTCGGCGGGCGGCATCTGGGCTTCGGGCACGGCGCCTGCCGTCGACGGAAACGGCAACCTCTACGTGCCGACGGGCAACGGGACGTTCGACGGAGACACGGACTTCGGCTCGTCCGTCGTGAAGCTGGCGACCACCAGCGGCATCCAGGTGGCGGACTACTTCGCGCCCTTCAACCAGGCGCAGCTCACGCGCGCCGACGACGACGTCGGTTCGGGCGGGGTGGCTCTGCTGCCCGACGCCGCCGGCACGGTCGTGCACCCGCACCTGCTGGTCGCGTCGGGGAAGAGCGGAACGATCTACCTCCTGGACCGCGATCGCCTGGGGGGCTTCTCCTCGTCGACGAGCCCGGCGGACGGCCAGGTCGTCCAGGAGATCTTCAACGCGCTCGGCGGGAAGGCCGTCGACAACTTCTCGGACCCGATGGAAAACGCGGCGGACAGCTTCAGCACCCCCGCCTTCTGGCGCGACGCCGCCGGCCGCAACCATTTGTACTGGGGTGGCGTGCACGACCAGCTCAAGATGTTCAACCTCGCGAACGGGCACATCGCGACGACGCCCGCGAGCACGTCGCCCACGACGTACTGCTTCCCGGGCGCCAGCCCCTCGATCTCGTCGAACGGCACCGCCAACGGCATCCTGTGGGCCGTCGACAACGGCGGTGGCGCGGAGGTGCTGCGCGCTTACGACGCGACGAACCTCGCCGTCGAGCTGTACAACAGCGATCAGGCTGCGAACGGCCGCGACTCTCTGGGGCCCAGCGTCAAGTTCGCGATGCCCGTGGTGACTGGCGGCAAGGTGTTCGTCGCGACCCGTTCGACGGTGGCGATCTTCGGACTGACGACGGCCCCGCCGGTGCCGGCCGTCCCGGCGCGCGCCCTGTGGCTGTTCGGCGTGGTGCTCGCCGCCTTCGGCCTGCGCGCGCTGACCCGCCGCGACCCGCGCTGACCGTGGGCTTCGGGGCGCGCCGTCAGAGATGGCGGTGCAGCACCGTGCCGTCCAGGGCGCCGACCCACAGGTCGTCGGCGCTGACGCCGGAGATGGTCGTCAGCAGCGGCACGCTGACCCCCAGATCGACCTTCGACCAGGTCTGTCCGTCATAGTGGAACACGGCGCCCGCCCCCGCGCCTCCGGCCGACGCGGTGCCGGCGGCCCAGATGTCCGACGCGCAGAACCCGATCACCTGCGCCAGACCGACGCCGTTCAGCGCGGGGATCGTGGCCTGGGTCCAGCTGGTGCCGTCGTAGTGCCAGATGGGCGAGGAGCCGTCGTCGATACTGCCCACCGCCCAGACGTCGTTGGCGGCGCTGCCCCACACGCCGCCAATCTTGCCGTGCTGGCCTGTCCCGTACCCGGTGAAAGAGGTCACGACCTGGCTCCAGCTGGTGCCGTCCCAGTGCAAGATCCCCAGGAAGTCGTGCGACGCCGGGTAGCCGCCGCCGGCCCAGACGTCGCTGGCGGACGCGCCCCACATCCCGCCGAAGTCGAACCCGACGTCCAGGGGCGGCGTCACGGTGGCGGCGGCCCAGCCCAGACCCGTCCAGTGGAACAGACCGCGATCGCCGCCTGCCCAGACGTCGTTCGACCGCGCGCCCCACACGGACGCGAACAGGTCCGTGCTCGCGCCGGGAGGCGAAAGATCGGCCCAGGTCGATCCGTCCCAGTGGAACATTCCGTTGCCCACGGCCCAGACGTCAGCGGTTCCGAACGCGAACACGCTTTGCACCTGCGTGCTGGGGAAGCCGTCGAACGACGTGGCCCACGCGGTGCCGTCCCAGCGCTGGACTTGATCGATGAAGCCGGCCGACGTCGGTCCCGTCGAGATCAGCCCTTCGCCGACCAGCCAGCCGGCGTTCGGCGCCACGAACGACGACGCCCCGATCGCCAGCGATCCCCGTGCCGTGGCGATGGGGACCGCCGTCCAGACCGCGTTCGCGGAGGGTTGACGGCACGCGGCCAGCGCGCCGCCCTGCCCCGCTGCACCTGCGCCCGCCTGACCC
>CAZPUH010000507.1:0-1086 GCA_964589215.1 uncultured Myxococcales bacterium | reverse complement strand
CGCCGCTCCGGCGCTGCCGCCGGCCCCGGCCGTTCCGCCGGCGCCCGCGCGGCCGCCGCCGCCGCTGCCACCCACGTGCCCGCCGGTCCCGATCGCTCCAGCGCGGCCACCCGATCCGCCGGTGCCTCCTCCGGAGGAGCTGCCGCAACCCACCACCAGCAACGAAACACCCAGCGACGCGAGCAACCAACCTGTGCGCATGAAGGCCTCCGGAAAACGGTGAAAATCTAAAGTTGGCAGCAACGTGGGGGCCCTACGGACTTGACGCAAGGGTGGCGCACCTTACGGTTTTGGCGTTCGAGCTTACAGGACGTTGGAGGCGAGCTCGGCGAGCGGCGAACGTTCGCCTTTGGACAGCGTCACGTGGCCGGCCATCGGCTCGCCTTTGAACTTCTCGACGACCGTGGTCAGCCCGTTGGACGTGGCGTCCACGTACGGGTTGTCGATCTGGTACGGATCGCCCGTCAGAACGACCTTCGTCGCTTCGCCAACGCGCGTGATGATCGTCTTCACCTCGTGCGGCGTCAGGTTCTGAGCCTCGTCGACGATGATGTACTGATTGGGAATCGAGCGGCCGCGGATGTACGTCAGCGGTTCAATCTCGATGTATCCCAGGTCAATCAGCTCCTGGTAACTGCGCCCGTTCTTGCGTTCCGTCTTCGACAAACCCATCAGGAACTCGACGTTGTCGTAGATGGGCTGCATCCAGGGATTCAGCTTCTCTTCGATGTCGCCCGGCAGGTAGCCCACGTCGCGCCCCAGCGGGAAGATGGGCCGCGAGACCAGCAGCTTGGAATAGACCTGCTCCTCGACGACCTTCTGCAGGCCCGTCGCCAAGGCGAGCATGGTCTTGCCGGTCCCGGCTTTGCCAATCAGCGTGACCAGCTTGATGTCGTCGCACAGCAACAGGTCCAGCGCGCAGTGCTGCTCTTTGTTGCGCGGGCGGATGCCCCAGACGCCGTCGCGCAGCTTGCGCAGCGGGATCAGCTTCTTGCCGGCGGCGTCGAAACGCCCCAGCGCGCTGTGTGAAGGATTGTCGCGATCGCGCAGCACGACGTACTGGTTGGCCTTGAAGTTGGCCTCCGA
>CAZPUH010000506.1:0-4424 GCA_964589215.1 uncultured Myxococcales bacterium | reverse complement strand
CGGCGACCGGGTGGATCCACGTCGACGCGGCGGCTCTGACGGCGGCCGGGCTTCCGGCCGACGCCGATCCGTCGTCGCTCGCCTTGTGGGTGGACGGACAGCCCGTGGGCCTGCGCGCGATCGGCGCGCCACGCCTGGAGGCGATCGAGTTTTACGGACAGGGCGCGGACACCCACGACACCGGCACCCGCGTCTACTGGTTGGTCGCGGGCAAAGGGCAGGGGCGGGCCATCCCGTTCGCTCCCTCGGCCGGCGCGGATTCGGCGGGCATCGTCGCCGACAGCTCGATCGCAGAGGTCACGTTGCGCGAGCGCTCGCTGTACGTGGCCGCGTTGCGGAACGGCCGCGCGGACAACTTCTTCGGCGCCGTTCTCTCGACAGCGCCCGTCGATCAGGTGCTGGCGGTTCCCGATCCTCTGCCGGGGCAGCCGGCGTCGCTGATCGTCGCGTTGCAGGGCATGAACGCCGACGCGAACCAGTTGGCCGTCACGCTGAACGGAGCTCCGCTCGGCACCGTGGCCTGGAGCGGCGTCGCGCCCGTCGCGCAAGAGCTGCCGATCCCGGCCGACCTGCTGGCCGACGGAACGAACACGGTCGTGTTGACGCCGGGCACGGGCGCCGGCGTGGCGGTGGTCGATCGGTTGACCGTCCGCTACGCCCGGCCCTACCGCGCCGTGGGCGATCGGCTGGAGGCGACCGCCCCGTCCGGCGCGCGGCTCACGCTGACGGGGTTCACCCGCCCCGACGCCCGCGCGTTCGACGTGACCGACCCCGACGCGCCCGTGGAGCTGGCCGGCGTGCCGTTTCCCGCGCCCGACGGGTACGGTCTGACCGTGCAGCTGCCGGCGGCCGGCATGCCGGGAGCGCTGCGCATCGTGCGCGCGCAGTCGTCGGCGGGGCTCGCGGCCCCCGACGCCGTCACCGCCAACATCCCCTCGGGGATCTGCGCCGCGGCGGGCGCCGAGGTCGCCGTCGTGGCGCCGCGTGCGTTCCTTCCCGCGCTGGCGCCCTGGGTCGCCGCCCGGCAGGCCGCGGGCTGGTCCGTCGAGCTGGTCGACGTCGAGGACGTCTTCGACGAGATGACGTTCGGCGCCCACCGCGCCGACGCCATCACCGACTTCGTCCGCCTGCGCCGGGGCGGCGGACGGACGCGGTACCTGCTGCTGGCGGGCAGCGCCAGCCTCGATCCCCGCAACTTCCTGGGGAAGAACGTGGCGGACCTGGTCCCGACGGCGCTGATCGACACCGACGTCATCGAGACGGCCTCCGACGAGGCGCTGGCCGACCTGGACGGCGACGGCGTCGCCGAGCTGGCGGTCGGGCGCTGGCCCGCGCGCACTACCGACGAGCTGAGCACGATGGTGGCGGCGACGCTGTCGCTGCAGCAGGCCACGCCGTTCGACGCGACGCCGCTGGTGGTCACGGCGACCGACGGCGATCCGCAGTTCCTGCGCTTCGCGCAGACGCTGGTCGGCGTGCTTCCGGCGGCGCCCGACGACTTCGATCCGAACGGGCTCAGCGCGGACGCCGCGCGTTCCGGCCTGATGTCGCGCTGGTCGGCCGGCCCCGGTTTCATCCAGTACTTCGGCCACGGCTCGGAGCAGATCTGGCAGGGGCTGCTGTCGGCCGACGACGTCGACGCGCTGCCGCAGACCGGGCGCCGCCCGGTGATCAGCGCGATGACCTGCCTGAACGGCATGTTCCACGACGTCTACCAGGACTGCCTCGCTAGCCGGCTCATGCGAGCCCCGGCGGGCGCGGCCGCGGTCTGGGCGTCGTCGGATCTGTACGACGCCGGGGCGCAGGGGGCGCTGGCCGCCGCGTTCGCCGCGAACGCGCGGACGATGGCGCTGGGCGCCGCCGTTCACGAGGCGCGCGTCGCGACGGGAGGCGCCGGGCGCGCGATGGTGCTGTTCGGCGACCCCACGCTGTTCGGGTCGCCGTCCCCGCCGCCGGCGCGTCCCGACGCCGGCGCGTCCTCCGTCGACGCGGGCGCCTCGCCCGGTGAGGCCGGCTCCGCGGTCGCCGATGCCGGGTTCCCGCCGCCGCCGGCTTCCGACGCGGGCGCAACCCCCGGTTCGCCGGCCCAGGGCGGTGGGGGCGGTTGCGCGATCGCGGGCACGCCGGCTCCTCCGGTCGCGCTCCTTCTCGCGGCTGTCGTGCTGGCCGCCGCGCGGCGCCGTCGGCTCAGCGTCGGGCGACGGTCAAGCCCGCGAACGTCTGGTCGACGGGCATGAGCTCGATCGCGTTCACGTTGACGTGGGCGGGCAGCGTGGCCACCCAGTGCACCGTCTCCGCGACGTCCTCCGGGCGCAGCGGCTCGACGCCACGGTAGACCTCGGCGGCGCGCTGGTCGTCGCCGTGGAACCGAACGTTCGAGAACTCGGTGCCGGACGCCATGCCCGGGTGGACGACGGTGACGCGGACCCGAGTCTTCTGCAGGTCGGCGCGCAGGTTCAGCGAGAACTGGTGCACGAACGCCTTCGTCGCGCCGTACACGTTCGCGCCGAGATAGGGCCAGCTCGCCGCCGTCGACCCGATGTTGACGACGTGCCCGCGATCGCGCGCCACCATCCCCGGCAGCAGGGCGTGGGTCACGGTCATCAGCCCCTTCACGTTCGTGTCGACCATCTGGTTCCAGTCGTCCAGCGAGGCGCGCTGCGCGGGCTCGAGGCCCAGCGCCAGCCCGGCGTTGTTGACCAGCAGGTCGACGTCCGCGACGGCCGCCGGCAGCTGGGCGACGGCGCGCTGGACGGCCTCACCGTCGCGCACGTCCACCGTTATCGTGTGGGCAACGGCCTCCCCCAGCTCGTCGCGCAGCGCCGCCAGCCGATCGGCGCGGCGCCCGGCCGCGATGATCCGGTGCCCCTCCCGCGCGAAGCGGCGGCAAATGGCAGTTCCGAACCCGGACGTCGCGCCGGTCACGAAGGCGATCATGGAGACCCGGCAGCATAGCGCGCCTCGGCTGGCCGCGGTGATCGGTCGGCGCGCGGCGGCCGCGGCGTCGCGCCCGGCTTGGTCTCCGGCATCTTCAGCGCGTAGAGCACGCCGCCCACCACCGCCGTAGCGGACAGCCCCCAGAAGCTGGCGTCGAAGCTGATCCGGTGCGCGATGAACCCGAACGCCAGGTTGCTGAGGAACCCGCCCAGCCCCATCGCCGACTGCACCGTCCCCTGCAGGAAGTTGAAGCGGCCCGTCCCCTCGGCCAGGTCGGCGGTCACCAGCGTCAGCAGCACGCCGTAGATGGCTGCGGCAACCCCGTCGAAGGTCTGCAGCGCGATCAGGTACCAGGGCGCGTGACTGACCACGCCCAGCGCGTTCCGGACGGCCAGCATCGCGAACGCGATCATGAACAGCGGCTTGCGCCCCCGCGTGGCGGCCCCGCGTCCGGTCACGAAGGCGGTCCCGACCATCACGACCTCGGCGACCAGCACCGCCATGGCCGTCTGCCAGGCGGCCGACCGGCCGTGGTGCCCCTGGCGCGTGAACAGCTGGCCGACCAGCGGCAGCGTGGCCGAGTTCGACACGTTGAAGAGGACGACCGCCACCATGTAGACCAGGATGCGCCGGTCGCTGAGCAGCGCGCGCGCCGTGCGCCGCGCCAGGGCCGCGCCGTCGGGCGCGACCGCTCCCGCCCGCGCCCCCTCGTAGTCGATCTCCGCCTCGCGGATGAAGACGGCGGCGCCCGCCATGCCGGCGGCGAAGATGGCCGCCGCGAAGAAGATCCCGCGCAGCGCCAGCATCGTCCCCACGAAGGCCGCCACGATCGCGAACACGACGTTGCCCGTGTGCGTGAGCACCTCGTTGCGCGCCAGCCGGTGAGGCAGCTGCTCGCGGCCGACCATCCCCAGCGCGAACGCGGCGGTCGCCGCGGGAAACACCGTCACGCCCAGCCCGATGATCAGCTGGACGACCACCTGGCTGGTGAAGCTCGGCAGAGTGGCGATGCCCAGCGCGCCCGCCGACACCGCCAGCGCCGCGACCGCCGTTAGCATCCGCTTGTGGCGAGATTCGTCGACCAGGTGACCGACCAGCGCCTGCGTGAAGATCCCGGCGAACGACTGGCACCCCAGCAGGATGCCGATTCGCGATGGATCCCAGTGGCGCGTCGACCCGTAGTAGATCGAGATGAACGGGCCCAGACCGGTCTGGATGCCCGCGTTGCAGAAGTTCAGGGCGTCGAGGGCCCGGACGTTTCGCTTCATGTCACGGCGTGTGGCTGGCGAGCGGGCTGGCGATCGACTCCAGGGACTTCCGTTCGGCGTCGACGCCGATCAGCGCCTCGACCACGCCGCCCACGATCATCGCGGCGGCGCCGGCCAGGTAGCCGCGAAACAGCAGCTCGCGTGACCCGGTGCCGACCAGGTAGGCGAACAGCGCCGGCCCCGCCACGCCGCCCGCAAAGGTGCCGCAGGTGTAGAACA
>CAZPUH010000505.1:0-2952 GCA_964589215.1 uncultured Myxococcales bacterium | reverse complement strand
GATAGAGGTCCTGCTGCTGCAGATGCTGGGGCGAGACCAGCATCCCTTCTGACCAGACGACCCTCTGCGGCGGCTTCATGGCGTTTTAATCGTCCTGAGGCGATTTTCTTCCAGGGAAAACCGCAGCGTCGGATCTTTCGGGGGCGCGGGGGGCTTGTCGGCCGCCTTCGCCTTCTTGGGATCGGGGGGCGGCGCCGGGTGGCAAAACTGGGGGTCCGGCGGGGGGAGCTTCTCGATGGCCCGCCAGGTGGTGCTGCTCGGGCGCCGGAACAGCCCCACCACGGCGACGTGGGTGGCCTCGGCGGCGCGGAACAGGGGCGGGTCCAGCCTGGCGCCGGGGTTCATCGTGACCTCCTGGACGGCGACGAAGTCCTCGCCCAGCGTGTCGCGGTCGTGGTCCATCAGGTCGTCGAAGGAGGCGACGGTGATCTTGCCCGTGCCCTTCAACTGATAGATGCGCACCACGGTGGCCAGCGGCTCGCCGCGCTCGCTGGGATTGAGGTGCGCGTCGGCCTTCAGGCTGATGTGAAGCGGCTCGGGAGGCGGGCAGGGCGCCGGAGGCACCGCCGCGGCCGGCGGAGGCGGCGAGCTGTGGCCGCAGCCGGCCAGGATCGCGATCGCGCACGTCGCCGCCAACCCTCTGATTCCAAAGCGCTTGTCACGCATTCCGCGCCCTCGCGCCCGCGCAGCTTGCCAGCAAACGGCGACCCGGTGCAACAGGGATGTGTGAAGCGCGACGCGCGGAAAGCCGCGAGGGGATTTTCCAGTATCATGCCGCGCCAATGAGGGCGGGCATCGTCACGATCGTGTGCGCGGCGGCGCTGCTGGCGGCGCCGGCGGCCCGCGCGGAAAGCGGAAGCTCGGAGTCCGCCCAGGCGCATTTCGACCGGGGCGCGAAGCTTTACAACCTGGGGCATTTCCAGGAGGCGATCCCGGAGTTCGAGCAGGCTTACGACCTGGATCCGTCGCCGATCTTCCTGTTCAACATCGCGCAGTCGCACCGGCAGCTGGGCAACAAAGAGCGGGCGCTGTTCTTCTACCGGCGGTATGTCGAGCAGGCGCCGAACGCGCCGAACCTGGACGACGTCCAGCGTCGCATGAAGGAGCTGCAGGCCGCCCTGCAGCAACAGTCGGAACCGAAGCCGAAGCCGCCGACCGACGTGCCCCCGGCGGCCGACACGCGGGAGGGCGCGCCGCCGAACGACGAGACCACGCCCGCCCAGCCGGTGTCCCCCGGCGCCGTGGCGCCTGCGGCGGCGCGCGACGAGGAACGGCGCGCCTGGCAGGTGGCCGTCGGTCTGGGGCCGTCCTTCGCCAGCTTCGCGGGAAGCGCGGTGAACGTCCCCACCATGTTCGAGGCCCGGCTCGAGGGAGGCTACGGGATCGCGCTGCCTGCCGGCGAGCTGGCGGTCGGCGTCGACCTCGGCTGGGCGCGGCTGCCGTACCAGCGCATCAAGACGACCGCGCATCCGACGCTGGAGGGCACGAGCGGAACGTCCGCATTCTGGGGGTTGCTCGCGTACGTCCGGTACGTGTATGCCGTCGCCCCGTGGTTCAAGCTGGGCGCGGGGGCCGAGGGCGGGTACGAGTTCTGGTCGGGCCTGGACGAAGGCAACCCGTTCACGCTGCAATATGTTGCGCCGTCGGGCGCCATCGCGCTTCCGAGCGTGGCCGGCCAGCTGCGCGCCGAAGTCCTGCTGGTCGGCGGGCTCTTCCTCGGGCTGACGCCCGAGTTGCTCTGGAGCAAGATCACCAGCTCCAGCGGAAACGCGATCGCCGGCGAGATCTCCAGCGTCAGCCGGTTCGACCTGACCGTCAGCGTCGGCTACGCGTTCTAGCGCGTGCCCTTGGCGCTGCTTAACCTGTCGGGGTGAGCACGCCGATCGATGATCTGCTGCGCGGGGCCGCCGCCGACGCGCGGGTCATCGGCCTCGCCGGCGGGCTGCCGTCCGAAGCCCAGTTTCCCAAGCGAGAGCTGGCCCGGGCGTTCCTGCGCGCGCTGCGGCGCGCGGGGACGCCGGCGCTGCAATACGGGTGGGCCGAAGGGTCGCCCGGGTTGCGCGGCTTCGTCGCGGACCGCCTGCGCGCGCGCGGCGCCGACACGCAAGCCGACGACGTCATCATCACCAGCGGCGCCCAGCAGGCGATCGCCATCGCGCTGGAGCTGACGGCGCGCGCCGGCGACACCGTGGGCGTCGGGGCCGAGACGTACCCGGCGGCGCTGGAGTTGATGCGCGCGCGGCGGCTGCTCCCGGTCCCGGACTGGCGCGGGCCGCCCGTCCGCTACGCGATGCCGGTGGTCCACAACCCGCGCGGCGACGCGCTGACGGACGCGGCGCGCGCCGAGCTGCTGGAGGCGCGCGGGGCGATCATCGAGGACGACGCCTACGCCGAGCTGCGCTTCGACGGGCCGCCCCCGCGTCCACTGCTTGCGGACGACCCGGATCGCGTGCTGCACGTGGGCACGCTGTCGAAGACGCTGTCGCCCGGGCTGCGCATCGGCTGGCTGGTGGTGCCCGCCCGCCTGCGCGAGCGGGCGCTGCTCTTGAAGCAGGGGACGGACCTTCAGGCGAGCAGCCTCGGTCAGGCGATCGCCGAGGCCTACCTGCTGGGCGACGACGACGCGCCTGCCGTCGACTGGGACGCGCGTCTCGTCCGGCTGCGCCGCTTCTACCGCCGCCGTGCCAGCCTGCTGGGGCGGGCGCTGCGCGCCGCGCTGCCCGACTGGCGCTTCACCAGGCCGGCCGGCGGCTTCGCGATCTGGGGCCCGGCGCCCGCGGGCGCGCCCGCCCTCGACGAGCTGACGTTCCTTCGCCAGGCGATCGACGCCGGCGTCGCGTTCGACCCGGGCTCGACGTTTCGCCCCGACCGGGAGCCGGCGCCGCTGGCCGTGCGCCTCTGCTTTTCGGCCGCCCCGACGGCGTCGTTCGACGAGGGGGCGCGCCGCCTGGG
>CAZPUH010000504.1:0-3255 GCA_964589215.1 uncultured Myxococcales bacterium | reverse complement strand
CGGCAGCGGCGGCAGCGCGGGGCAACCCGGCAGCGGCGGTGGGGCGGGCGCGGCCGCGGGCGCCGGGGGCACCTCGGCCGGCGGCGCGGGCGGGATGACGTGCGGATTCCCCATGCCGAACCCGGCGTCGGCGTCATTGCCCAATCCGGCGTCCTACGACGTCAGCACGGCGGGCGTCGTCCTCGACAACGTGACGGGGCTGGCGTGGGAGCGGACGCTCAGCGCCACGTCCTACACGCAGGCCGATGCCGCCGCCTATTGCAGCGCGAACCGCCTCGGCGGCTGGTCCGACTGGCGGCTGCCGTCCGTGCTCGAGCTGGGCACGCTGATGGACTTCACGCAGGCGCAGGGCGTGGCGATGATCGATCCCGCCGCCTTTCCCAGCACGCCCGCCGACAACACGCGCGCCAGCTGGTTTCAAACGGCGACGCCCGTGGCCGGCGACGCCACGAAGAGCTGGTACGTCGACTTCCAGAACGGAAACAACTTCATCGACGCCAAGGGGACGGGGCGCGTGCGTTGCGTCCGCCCTGCGAAGGTCATCACCTCGCGCTGCTACACGGCGGGGGCTCGGTTCGTCGCCTCGACGACGGGCGGGATCGCCACCAAGCTGGACTCGGCGACGGGCCTGGTGTGGCAGCAGGGCGTCGGCCCCCAGCTGATGGTCTGGTCCGACGCGGTCAACTACTGCAAAGGGCTGGCGGGGAGCTTCCGGTTGCCGAGCATCAAAGAGATGCAGACGATCGTCGATTACGCGGTGCCGTCTCCCGGGCCGACCCTGGACGCCGCGTTTCCCGCGCCCAATCCGGCGAGCTACTACTACTGGACGTCGTCGCCCCTGTCCGGCGTTCCGACGGGCGCCTGGCTCATGGCGACGGACACGGGCTCGTTGACCTGGAACGGGCAGAACGCGCAGTACCTCGCGCGTTGCGTTCACTGACGTGCGGTCTCGTCAGGCGATGACTCCTTGTAAACGACGGTCCCATCGCGTAGGAGAGAAGGGACCGAGGCCGTTTGCGGAGTGGGCCATCGGTGGAACGCGTGGCCAGTCTGACAACCTGGTGGACCCCGCCTGAGGCAGGAAGAGACACCATGGAACGGCCCGTTGATTCGACAGACGATGCTGCGACGGCAGCTGAGCCGCTCGTGGCTGCCCCGCCGGTGGCCGCGCCGCCGCCCGCGAAACCCTGCCGCATCACGTTCCACGGCTGTGTCGCCAGCGAGGCGCCCCGGGTCGAGGTGCGGGCGTGGCTCGCGCGGCTGGGTGCCCTGACCGGGCCGATGATCGACGGTGACGTCGTCATCGAAGCGCTGGACGAAGCCCGCTCGGAGCGCCGTTACCGCGTGCGCATCCAGCTGCAGATGCCGGCCGGCCCGGTGCTGGTCGGCTCCGACCACCCCGCCAATCTTCCGTCGGACGACGTCTACGTCGCCATCCGCAACGGGTTTCGGGCGGCGCGCCGCGAGCTCGAGCTGCAGCAGCGCGCCCAGCCGCCCGAAGGCGTCTGAGCCGACTAGCGCGACAGCAGGCCGTAGACGGCGATCTTCTTCGACATCGTCGGAACGTAGACTCGTCCGTTCGCGACGGTCGCGACGTTGAACTTGGCGAAGTTGCCCAGGTCGTCACGGGCGGCATTCATGCGCGAGTCGTAGAGCTCTTTCGACACGTCCATGGCGTCGAAGGCCTGCAGGATTCCACGCACGCGCGCGCCGCTGGCGGCGGCGTCCGTGTTCGAGCCGTCGACGCTGACGGGGTGCAAGGCCCAGACGATCCCCGTGCCGGCCTGGCTCCCGTTGGCCGAGATCGAGAGGAAGCCGCCCGGCATTCCCGGCGGGGCCGGCGACGGGCTCTGCGCGCTGGGCGTGTGCTGAAGGCCGTTCGGCAGCAGCCGGAACGACTTCAGGTAGTCCCGCTCGGCCCACACGTACAGGAAGGGGCCCTGCGGCCCATTCCAGAACACCGGGGCCGCGTGGATGTGAAAGTACAGCTGCCACTGGCCGCCGTTGCAGGTCGGGTCGCAGGCGGGCAGCGGCGTCGCCTGGAATTCGTCGACGACCGTGTCGCCGGCCGGGTTGTAGCCGCCGAGGTGCGCGCGGTCGAGCAGGTACAGCTTGCCTTCCTTTCCCGACGCGACGACGAAGGACGTCCCCGGGATGACCACCGGCCCGCTGGAGCCGAGATCGAGGTCGATGTCGCTCAGGTATTTCTGGTTGCGCGGCGTGAAGGAGTCCGTGACGGCGAGCGTGCTGGACAGCTTGACCACGCTGTCGCCGTAGTTGTGGCGGGCGGCGTCGAAGTCGCCGTTGCCCGTCTCGACGTACACGTTGCCGGCGCCGTCGGCGGCCGGGCCGGCGCCCGTCTGCCAGATGCCGGCCGCGCGCCCGTTCGGCGTCGACGCCCAGGCCGCGGTCTGTTTCAGCGTGGCGGCGTCGTAGGCCATCACCCAGCCGTGGTAGTCGTGCGCGTCGTTGTGGCTGGCCCACGCGATGTAGAGGGTGCCGCCCGTCAGCAGCAACGCGGAGCGCTGATTTTCGATCACGGGGTCGAACGTGAGCTGACCGTTGCTGCTCCCGGGCCCGTCTCCGGGGACGCTCGCGCCCAGCTCGACGGGCCCGCCGAGCTTTTCACCGCCCGTCGACAGGTCCAGCGCGTGAAGTCGCTGGTGATGAACGCCCGCCGCGTCGAGAGAGCTCGAGACCAGATACAGGGTGTGGCTGGCCAGGTCGATGACGGGTGTGCTGAGCGTCCCGATCTCCGTCGCGATGTCCTGGGGCCCGGGTTGAACGTCCAGGCCGGTGGTGGCGCTCACGGGGATGGGCGAGCCCAGCACGGTGAGGTCAGTGGCCCAGAGCGGCATCGTGCTGGACGAGTCGGCGTCGTACGCGAACACGGTGTTGTGCATCGACGCGACGTAGACGACGTTGCGAGCGCCAGCGCCGGCCAGCGTCACGTTCGAGACGTACAGCGGCTGCGCGTAGACGTCGCCGTCGACGGGCCACTCGAACAGCTTGCCGAACTGGTTGACGTTGACGTTGCTCGTGTTGAGGACGGTCTCCTGCAGGTTCGCGCCCGTTCTCTGGACGTCGTTGTGGTGGGTCAGCACGTTGACGGCGGGTGGGCCCGCGCCGGCGGCGCCGCCCCTGCCGGCCGCCGCCCCCGCCTGACCGCCGCCTGCCTGACCACCGCCTGCCTGACCGCCGCCTGCCTGGCCGCCTCCCGCCTGGCCGCCGTTGCCCGATGCGCCGCCGCCGCCG
>CAZPUH010000503.1:0-4812 GCA_964589215.1 uncultured Myxococcales bacterium | reverse complement strand
CCGGGCGACAGCAGCCGCAGCGGCGTGCGCGGGTCGATGTCGCCGCCGACGCGCTCGAGGACCTTCGCGGCGCGCCGGTACAGCTCCGGGCGGTCGATGATCCCGAACCGGTGCGGCTCGTGCCCCAGCAGCACGTTCGAGCCGACGTCCAGGTCCTCGGCCTGGATCAGCTCCTGCCGAACCAGCGAGACCCCCAGCCGGATCGCGTCGGCGGGGCTGGTTGGCGAGTGGCCGTTGATCGACACGCTGCCCGAGTCGGGCAGGTGGACGCCGGCCGCGACCTTCATCAGCGTCGACTTGCCGGCGCCGTTGCCCCCCAGCAGCCCGACGATCTCGCCGGGCGCCACGTCGAAGTCGACCCCGCGCAGCGCGCGGACGCCGCCGAACGACTTTTCGACTCGCTTCAGGGAGAGAGACATCGGTGCACGTCCTGCGGTTGGCGGACTACTTCTTCAGCTCGCGCAGCTCGTTCCAGAACTGGTCCAGGTTCTTCTTGTCGACGACCAGGATGCCGGTGTCGACGAAGGGCGGGACGACCTTGCCGTCGCGCAGATCCTTCAGCGCCTTCACCGACTGGTAGCCGAACTGGAACGGGCGCTGAACGATCGTGGCGCTGATGAGCCCGTCGCGGACGGCCTTCAGCGTCTCTTCTTCCTCGTCGAAGACGACCAGGATCGGCTTGTCCTTGCGGCTGGAGGCGCGCACGGCGTCGGCCATGCACGGGCCGTTGTACGACCAGATGCCCATCCCCAGCACCAGGTCGGGGTAGCGGGCCAGCGCGTCCTCGACGTTCTTCTTGGCCAGCGCGCGGTCGGCGTGGTCCAGAAAGACCGGCAGGATCTCGATGCCGGGCACCTTGCCCAGCGTGGCGTCGATGCCTTGCTTGCGCTCGATGGCGTTCTGCATGTCCATGCGGCCGACGAACAGGGCCACCTTGCCCTTGGTGATGCCGGCGGCCTTCAGCGCCGCGGCGGCGGTGTTGCCCGCGACCTTGCCGGCCTCGACGTTGTTCGTGCCGACGTACACCTTGCGCGCCGACTTGGGCGCATCCGAGTCGGTCGTGACCAGCGGCATCTTGGCGGCGACGCGCACAAAGAGGTCGGTCATGGCGTCCGGGTTGATCGGGCTGATGACAACGCCGTCGAAGCCCTGGACCAGAATGTCCTCCAGGAAGCGCTGCTGATCGGCAACCTCACCTTTCAGCGGGCGGAACATGTCGACCTTCACGCCGAAGTCCTTCTCCGCCTTGCGCAGACCTTTCTCGCCGATGTTCCAGAAGTCGGACGAGTTGTTGGTCACGAACGCGAAGTGATAGCTGCCGGCGGGCGCCGCCGCCGTCGCGGGCTCGCCCTCTTTCTTCTTGTTGCACCCCAGGGTCGCGGTCATCAGGGCGAACACCACCGCGCCCACTAAACGACCTGAATTCGTCCTGGAACCGAGAAATCCCATGCGTGCTCCTTGAAAGCGGCGGGGGGGGGCCTATTCCGTGGTGAACCGGTGGATCATCAGATGCTGGTAGGGCGCGCCCGGTCGGACGATCACCTGGTTGCGCCAGGCGGGAACGCTGATCGCGTTCGGAAAAGCCTGCGTCTCGAGGCAGACCCCGCTGTGCTGGGGATACGGCTTGCCGCCTTTGCCGCGGATCGAGCCGTCGAGGTAATTGCCCGAGTAGAACTGAACGCCGGGCTGGTCGGCCTCGATCGTGAGGATCCGGCCCGTCTTCGGGTCGGCCAGCTGCGCGACGGGGCGCAGCGCGCGCGGCTCGCCGTCGACGACGAAGTTGTGGTCGTACCCGACGGGAGTTCCGCCGGCGGCCAGCAGATCCCGGCCGATCGGTTTCGGCGCGGTGAAGTCGAACGGCGTCCCGCCGACCTCGGCGACCTGCCCCGTCGGAACCAGCGGGTCGCCCGGCGTGTAGGCGTTCGCGAACAGCGTCAGCTCGTGCCCCGTGATCGGCCCGGCGTCCTGGCCGGCCAGATTCCAGTACGTGTGGTGAGCCATGTTCACCAGCGTTACGGCGTCAGTCGTGGCCTCCATCGCGACGCGCAGCTCGTTTTGCCAGGTCAGCGTGTAGATGCACGACGCGGCCACCGTGCCCGGGTAGCCCTCTTCGCCGTCACGCGAGACGTACGCCAGCCGCAGGGCCGGCCCCTCGGCCGTGTCCATCGCCTCCGCCGTCCAGACCACCTTGTCCCAGCCCTTGACCCCACCGTGCAGGTGGTGCGCGCCGTTGTTGGCGGCCAGCGGGTACCGGCGCCCCTGCAGCTCGAACGAGGCGTTGCGGATGCGGTTGGCGACCCGGCCCACCGTGCTCCCGAAGTAGGGGCTGCCGGCGAGGTACCCGTCCAGCGTGTCGAACCCCAGGACGACGTCGGCCAGCTTGCCGTCCCGGTCGGGCGCCTCCAGCCCCACCAGCGTGGCCCCGTACGTCGCCACCTTGGCAACGAGATCGTTCCCGTTGCTCAGGGTGTAGAGGTCGACGTTCTTACCGTCAGCCTTTCCAAACGACGTCTTGGTGATGGTCATCGAAACACGCGACCGGATTTTAACAGTCCAGCGGCAGTAAGTAAACAGCTCTTACTATTCATCACGGCCCCCCCATCTCCCCCGTTCCGCGCTCGACTGCTACCACGTAGCGGTGATGCCGGCGCTGACGAAGTTCACGATCTGCTTTTCACCCAGGAACCAGGCGAAGTCACCGCGCATGTACTCGAGGCTGGTGTGCAAGTGCGGCGTCCAGTGCCAGACGCCGACGATCGAGTAGCCGATCTGCCGCTTCGTGAGGCTGATGGCCGTGTTCGTCTCGTCGCTCGGCAGCAAGAACACCCGCGAGATGCCCGCGCCGAGATTCAAGTCGAGCTGACCGAGCACGAATTGCGCGAACCCAGAATAGCCATCGAAGGTGCGCGCCTCTTTGTCCTGACTGAAGCTGGTCGCGTCCGCCTGAAATGCGTAGTAGAGGCCGAGACCTTTGCCGTAGTGACCGGCCAGCCCGAGGTGGAAGAACCCCGCCTCGAGACGGAGGCCGTATCCGAATCCCCAGGCGCTCACGCCGTCCGAGATCGACGGCTGATACAATTTTTGGAAGGCGGTATTGCCGAAAAGATGCAGTCTGAAAGTGCCGGGGCCCGCGTAGTCAAACGTCAGCTCAGACTCGCCCAAGGGGTACCGCGTCGCCTCATAGATTCCGGGGATGGTCGCCGGATCGTAGGCGCCGATGCTCAACTGCAAGCCGCCTTTGACGGGAGTCGCGTAGACCACGCCCGGCTGGAAGAAGGCCGCCAACACACCGAACCCGATCAAACCGTTCGTGTTACCAACGTTGTCGATGTTCCCCGGGTACCCGACCCCGTACCCATGCCCGTAGAGGAAGTCGTTCTCGGTTGCTCCGCGCGAAAACAGATCCAGCGCGCGGCCGACCAGCAGGCTTCCCCACGGGCCCTCCAGTTTCAGGAAGCCCTCTCGCGCATCCGGCCACGACGTCCCCGTCTTCCGCTGCTGCAAGGTGCCGATCGAGGTCCAGAGCCCGAGATACGTCAGCAACTTCAGGTTTTCACTCACCTGAGTCCGTAACCCGAACGAAAACACGTTCGGAACGAAACCGTTGCGGATTCGCCAGCTGTTGAACGTCCCCTGGGTGGGCATCCCGGTGTTTGGGTCGGTGGGCCCCGCGATGCTGTCGCTGCCGACGTCGAGCCCGCCGCCCGGGATGATCGTCTCGCCCGGATTGAGGGCTTGCGGGTTCGCATCGCCCCACCCGTGGACGACGAACCCGTTGACACGCCCAGTCGTAAAAAACTCCCAGTTGTCCGTCTTGAGGATCGTCACCTCGGCGGAGGCCGGGGCCGCGAGCAGCAGAACGAAGGCCAGGACGAGAAAGGACCGCGTACGCACAGGTTTCATGTCGGAGCTCTCCCCAAGCAAACGGAAATGGGACGCGGCATCACGGACGCCTGGTCAGAACGCGTACCGTCCCTCTGACCAGGCATCGCGCGATCGCCCCTACATCGGTGCGACGCCCGTGACGGTGATGTGGATGATCTGCGAGTGCCAGGGCTTGGTCGAGTCGGCGTGGGTCACGACGTTCAAGTCCGAAACGTTCTTGCCCATGTACGTCGCCGGAAGCGTGAAGTTCGGTTCCGACGGCATCATGCGGCTCGCGGTGCAGGTACCTGCCCAAACGCCCGGACCACAGTTGTCGACGGCGTGACAGTTGGAGTCGCTGACATAGAGGTCGACCGATCCGCCGCCGGGAACCGGAATGGTCTTCGAATAATGGATGAGAAACGTCTGATGGTTCTCGTAGGCCGTCGCGGTCTGCGGGAACGAATTCAGATAGTAATGGGCCAGCTCTGATTTGTCTGGGTTACGAACAATCAACTTGTAGATGTTGTAGTGCTCGACGGCGACTGGCATGCCACCCCGGTAAAACGTATCCGTGCCCGCGGTCCCCTGCGCATCCTTGGGGTCGCTGTTTCCAGCGTCGCGCGTTCCACCCGTGTAGTACTTCGCTTCTACGACCCCGTTGACCGTGAACGTCATGTTGTACTTGACGCCCGCAGTGCCGCCGAGAGTGAAGCTCTCCGTCTGCACCAACCCCTGCATTTCGAAGGGAACGTTGGCGGTGCTCGGACATTGTCCGCCCGGAGTCGTGTAGCAGTCCTGCTGAGATTGCTCGTAGCAGGGCATCAGAATCAACGAGCTCATCAAGGTCTCGCCGTACTGGTTCGGCACACCAGCGATGTCTTTCACGGAGACGGCGCCGCCGCCGGCCGCACCGCCCGTCGCCGACCCGCCGGCCGCACCGCCCGA
>CAZPUH010000502.1:0-1641 GCA_964589215.1 uncultured Myxococcales bacterium | reverse complement strand
CTCGCAGAACCAGATCTCGTGCCCGCGCGCCTGCGCCGCGAGCATGATCGCGAACGTCGTGTCGCCGGCGATTTGCAGGCGCGCCAGCGGGTCCATGACGAAGAGCAGTTTCATGCGCCTATTGTGTCAGGATCCCGACGGAGTGCCGCTCGGATCGGCGACGTCCTTCATCGGCAACAGATGTTCCAGGCCGTGCTTGCGGAGTCGATAGTAGAGCGTCGACCGGTTGATGCCCAGCGCGCGGGCGGCGTGCGCGATGTTCCCCTGGGCCGCGTCGATGGCGGCGGTGATGGCGGCCCGCTCCTGCTCGTGCAGGCGTTCGCCCAGCGGGCGTGCGCCGTCGGCGGGACGCGCCCCTGCCGCCGCGGCGAGCGGTGCCGGACGCCGCGTGAACTCCAGGTCGGCGGCCGTGATCTCGGGGCCGCGCGCCAGGATCAGCGCCCGCTCGATGACGTTCTCCAGCTCGCGCACGTTGCCGGGCCAGGGGTAGGCGCAAAGGGCGGCGACGGCGCTGGCGTCCAGGCCCCGGACGGCCTTCCCGGCCCCGGCGGCGTACTTCTGCAGGAAGTGCTCGGCCAGACGTGGGATGTCGCTGGTCCGGTCGCGCAGCGGCGGCAGGAAGATCGGGAAGACGTTGAGCCGGTAGTAGAGATCCTCGCGGAACGTGCCGTCGGCGATCTGCTTCTCCAGATCGCGGTGGGTGGCCGACACGATGCGCACGTCGACCTTGATGGTCTCGGCGCCCCCGACGCGCTCCAGCTCGCGCTCTTGCAGGACGCGCAGCAGCTTGACCTGCACGTCCAGAGGAAGGTCGCCGACCTCGTCCAGGAACAGCGTGCCGCCGTCGGCCATCTCGAAGCGCCCCAGCCGGCGCGCGACGGCCCCGGTGAAGGCCCCCTTCTCGTGGCCGAACAGCTCGGACTCCAGCACGCCGGGCGCCAGCGCCGCGCAGTTCACCCGCACGAAGGGGCGCGATTCACGCGCGCTGTTGATGTGGATGGCGCGCGCGACCATCTCTTTCCCGGTGCCGGTCTCGCCGCGCAGCAGGACCGTGGACGCCGTCTGCGCGACCTGCTCCACGCGCGCCAGCACGTCGCGCAGCGAGGGCGAATCGCCGACGATGGCGCCGAAGCTGAACGCGCTGTGCGCCTCTTTCGAGAGCATGCCGACGTAGGCGTCCAGCTGCTCCTGCAGGCGGCGGTTCTCGCGCAACAGCGCGTAGCGTTCGATGGCGTGGGTCAGCACGCCGCGCAGCTCCTTCGAGTCCCAGGGCTTGGTGACGTAGCGGTAGATGCGGCCCAGGTTGATCGACTCGATCAGCACGTCGACGTCGGTGAACGCCGTCACGATGATGCCGACCGCGTCCGGCCGGATCTCGCGCGCCGCCTTGAGCAGGTCCAGGCCCGTCATCTTGGGCATGCGCTGGTCGGTGACGATGACGGCCACGTCGTGCTGCCGCGCCAGCGCCAGCGCCTCTTCGCCGCTGCTGGCCAGCAGCAGCTTGAACGCGCGGCCGAAATTGAAACGGAAGGCGTCGAGGTTGTCCGTCTCGTCGTCGACCACCAGGACGGGGTATTTCCCGAGGTCCAGCTCCTGCGCCATGGGCCGCGCCAGCATAACCCCGCTCGCCTCGGCCGAGCG
>CAZPUH010000501.1:0-2562 GCA_964589215.1 uncultured Myxococcales bacterium | reverse complement strand
TGGGGGCCAGCGCGGTCACGCGCGCCGCCCGCGCCGCCCGACCGGCGGCGCTGGATCGCTTGCGCGGAGCGGGGATCGGCGCGGGGGCGCGCGCCGCCCCCTGGGGCGCCGCTCTGTCGGACGGCGCGCTGGTCGAGCTGGGCACGGGGCCAGCCGCCCGCCGGCAGCTGCCGTCGGGGACGCTCGAGGTGCGCGCCGCGCCCGTCCCCGGCGAGCCCGACGCCGTCGATCTCTTCGCCACCTTTCGCGCGCGCGCCGGGGCGCCCGCCGGCAGCCTGTCCGTCGCGCTGGCGTGCGGCGACTGGTCCGTCGAGAATTATCTGCTGCTGCCTGGCTGCTGTTACGCGGGGAACCGGTTCGAATCGCGGTTCACCAGCTACCCGCCCGTCCTGACCGAGCCGGCGGACATCGGCCCGCACGTCCCGCCGATCGTGACGGACATCCCGCGCCTCAACGTGCACGACGGGCCCTCGCGCCTGGACGTGGCCAGTGCCGCGCTGGCCACGCCCGGGCTGGCGATCTTCGCGCCCGGCCTGCGCCTGGGGCTGATCCTGCTGGTCGATCCGACCTCGCCGGTGGGTCCGACGGGCCTGACCGTCGCGGAGAGCGACGACCGGCGCCGCGCGACCATCGAAGCATCCACGCCGTTCTTCCACGATCCGGGGCGGGACGCCGGCCAGCACGGTCGGCCGCCCCCCGCCCCTGCCCCACCGCGCGCGGGACAGACGATCACGTTCCGCGCGCGGCTGCTGGCGTTTCCGTGCGAGGCGGTCCCGGCCCTGCTGGCGCGGCTGTTCGCGGTTCGCAAGAGCCTGAGCGGCGCGCGCGGCGAGGCTCCGCCCATCGCGCTGTCGGCAGCGTTCGCCGTGCACGAGTCGCGCGTGAACGCGCGCTGGCGCGACGAGACCGGCCTGCTGGCGATCGGCGACGGCAGCACCCCTTACACGACCTGGCAGAACGGGTGGTGTGGCGGGCTGGGGCTGACCTGGCCCTTGCTGGTCGGCGGCAGCGCGACCTCGCGCGAGCGCGCGCTGCGTACGATCGGCTTCGCGCTGGCGGGCGGACAGGGGCCGTCGGGCTTCTTCCACGGCGTCTCCGACGGGAAGCACTGGTACGACGACGGGTTCACCAGCGGCGCCGCGGCGGCCGCGCGTGCCGAGCGCGGGCACCGGCGGTGGCACCTGGTGCGGCGCACCGCCGACACCCTATTCTACCTGCTCGAGCAGATCGCCTGGCGCGAGCGCACCGCTCCGTCGAAGGACGGCGCCGACGCCGCGGCGGTCGAGCCGCGGTGGACGAAGGCCGCCCGGCGCGCCGCCGATGCGTTGACCGGTCTGTGGGAGCGCCACCGGCAATTCGGCCAGGTGGTCGACGTCGAGACGGGCGAGCTGATCGTGGGCGGCTCGTCGGCGGCCGGGCTGGTTCCGGCCGCGCTGGTACGGGCGGCAGACCGGTTCAAGGAGCCGCGCTACCGCGACGTCGCCGTCGACGCCGGCCGCGCGTTCTTCGATCGGTTCGTCTCGGACGGGCTGACGTGCGGCGGTCCGGGGGATGCGCTCCAGTGCCCCGACAGCGAGTCGGCCGCCGCGCTGGTCGAGTCGTTCATGAGCCTTTACGAGGCGACCGGCGACCGGACCTGGGTCGAGCGGGCGCGCACGGCCGCCCACCTGCTGTCCACGTGGGTGCTGTCCGCCGACGGAGATCCGTGCGCGCCCGACGGGCCGCGCCTGACGGGGGCCGTGATCGCGGACGCGCAGAACCGCGCGCCCGGGCCGGGGCTGGTCATGCTGGGCGGGGACGCGCTGCTGCGTCTGGCGCGGGCGACCGGAGACCGCGCGTTGCTGGAGCTGCTGCGCGACATCGTCCGCCACGTCGCCGTCCGGACGGCGCAGCTGGGCAAGCCGGCGTGCGCCGATCCGCCGGCCCCCTCGCCGGCCGCCGCGCGGCGCGCGCAGGTCGTCCCGGCGGACGGCGTCTTCGATGCGATCGCGCTGCTGACGGCGACGCGCGTGCCGGGCGTCTACGCGCAGGTCGACAAGGCGTTCGTCTTCACGTTCGACTCGCTCGACGTGCGGGTCAAAGAGCGCATGCCCGGGCGACTGGTCCTCGCCGTGCGGAATCCGACCGACGCGGACGCGCGGGTCCGCATCGCCAGTGAAACCGCCGCCGAGGCCGAACGGCCGCTGGCGCCCGGCGCCCCGCTGCCGGAAGTGACGGTGGCGGTACCGGCCGGCGCCAGCGTCGACGTGGTGCTGCCGCCCGTCGGCCACGGGTGAGGCGTTCGGGCCGGGCGCCACTCTGCTAGAATTTCGCGGTGCTCGCGGGTCGGTCGCAAAGGGTGGACCACGGGCGGATCGACGCCCCACCGCCGGACGGCCCCCTGGCCCAGAGGCTCGGCCGGATTCGACGGCGCCTGACCGTGCTGGCGGCCGCCGACGGCGCCGTGACCGGGGCCGCGGTGGCGGCGACCGCCGGGGCGCTGCTGGTCGCCTGGTGCCGCTGGCGCGGCGGCGTCCTCTCGGGCGGCGGGCTGGCCGGCGTGGTCGGCGCGGTGGTCGCGGC
>CAZPUH010000500.1:0-3133 GCA_964589215.1 uncultured Myxococcales bacterium | reverse complement strand
GCTTCCCCGCGCGGGGCCTTACTTCTTGGCTTTGCCGCCGCCGGCGGCAGGCGCGCCCTTCTTCGAGGCCTTCATCGGGTTCTTCGACTCGACCTCTTTGATCTGGCGCGGCACGACGTACTTCTTCACGTCCTTGACGCTGCCCTTGATCAGGACCAGTCCGTTGGCGGGGCCGGGGACGGCGCCCTTGACCAGCACCAGGTTCTTGTCCTCGAGGACCTGCACGATGACCAGGTCCGAGGCGGTGCTCTTCACGTTGCCCATGAGGCCCGACATCCGCTTGCCCTTGTGGACGCGGCCCGGGGTCAAACGGCAGCCGATCGACCCGCCGTGCCGGAAGAACTCGTGCGTCCCGTGGGTCATGCTGTCACCGGCCATGCGGTGCTTCTTCATGACGCCCTGGTAGCCCTTGCCCTTGGTGGTGCCCACCACGTCGACGACGTCGCCGGCCTTGAACACCTCGGCCGCGGACAGGACCTTGCCGACCTCGTACTTCTCGACGTCCTTCGGATCCAGGCGCACCTCGCGGAGGTGCCGCACCGGCTTCTCGATGTTCGCCTTCTTGAAGAAGCCAGCCTCGGGGCGGGTCAGATCGTTGACGCCCTTCTCCTCGAAGCCCAGCTGAACGGCGGCGTACCCGTGCTTGTCCGGCGTACGCTTGCCAACCACGACGCAAGGGCCAACGGCGACAGCGGTCACGCCCAGGGCGGACCCGTCCTCGTGAAACACCTGAGTCATTCCAATCTTGCGGCCCAGAAGGCCCATCTTGAGCGACATAGCGAGGGCGGGTTTATAGACCCCCCGCCTGCCGGTGTCAACGTGGTCGGAATTGCGTTGACAAGGCCCCGGTCCGGCCGCCCAAATGGACGGCCGTGAGCGCGCCCGCCGTGCCGCACGTTCTGGCCGTACAGGCTGGGCCTCCTGCGCAGCCGTCCGCCCTGCCGTCCGCGGGTCCCGGCGCCCAGCCCGGTGCACGCCCGCAAAAGCGCCGGATCGACGCCGTCGACTGGCTGCGCGGCCTGGCCGTCGTCCTGATGATCCAGACGCATCTTTACGACGCCTGGTGCAGCCCGGCGGCCAAGACCACCGTCGAGTACGGCTGGACGCGCTTCTGGGGCGGCATCCCGTCGCGCCTGTTCCTGCTGCTGGTCGGCGTCTCGATGGCGATCCGCTACGAGCACCAGATGGCGGCCGGCGCCGATCGGCGCACCATGGTCCGCACGGCGGTCAAGCGCGGCGCCGAGATCCTGGGGCTCGCCTACTTGTTCCGGCTGCAGGAGTACCTGCTGGGCGGCGCCTACGACTGGCACGACCTGTTCCGCGTCGACATCCTCAACTGCATCGGCGCGTCGATGATCGTCGGCGCCTTCATCACGGCGCCGCGGAACGGCCGCCGTCCGATCGCGCTGACGGCGCTGGTCGCCGTCGCGTGCATCGCGCTGGGACCCGTGCTGGGGCCGCACCACTTCCCCGACTTCCTGCCGCGGCCGCTGACCTCCTACCTGGGCGGCGAGCGGCCGATGTCCTGGTTCCCGCTGTTCCCCTGGCTGGCGTGGCCTCTGATCGGGGTGCTGTCGGGGCACGCCTGGGTGCGCGGCAGCGCGGACGCGCGGCGGCAGGCCTGGACGTTCGTGGCGACCGGGGCGGTCGGGGCGGCGTTGATCCTGGCCGTGGTCTGTCTGCGCCCTCTGACCCACCGGCTCATCCACTACCCGAACTGGATCGTGCAGCAGATGGGGCCGGAGGTGTTCTTTCACCGGCTGGGGATCATCGGCCTCATGGCGCTGGGCGGGTACGTCGTGACGCGCGTCTTCGGGACCCGGCGCTTCTCGCTGATGCGCCTCTTCGGCCAGACCTCGTTGCTGGTCTACTGGGTCCACGTCGAGCTCTGTTACGGGCTGCTGTTCCGGCGCCTCCACCACGCGCTGTCGATGCGCGCCGCCACGGTTGCGTTGCTGCTCATGATCGCGGCGATGGCGGTCGTGGCCAAGCTGCGGCTGCGGTACTGGCACGGGTGGCGCGGGCGGCGCCCCCCCACCCCAACCCTGCGCGCGAACTTGCCGGCCGCGCCCAGTCCTCTATAACTGTCGAGGTGATGCGTCTGTCCTTTCGACGCGGGTGGCTCGTCGTTGCGTTCGCCTCCGCGTCGGTGCTGAGCGCGCCGGCCGAGGCCGCGCACCACCGCGGGCGCCCCAAGCGGCACGTCGTCGCGCGCGAGAGGCCGGTGGCCGCCGTCCGGGGAGGGCTGCCGAACGTGCAGGCGGCCGCCGCGCTGGTGCTGGACGAGAACGGCCGCCAGATCTACGCGCGCAACCCGGACAAGGAGCGGCCCATCGCTTCGATCTCCAAGCTGGCCGCGACGCTGGCCGTCGTCGAGCACGGGCTGGAGCTGGACGGTCTGTCGACCATCAACAAGAACGACATCGAGGTGGCCAAGGGGGGCGCGCACTCGCGCCTGCTGGACGGCATGACGCTGTCGAACCGCGACCTGCTGCACGCGGCGCTGCTGGGTTCGGACAACCGGGCCATCCCGGCGCTGGGGCGGGCCGTGAAGCTGACGCCCGCGCAGCTGACCAACGCCATGAACGCCAAGGTCCGGGCGCTGGGGCTGCGCAACACGCGTTTCCACGATCCGACGGGGCTGTCGACGGGCAACGTGTCGACGCCGCGCGAGACGATCGCGATGCTGAAGGCGGTGATGGCCAATGCGGTGCTGGCGCCCGTCACGCGCCGGGCCGAGTACGACGCCCACCCCGTCGGCAAGCCGCCCATTCATTACAACAACACCAATCACCCGGCGCAGCGCGGGAACGTGCAGGTGCTGGGGGGCAAGACCGGCTACAACGACGACGCGCGCTACTGCCTGGTCGTGGCGACCCGGATCGAGGGGCACACGTACCACATGGCGTTCCTGGGCGACGACGGGAAGATGACCCGCTTCGGCGACGTCGCGCGCGTGGCTGACTGGATCCTCAGCCACCCGCAGAAGCTGCCGCCGGCGCCCAAGTCGCTGGTGGCGGGCGTGGGCAGCACGGAGCCGGTCGCCACCGGATCTGCGGCGCCGTCGGAGCCTTTGCCCGTCGGGGTGGCCGCGCCCGATCCCGAGCCGCCCGCGGCCGAGCCCGTCCCCGCG
>CAZPUH010000499.1:0-3156 GCA_964589215.1 uncultured Myxococcales bacterium | reverse complement strand
CGTGTTTCGGGCCGACAACATCCGCGCGCTGCGCGACCGGCTGACGCCCGAGGACCAGAAGAAGCTGACCTGGGGTCCCGAGAAGCTGGACCTCTACGACTACTGGATGAACATCCACTTCCCGGGCCTGGCGCGCTGGGTGCTGCCCGAGCTGGACGAGACCTACGCGGCCCGCCCCAAGCAGGTCTACAGCTACCACGACCTGCTGGAGCTCTTCGACGCGACGACCAAGCTGCACGCGACGCGCACCGCGCTGCGCATCGAGCGCGGCAAGCGCGAGGAGATCTACAGCTACGCCGACCTGCAAGAGCTGGCCTCGCGCGTCGGCGTGTTTCTTCTCGGACAGGAGGTCGCGCCCGCGGCGCGCGTGATGCTGTGCGCGAAGAACGCGCCCGAGTGGTCGATGGCCTACTTCGGCGTCATCAAGGCCCATGCCACCGCCGTCCCCGTCGACCACGAGTCGAAGGTGGCCGAGCTGGTGAACGTGGCCCGCGCCTCGGGCGCCGTCGGGGTGCTGATCGGCGACGAGGTCCTGGACCGCGTGGGCGACGGCCTGGCGCAGGCGTTCGCCGAGGCCGGCCTCGCCACGAAGATCTGGCCGTTCTCGGAGGCGTTCGCGCTTCCGGACATCGAGGTCGAGAAGGCGCGCCTGCCGCTGCTGGCGCGGCGGGCCAGCCCCGACGCGCTGGCGTCGCTGATCTTCACGTCGGGGACGACCGGCCGCCCCAAGGGCGTGATGCTCACGCACCGCAACTTCACGTTCATGGTCTCCGAGCTCTCGAAGATCTTCGAGTTCGGCGTCACCGACGGGATGCTGTCCGTGCTCCCGCTGCACCACACGTTCGAGTTCAGCGCCGGGCTGCTCGCGCCGCTGTCGCACGGCGCCCAGGTGACCTACCTGCCGGAGCTGACCGGCGACGCGATCTCGTCGGCTCTGAAGAAGGGACGCGTCACCGCCATCGTCGGCGTCCCTGCGCTGTGGGACCTCCTGCGCCGGCGGCTGTTCCAGCGCTTCGCCGACAAGTCGCCCCTGCTCGAGGGGCTGATGAAGGTGCTGGCCGCCGCCAACTTCGAGCTGCGCTCGCGCACCGGGTTCGACCTGGGCGTGCTGGCGTTCCTGCCCGTGCACGAGGGGTTCGGCGGGCGCATCCGCTATCTCATCAGCGGCGGCTCGGCGCTGCCCGCCGACGTCATGAAGGCGTTCTACGGCATGGGCTTCAACTTCTTCGAGGGCTACGGCCTCACGGAGACGGCCCCCGTCCTGACGGTCACCTCGCCCAAGGAGAAGCCCATCGCCGGCTCCGTCGGGCGCCCCCTGCCGGGGGTGGAGGTGAAGATCGCCGACCCCGACGAGGTGACCGGCGTGGGCGAGGTGATCGCGCGCGGCCGCAACGTCATGGCCGGTTACTGGGCCGACGAAGAGGCCACCGCCGGCGCCGTCCGCGACGGCTGGTTCCACACGGGCGACCTGGGCCGCTTCGACGAGAAGGGGAACCTGTACCTGGTCGGCCGGTCGAAGGACGTCATCGTCGACGCCAACGGCAAGAACGTCTACCCCGACGAGGTCGAGGATCTGTACGCCGGCTGCGCCTACGTGAAGGAGCTGTCCGTGGTGGGCGTCTCCGACGGCATCGGCGAACAGGTGGCCTGCGCGGTGGTTCCGGATCTCGAGCACGACCCGGCGCTGTCGCCCGCCGAGGTGCACGCCAAGATCGAGGAGCACTTCCGGAAGATCTCAGCCGACCTGCCCATCTGGAAGCGGGTGCGCGCCGTGCACTTCTGGGAGGGGGATCTCCCGAAGACCGCCAAGCGCTCCGTCAAGCGGCGCGACGTCTCGGCGGAGATCGCGCGCCAGCGACGGAAGACCGAGGAGACCAAGGGCGCGCTGGCCGTAGCCTCGGGCGATCGCGCCCAGGTGAGCTGGCTGCTGGACACCGTCGCCACGGTGTCGGGCCGCCGCCGCGCGGACGTGCAGCTGGGGAGCCGCTTCGGCGAGCTGGGCTTCGACAGCCTGATGTACGCCGAGCTGTCGAGCGCGCTGGAGACCGCCGGGGTCGTGCTGCCCGAGAGCATCGACATCACGACGCTGAACACCGTCGCCGAGCTGCAAGAGCTGCTGGCGCGCGGCCCCGTCGCCGCCGCCCGCGAGCGCGCCGCCGGCCGCGGTGACGACGACGACGGGGACATCCACGTCCCGTCGCAGGTGGCGTCCGCTGGCAAGCGCGCGCTGGCGTTCGGGCAGAAGCTGTTCTACGAGCGCGTGCTGGAGACCAAGGTGAAGGGCGGGCTGCACGTCCCGCACCACACCAGCTTCATCGTCGCCGCCAACCACGCGTCCCACCTGGACATGGGCGCGATCAAGGTCGCGCTGGGCGACGCGGGCAAGAACCTGGCGTCGATGGCGGCCGCCGACTACTTCTTCCGCGGCCGATACCGCCGCGCCTACTTCAAGCACTTCACCAACCTCGTGCCCATGGAGCGCAGCGGCTCCATCCGCAAGTCGATGGAGAAGACGCTGGAGGTGCTGAAGCGCGGGCGCAGCCTGGTCGTGTTTCCCGAGGGGACGCGGTCCGTGACGGGCGAGCTGGCCGAGTTCCTGCCCAGCCTGGGCTACCTCGCGCTGCGCGGCGAGGTCGGGATCTTGCCGGCCCACGTCGCGGGGAGCTTCGAGGCGCTGCCCAAGGGGACGGCCGTCCCGCGCGCGCGCGAGCTGACGGTGTCGTTCGCGCCGTTCCTGTCGCCGGACTGGCTGGCGACGCTGGTGGCCGGGCTGCCCCAGCAGGAGGCCTGGCGCCTGGTCGCCGCGTTCACCCAGCGCGCCGTCGAGAACCTGCGCGACGGGTTGCCGACGCCGCTGGACGTCGACGCCGTGCGCTCGGCCTGGGACGGGCGCGCGCTGGGGCCCGTCGCCGTGCGCACGCGGCCCGTGCGCCGCCCGCTGCTGAAGTCCGTGCCGTGAAACAGAAACCCAAAGACGACGTCATGAAGAACGCGATCCTGGTGACCGGCGGGACCGGCTTCCTGGGCAGCCACCTGGTCAGGCTGCTGGCCGCCGATCCGGCGACGGCGCCGCGGCTGCGCGTGCTGGTGCACAGCGCCGCGCCGGCCTGGCTGCGCGACCTGGGCGTCCGGCTGGTGCACGGGTCGGTGACGGCC
>CAZPUH010000498.1:0-3650 GCA_964589215.1 uncultured Myxococcales bacterium | reverse complement strand
GGCAACGGCGCGAGCGGCGGCGCCTCCACGGGCGCGGCCGGCGCCGCGGCGCCGCAGCCGGAGCTGGTGACGTCGGGACCGAACGCCTACTGGAACACCCAGGCCGCGCTGGCGATGGTGACCGGCGCGACGGCGGATCTGACCGTCGACCAGACCAGCAAGCTGCAGCGCTTCGACGGGTTCGGCGGTTGCTTCAACGAGATGGGCTGGGACGCGCTGTCCGTGTTGACCGCTGACCAGGTCACGAGCGCGATGAAGCTGCTGTTCGATCCCCAGGAGGGCGCCGCCTTCATCTATGGGCGGCTCCCGCTGGGCGCCAGCGACTACTCGATGAGCACGTACACGCTGGACGACACGGCCGGCGACTACACGATGGCCAACTTCTCGATCGCGCGCGACCGGGAGAAGCTGATCCCGTTCATCAAGGCCGCGCTGCAGATCCGTCCCGACATTCACCTGTGGGCCAGCCCCTGGATTCCGCCCGACTGGATGAAGGACAGCGCCGGCAACATGAAGGGCGACGCGCAGACCCAGACGGCCTACGCGCTGTACCTGGCCCGCTTCGTCGAGGAGTACGCGAAGGAGGGGCTGAAGATCGAGGCGATCCACCCGCAGAACGAGCCAGGGTACGCGAGCGTGAAGTGGACGCAGGCGCTGTTCATCGACTTCTTCAAGACCTACCTGGGCCCGATGTTCGCGCAGCGGAACGTCCCGGCGGAGATCTGGTGCGGCACGATGTCCGCGCCCGCCGACGGCACGATCGCCACGACGCTGGCCGCCGACACGGCCGCCATGAAGTACGTGAAGGGGTTCGGCCTGCAGTGGAACCTGCAGAGCACCGTGGCGTCGCTGACCTCGAAGGGGCCGGTGTGGCAGACCGAGCACAAGTGCGGCAACTACAACTTCGCGACGCCGTACTGGGACCAGAGCCGCTACAACCCCAACATGCCCCAGAACGATCACGCTTACGGCGAGGAGAGTTGGCAGCTGATCCGCGACTGGATCGTGGCCGGCGTGAACGCCTACAGCGCCTGGAACATGGTGCTGGACACGGTGGGCAAGAGCTTGACGGGCTGGCCGCAGAACGCGCTGCTGGTCGTCGACCGCTCGGCGAAGAAGCTGATCATCACGCCCGCGTACTACGTGTTCCGCCACTTCTCGGCGTACATCGCGCCCGGCGCCACGCGCATCAAGATCTCCGGCAGCACCGACGCGCTCGCGTTCAAGAACCCGGACGGCAGCGTCATCACGCAGATCTACAACAAAGGGACGGCGGCGAAGACCACCACCGTCGCGGTGGGGAGCGCCTCGTATCGGTTCGACGTGCCGGCGCACGGTTGGGCGACCCTGAAGACCGCGCCCTGAGGTAAAACGGCGGCATGCCGCGTCCCCTCGCCCTGGTCACCGGCGCCTCCGCCGGCATCGGTCAATGCTTCGCCGAACAGCTCGCCGCCTCGGGGCACGACCTGATCCTCGTCGCGCGCCGCCGCGATCGCCTCGACACGCTGGCGGCGCGCCTGCGTGACGCTCACGGCGCCGGCGTCGAGGTGCTGGCCGCCGACCTGGCCTCGCCGGCCGGCGTGGACGCCGTCGCCGCGCGCGCGGCCGCCGCGCCGCTGGAGCTGCTGGTCAACAACGCCGGATTCGGCGGCTACCGCGCCTTCGCCGAGGTCGACCCCCAGGTCGCCGACGAGCTGCTCTCGGTGCACGTGCGGGCGGTCGTGCAGGTCACGCGCGCGGCGCTGCCGGGCATGCTGGCGCGCGGGCGGGGCGGGGTGATCTGCGTGGCGTCGCTGCGGGCGCACTCGGGCGCGGCGCCCGCCGGCGCGCCGCTTCCGCAGCGGGTCGTCTACGCGGCCGCCAAGGCTTTTCAGCTGACCTTCACGCAGGTGCTGGCCGCCGAGCTGGCCGGCACGCCGGTGCGCGCCTCGGTCTGCCTCCCCGGCCTCGTGAAGACGGAGTTCCACGAGGTGCAGGGGATCGACACCAGCCAGATGCCGCCGCGCATGCTGCCCGAGGACGTCGCGCGCGCCGCGCTGGCCGGCCTGGCCCGGGGCGAGGTGGTCTGCGTCCCCGGGCTGGAAGACACCGGGCCGCTGACCCAGATCGAGGAAGCCCAGCGGACGGCCCTGGCCGCCGCCCGCAGCGTCCAGCTCGCCGGCCGCTCCCGCGGCTGATCAGCGGCTCACCGAAAATCGGTCAGGTGCCGGCGACCGCCCTGAGGTCGCTGCGCCTTGTCCTGCTCCTGCTGGCACTCCACGCAGAGCTCGACGTAGGGCATCAGCTCGAGGCGCTTCGCGCCGATGGGCTCGTCGCACTCGACGCACATGCCGAACGACTCCGGCTCGTCGTCCAGCCGGGCCAGCGCCGCGAGGACCCGGGCCAGCACCCCCGTGCGGTTCCGGTTCCGGGAAGAGGCGATGGACTGGGACATCTCGGCCAGGGGCTGGGTGTCCTCGTCGTTTCCGACGGCCGCCGGCTCCTGACGGGCCGCCTCCGGGACGATGTCGCCCGCCGCGATGATCTCGGCCTTCAAAGCCAGCAGTCGCTGCCGAAATGTCTGCCGCGCCGACGCGTTCATGGCCGCGTCATCTTAGCGCGCCGGTCGCGCTCGGGCCTGCGCCTGAGCTCCTTGCGGCCACCCCTCCTTACCTGCACGCACTCGGTCTTCCAAGAAAACGGAGAAAAGTGAAAACGGGGCATTGAACGTTAAGGATTCGAACTTAGGGTGGCAAGGTCATCCGTTTTGGATTGGTCTGCCGACCACAGCCACACGAGGACGTTGCAGCATGGCGAACGGAACCGAAACACCTTCCACTTCAAAGACTTCGAGCCGCGGGGCGGCATCCGCCACCGCGACGGGAAATAACGGAAAACGCGTCGATCGTCCCAACGGGAATGGGAACGGGAACGGCAACGGCCACGGCACGGGCTCGCGCCCGGCCGTCGAAGTCGCGGGGGCGACCCAGGCCGGGTTCTCGCAAGCGCTGCTGAACGCGCTGAATCGGTTCAAGGGCGGCGACTTCACCGCCCGGATGCCCGGCGACATCGTCGGCATCGAGGGGAAGATCGCCGACGTCTTCAACGACATCCTGGCGGTCAGCGAGCGGCGGACGGCGGAGACGGCGCGCGTCTGCCGCGTCGTCGGCAAGGAAGGGAAGCTGAAAGAGCGGATGCGCGTCCCCGGCGCCGTCGGCGGCTGGGCGGACGACATCACCGCGCTCAACACCTTGATCGACGACCTGGTGTGGCCGACGACCGAGGTGCCGCGCGCCGTCGGCGCCGTCGCCAAGGGCGACCTCACGCAGGCCATGGCGCTGGACGTCGACGGCCGGCCCCTGGAGGGCGAGTTCCTCCGTTCGGCCAAGCTGGTCAACAAGATGATCGACCAGCTGTCGGTCTTCTCGTCGGAGGTGACCCGCGTCGCGCGCGAGGTCGGTACCGAAGGCAAGCTGGGCGGGCAGGCGCAGGTCAAGGGCGTCTCGGGCGTGTGGAAGGACCTCACCGAATCGGTCAACCAGATGGCCGGTAACCTGACCGCGCAGGTCCGCAACATCGCGGACGTCACCATCGCCGTCGCCAGCGGCGACTTGTCGAAGAAGATCACCGTCGACGTCCGTGGCGAGATCCTGCAGCTGAAGGAGGCCATC
>CAZPUH010000497.1:0-2144 GCA_964589215.1 uncultured Myxococcales bacterium | reverse complement strand
CCACCCCGGCGGCTTGCCGGAGGTGGAGATCGATGAGGCGGCGCGCGGGCTGCTGTCGACGCTGGCGTTCCTGCACGCGCGCGGCATCGTGCACGGCGACCTCAAGCCGTCCAACCTGCTGCTGCGCGCGCCCGGCGAGCTTGTGCTGGCGGACTTCGGCGCCGCGGCGCTGGTCGGCGCCGGCGGCGAGTCGGGCGGCGGCACGCCGCTTTACCTCGCGCCCGAGCAGCTGCGCGGAGCGCCGCGGGCCCCCGCGACCGACCGCTACGCGGCGGGCGCCGTCCTGTTCGAGATGGCCGCCGGGCGGACCCTGCGCGCCCACGCCGATCTGCTGCGCGGCGACCCCGCCGAGGGCTTTCCGGCGGTGGCGCGCGCCGTCCTGCAGTCGCGCGCCCCGAGCGTGGCGCCCCTCATCGCCGCCCTGCTGGACGCCGACCCGGCGCGCCGAACCTTCTCGCTAGTAGCAGTTGATCTGAATCGCGGCGTTGAAGTCGAGGACGATCCCGAACGTCGGGAACCCCGCCAGGGCGTGGAGCTCGCCCACGGCTGAAACCGACTTGGCCAGCTCGTAGTAGACGCCGCCGCCGAGCCCGGCGACGACGGGGCCGGCGAGGATGGTGTCCTTGAAGTCGACGTAGCTCACCTTCAGCCCGTCGGCCGGGTGACCGACGAACCGAAAGCCTTCGCCACCGCCGGCGAGCACGGCGCCGAAGAACCGCAGCTGATTCTGCTTCGTGTAGAAGAGCAGCTTCCCGAGCACCGAGATGGCGCCGCGCGCGGCGAACTTCGAGTACTGCGAGGGCTGACCGACGTACTGCAGCCGCCCTTCCAGCGACACGGCAATGTCGGGATTGAAGGCGTAGCCAAACTCCGGCGCCAGGTGACCGTAGCCGGCCCAGGCCACACCCGGCGTGAACCCGTTCCGCAGATTGTGGAACGCCGGGTCGGGTGAGTTGTTCACCGCCTCGAAGCCCTTGCCCTTGGCGTAGCCGTAGCCGGTGCCGATTCCCAGTCCCAGCCACCACTTCCGCTTGCCGTACCGCGTGTCCAGCCCCTCGCGGTCCTTGTCGACGTGCCCCAGGTGCAGGCGCGGGCCGCGCGGCCCCTCGTCGTCCTCCAGCGGGTTCTCGTCCTCGGCGCCGGCGGTCGCGCTGGCGGTCTCGCCGCGCGACGATTCCTCGACCAGCAGCACGATGTTGGGGCTGTCCGGGCCGCCGTTCGCGACGACCGGCTTGCCGTTCGCGTTGCGTCCCTCGAAGTAGAACTGGATCGACTTTCCGGTCACCGCCTTCTTGGGGATCTTCGCCTGCAGCCAGCCCTTCGGGGAGCGGCTCATCACCGTCTCGGTGTAGCCGTCCTTGCCGGGCGCGCGATAGGCGAGCACCACGACGGCGACCGGCAGGTTCGCCGCGACGGCGCAGCGGAGTAGGAGCGGCTTGTCGATGATCGCCTCGTCGGGCGTCGGGCAATCGAGCGCGTTGATGTGTACGGGCAGGTCGGGCTCGTTGTTCTCGTCGTCGTCCGAAGCCACCGTTCGCTTGGCGGCGGGCGCGGGCGTTCCGGAGGACCCTTCGCCGCCCTCGTCCGTGGCCGAGCCGCGCCGCTTCGCCTTGCTTGCGGGCGCCGCACCGCCGGCCGGCGCGCCGCCGGCGTGGCTCCGCTGAGCCTCCTGGAACGCGGCGACCACGTCGGTGCTCTCGATCCCCTTCGACAGCTGGATGTTCGGATCGATGTCCAGGGCGCGGCCGAAGCTCTGCAGACCCTTCTGGCGGTCCTTGAAGCCGGTGATGTAGACGGCGCCCAGGTGGATGTACGTGCGGGCGATGACCGGGTGGTTGTCGAGGCCGGCCTTCTTGCCCGTCATGAGGGCGTCGAGGAGCCGCTTCTTGGCCGCGTCCCAGTCCAGCGTGTCGTAATCGTCCAACGCCTTCTTGTTCATCTGGACCAGCTTGTCGACGACGGCCTGGTCCTGCGCGCGCGCGGTCCGCGCCACCAGGGCCGAACCCAGGAAGGCGACGGAGAGGGCGGAGAGAGCAATGTACTTGGAACGGATCATGGCGCTCGCTTCTTTCCTGTTGCTGCCAGTTGCTGCGTGCCTGCCTATTGCTGCGTGATGAAGAACTCGACCCGTCGATTCTTCTCCC
>CAZPUH010000496.1:0-2307 GCA_964589215.1 uncultured Myxococcales bacterium | reverse complement strand
CCGGCGGAGCTCTCGGCCAGCGTCTGAACGAGACGCGCCAGGGCGACGTCGGGATCCATCTTCGAGCTCTTGAGGTCGACGTCCGCCTGAAACAGGCGGTCGAAGGCCCCGGCCAGCGACGCGCGCGTCATCCGCTTGGCCGGAACCAGGATGTCGTCCAGGAAGTAGGGGTTGATGCCGACCGCCGACGCGATGTCGCCGCGGCCGGCGCCGCCCGCGGCCAGCTCCTTGGGGCGCCAGTCCAGCCGGAGGTGGCGCGCCAGCATGTACTGGATGCGCAGCGCCGGCTCCCGATTGCGCAGCATGTTGGTGAGCAGGGCCAGCGCGACCGACACGTTGCCGGCGCCAATGGCCTTCGTGAGCTCGAAGATCCCGAGCTGCCGCGTCTCGGCCACCAGCGCGTCCACGTGCGCGACGGCGATCGGCTCGCCGCCCGCGTAAAGCGCCAGCTGATCGAGGACCTGGGAGAGCCGCCCCAGGTCGGGCCCCGTGGCCGCCGCGAGCGCCTCCGCCGCGTCGGCGGCGATCGCGATCTTGCGGTTTCGCGCCTCCGTCCGGATCCAGCCCGCCACCTCGCGGTCGCGGAGCGGCCCGAAGACGTGCAGGTAGCCGCGCTTGCGCAGCGTCTGGAACACCTTGAAGCGGACGTCGACCTTCTCGGCCAGCAGCAGCAGGCAGGTCGACGGATTCGGGTCCTCGGCGTAGGCCGCCAGCGGCTCGAGGTCGGCGGCCTTCACGTCGTCGACGCCCTTGCCGACGACCAGCCGGCGGCGGGCCATCATCGGCATGGTCCGCGCGGTCGACAGCGCGGCGCCCAGACCCTTGTCCTTCAGCTCGAAGGCGTCGTGATTGAACGCCGCCGCAGGCCCCGCCTCGGCCAGCACGGCCGCGCGGATCGCCGCCGCCGTTGCCTCGACCAGGTACGGCTCGCCCGACAGGCAGTAGATGGGGTCGATCTCGCCGCGCGCCAGCGCGCCCGCGATGTCCGGCTGTTGCTGCGGCGGGGCCACGCTTCGTTGTACTACACTCCGGCTCGGCAGCGATGCGGATCGCCGATGCGCTCTTGCAGTGGTACGACGGCGCCAGGCGCGAGCTGCCCTGGCGGCGCGAGGCGTCGCCCTACCGGACGCTGGTCTCGGAGCTGATGGCGCAGCAGACGACCCTGGCGGTGGTCGTCCCGTACTTCGAGCGGTTCGTTGCGCGGTTCCCCACGCTCGCGTCGCTGGCGGCCGCCCGCGACGAGGACGGCCTGGCGCTGTGGTCGGGGCTGGGGTACTACGCGCGCGCGCGCAACCTGCGGCGCGCCGCGGTGACCGTCGTGACGGAGCACGGCGGCGCGCTTCCGCCCACCGTGGAGGAGCTGCGGCGGCTGCCCGGCATCGGTCCCTACACGGCGGCGGCCGTGGCGTCGATCGCGTTCGGCGCCCGCGCGTTCGCGCTGGACGGCAACGGCGCGCGCGTGCTGTCACGGCTCTTCGGCGTCGCCGATCCGATCGACCGCCCCGGCACGCGCGCGCGGTTGCAGGCGCTCGGCGCGGCGGAGGTGCCGGAGGGGCGTCCCGGTGACTTCAACCAGGCGGTCATGGAGCTGGGCGCGCTGGTCTGCACGCCGCGCAATCCGCGCTGCGACGCCTGTCCTGTCGGCGGCCTGTGCGCGGCCCGCGCGAGTGGATCCAGCGCGGCGCTCCCGGCCCGGTCCCCCAAGCCCGCGCGCCCCATCGTGCGCGTCGCGTGCGCGTGCATCACCGACGGCGCGCGCGTCCTGCTGGTCAAGCGCGGCGACGGCCTGCTGAGCGGAACCTGGACGTTGCCCGAGCGGGAGCTCGACGCGCCGGCGGACGCCTTCGCCGCCGCGCGCGCGCTGGCCGGCGAGCTGGGCATGCGTCCGACGGCGGTCGTCAGCCACGGGGTCGTCCGCCAGATCTTCACGCACCGCGACGTTCGGGCGGAGGTGTTCCGGGTCCAGGTGGCCGCGGCGCGGCGCGCGCTGCGGCTGGCGGACGCGCCGCGAACGGGCGAGGCGACGACCGAGTTGCGCTGGCTCGAGCTGGCCGGGCTGGCGGCGGTGGGCCTGTCGAGCTTCACCCGCAAGACGCTGGCGCTTGGGCTCGGGCAAGGGCCGGGGCAAAAACGGGACACGGTCGCCCTTCGGCCGTAAAAGGAGACGTGGTGCGGCTGGTTTTCCTCTATGTCTTGCTGTTCGCCGCCTGCGCGGCCGCCCAGACCGCGCCCGCGCTGCCTGGGACCTACGGCTCGGGCGAGCCGCTGCCGCCGCCGGTGGCGCCCGCCCCCGGGTCCGCTCCGGCC
>CAZPUH010000495.1:0-3498 GCA_964589215.1 uncultured Myxococcales bacterium | reverse complement strand
CATCACTGCCGCCGAAACTGCTCTTGCTGCTCGAGTGGCTTCGCTTCAGGCTCATCCGCGTCTCCTGTCCAGGCCGGGCTGCGTCGATCGGCTGGCGTTTATAACCTAAAACCCGATTTGAAGGGCGGCACGAACCTGTTCGGCGGTCGGAGCGGTCTGCCCGTCGCTGGTCAGGTGGTTGAATTCGACCTGAGCCTTGACCCGGTGGCCGTGGATGTAGGCGGAGACGGCGCCGCTCTGCTCGTTCTGGTAGGTGCCCGCCTGGGCGCGCTGCAGGGCGCTGGCCCCGTACATGGGCAGGTCCGTGTGGCTGACCCGGGCGGCGATCTGCAGGCGGTGAGGCAGGATGAACGCGCTGGCCTCGACGTACCCGCCCCAGTACTTGCGCGAGCCGGAGGGGACCGCGACGCCGGCGTCCTCGAGGCGGCCGAACCATTCGGCCTGGAGGGCCGCTCCGCGCCACAGCGCGCGCAGCTCCACGGCCCCCTGCCAGATGCCGACGTTGTCGATGCGGCCGTTTCCGTCGACGTCGACCGACGCGTTCGGGTCGCGCGTCCGGATGTCGGTCACCGCCAGGTTGTAGTAACCCGAGGCACCGACCGACAGGCGCGGCCGGCGATGATCCTCGATGTCCCCCTCGGTGACCGGCAGCGGCCCGAACGGCGTGGCCACGACGCGCAGCGCGTACGCCAGGTCGAAGTTGTCGTTCGGCTGGTTGGGCCCCGACCCGTTGAGGAGCCCGGCCCAGACGGTGAGGCGCCCCGGCAGCACGCGGCCCACCGCCATCAGCCCCAGGTCGCGGTTCAGGGAGAACGCCGCGGTCGCCGACGCGAGGTCGACGAACTCCAGGTCGGCGCGCCAGTATTGCCGCTGCAGGCCGTAGGGAACCTTGAACTGACCCAGCTCGATCGCGACCGACCGGTGCGGACGCCACGTGACGTAGGCGTCCTTGAGCGGCTGCGGCTGCGCGGCGTCGACCTGCAGGCGGTACTGGAAGAACGGGCCGCCCACGTGACCTTCCAGGATGACCTCGGCCCGACCCAGCGAGAAGCTGGACGTGTTGGGCGCCGCCGCGTCCATCGCCCCGCGGCTGGCGATCTCACCGGTGTAGATCCCCTGGATGCGGAGCAGCGGGTGGAGGTAGAAGCCGTTGTCAGGCGAGCGGATCTCGAAGCCGCCGTCCTTGAACCGGATGACCGACGTCTCGGGCGCCTGCCCGTCGTGGGTGGCCGCGGCCTGGCGTTCGGCCTCGGCCTGGCGCGCGTCCAGCTGGTCCAGCCGGCGGCGGACGTCGTCGTAACCGGCCTGCTGGCGCTCGAGCGCCTGCAGCTGCCGCCGCAGCTCGATGACCTGGGCTTCGGCCTCCTGCGCCTCGCGCTGGGCGGCCGCCGCCTGCGTCTCGGCGGGCGAGAGCGGGGCCTGCGTCTCACCGCCCGCGGCCGGCGGCTCCGCCGCCCGCACCCGCGGCGCCGCCAGCGTCACGCCGAGCAGCAGCGCCAGCGCCGGGACGGAGATCCTGCTCAACGCCGCTTGCGCCGTTTGCTGGAGGCGGGGCGCTCGCGCTCCGCCGGTTCTTCGCTCGGTCCACCCGCCGGGGCCAGCGTCGGGACCTCCCAGAGCCGCAGGCTGTCGGGGTCGCGGCGGTAGCGACGGATCAGCGCGATCAGAAGCGCGATCCCCAGCACGACCGACACGATGCCGATGAACTGCGACGTCGACAGCGGGCCCACGTTGCCGCGCTGGTCGTCGTCCCGGACGATCTCGATCAGCGGGCGCATGATGCCGTACCCCAGCACCCAGGCCAGGAACACCTGCCCCGAGAACCGCCGGTGGTGGCGCAGCCAGACCATGAGCCCGAACAGCGCCAGGCCCACCAGCGATTCGTAGACCTGGGTCGGGTGGATCGGGTAGGACCAGGCCGCGCTCTGCGAGAGGCCCAGGTCGTGAACGTGGTGCTGCCAGGCCGGGCTCCCCTGCGGGGCCAGCGGGTTCGGCCCCGGGAACCGGATCGCCCAGGGCAGGCTGGTGCGCCCGCCGTAGTCGCAGCCGAACAGCAGGCAGCCGACGCGCGTGATGGCGGTCCCCAGCACGACCGACGGCGCCGACACGTCCGCCCACTTGAGCAGCGGGATGCCGCGCTTGTGGCAGCCGTACCAGCTGGCCAGGAAGCCGCCGATCATGCCGCCGTAGGCGACCAGGCCGCCGCGGTTGACCGCCAGCATTCCCCAGATGCTGTCGAACTCCCCCAGGTTGGTCAGCACGTAGAGGACGCGCGAGCCGATGATCGACCACACGGCGGTCCACATGTAGATCGTGCCCGCGGCTTGCTGGTCGATGAGGTCCTGCTTGGCGAAGCGCATCGCCAGGAACCAGCCGACGACCAGCGAGGTCCCCAGCATGACGCCGTACGAGTAGATCGGGACCGGGGTCCAGGGCATCGCGAACCCGGCCGCGCTGGGGGTCCATGACCCCGACTTCATCCCGATCAGCAGCTCGGCGCCGACCAGCGCGTAGAGCGGCGTCGACGAGAACTGGTGCGCGGGGTCGCGCCGCCGCAGGAGCAGCTCGCGCACGAACGTCCCGGCCGCCACGAGCAGCGCGACCAAGAACAGCAGCTTCGACGGGATCTGGACCAGGATGGGGCGCATGGGGGGCGAACCGCCTTTGGGTCAGTAGATATTCCGGCGGCCGAGCGCCGTCAAACGCCTCAGCCGTCGGGGCGGCTCAGGTCCGCCCCGGGTGGGGTCAATCGATGCAACCGACGCGTTTCGTGTCGAGCACGATGTCGTCGTAGTAGACGTCGAAGTCGTACGTGGCCGGGTGCCAGGCGTAGTAGCCGAACCCGAACGCTGCAAACCCGCCGACCAGACCGCTGCTGGCGCCGTTGAACGTGAAGGCGTTCTGCGCGAACGCTTGCGTGCCGTCGACGTACACGGCCGCCCGATCCGGCGCGTCGTCGAACTCCCACTCCATGCAGAACCACTTGGCCACGGGCACCTTGCCGCCCGAGTGGTAGTCCTCGCCCGTCGCGGGCGACGCCAGGTCGACGTACGTGAGCTGCCAGACCAGCGGCGCGGCGCTGGCGACCTCCAGGTACTTCAGCTTCGGGAAGCCGGTCGTGCCCGCGAACACGTACTCCGTGTGGTTGGTGGGCGGCATCGGCGTCACCATGAAGTAGGCGCGCCCGAAGTGATGCCCCTTCAGCGCGGCGGGCGGATTCTTGGTGATGATGAAGTCGTAGCTGACGACGTTGGGCCTGGCGTGAAAATGAGCCGCGTACTTGCCGTGCGCGACCAGCGCCGGCTGGCTGACGACGTCCGGCGCCGCCTGCGTGCCGTCGATCTTCACGTCCCAGATGGCCGGGTCGATGGTCCCCTGTTCGAAATCCTCGCAGAAGAGACCCGCGCAGCGGGCGGCGGAGCCCCTGTCGGCGCCGCCGTCGGTGGCCCGCCAGCCCGTACTGGACGCCGTGCCACCGGTGCCCTCAGCCTTGCCGCC
>CAZPUH010000494.1:0-3580 GCA_964589215.1 uncultured Myxococcales bacterium | reverse complement strand
CTCCGCGGGCGCCTCGACGGCGGGCGCGGCAGCGGCCGGCTCTGGCGGCGGGCTGGCTGCGGGCGCCGGCGCAGGGGGCGGCGTCGCCGCGGGGACGGCAACCTGAGGCAGCGGGGCGGCGGTTCGCGCCTGCAGCTCCGGCTCTTCGGTGCTGTTGTGAAGCCAGATGACGGCCGCGCCCACGATGGCCGCGATGGCGGCCGCGGCGACGCCGACGCGGAGAAGGATCTTGTTGTGCGGCGCCGACTCGACCTCGACCGGGACGCTGCGGTAGCGGTCGGAACGCGGGAACGCCTCGGCCTCCTGAGGAATCCCCGCCGCTGCCCGGCGGGCCAGCTCTCGGGAGACCGCGGGGGCAGGTTCCGGCCGGTAGATCTCCAGCGCGTGACTGGTCGGCGCGCTCTGGTCGACGAGGGTCAGCTCGCGCGAGCTGGGCTCCTCGGGCGCGGGCAGCTTCAGGTCGGGCAGGTGCAGCATGTGCCCGAACAGCGTGCCGCGCAGGCGATCGTCGTAGGGCTTCTCGGGCTCGACCGGCGGCACCCCACCCGCGACGCTGTGGCCGATGTACGTGCCCCGCCCGCCGTCCTTCAGCGGGGCGTGCAACGACGATTGCGGGTACGGCGGCATCTGGTGACCGCCCGACTCGACGATCTCCGCGGCCGTGTCGATGGCGCCGGCGACGGCAGCGGGGGGCGAGTCCAGCGCGCGCAGCTTCTGGAGCCCCTCTTCGACCTTCACGTCGTCGACCACCGTCGGGCCCGAATAGAACGGCCCCGACGGCGCCGGCGTGGCGCCCGAGTCTGCTGCGTCGGCGGGGTCGGCGGACTGGTCCTCCAGCTCGCCCATCCCCGGAAACGTCTTCCCGGCCATTAGAGCGGAATCTTAGCGGATATCCACAGCCTCGGGAACCCGCCTGTCGATCTGGGAAGTTGCTGGGAAGCCGGCGGAGAAGGCGCCGGGACCGCGCGCGGGGGGCGGCCGAATCCGTCCGGAAACCTCGGTCGCGGCGCGCAGGATGTGTATAGTTTCGGCGCCCGGTCCAGGCGCGTCTGCTTCGTCGTCAACAGCGCCCGGACTCAAAAAGCGACTTACACGACGCTCCACCTGGCGTTCGCGGCCTACCGGCGCGGGCACGACGTCGCCTTCGCCTCGGTGGATGCTTTCTCGCAGGGGGACGGCGCGGACATCGTGGCCGAGGTCGTGCGCGCCAGGCCCGGCCGGCTGAAAGACGCGGCCGCCTACGCCAAGGCGCTCACGGCGCCAGACGCGCCGCGTGAGGACACCCGACTGGTCGACTTCGACGTGATCTTCCTGCGCAACAACCCGAACGCCGGGAACGACGACGGCGACCCCTTCAACCCGGCCCTGGACTTCGGGCGCCGGCTCAAGCAGCTGGGCGTGCTGGTCGTGAACGACCCCGACGGCCTGTCGCGCGCCGGCTCGAAGATGTACCTGGCGGGCTTCCCGGTCGAGCTTCGCCCGAAGACGCTGGTCACCCGGTCCGTCGACCGCATTCGCGCCTTCCTGCGCGAGCTGGACGGCCCCGCCATCATCAAGCCGCTGGCCGGCTTCGGCGGCAAGAACGTCTTTTACGTGGCCCGCGGTCAGAGCGCGAACCTGCAGCAGATGATCTCCACCGTCAAACGGGCGGGCTACGTGATCGTGCAGGAGTACCTGCCGGCCGTCGCCAAGGGGGACAAGCGCGTGTTGCTGCTGGGCGGCGCGCCGCTGGACGTGGGCGGCGTGGTCGCGGCGTACAAGCGGATGCGGCCCAAGGACGACATCAGGAACAACATGCACGTGGGCGGCTCGCGCCGGCGCACCGATTTCTCGGAGGCCGAGCGCCGCATCTGCGATCTGCTGCGCCCGCGCCTGGTCGCCGACGGTCTCTACTTCGTGGGCGTCGATCTGGTCGGCGACAAGATCCTCGAGATCAACGTCTTCGCCCCGGGCGGCATCGCCAACATCAACGACCTCTACGAGATCGACGTCGGCACCACCGTCATCCGCGACCTGGAACGCAAGGTGGAGCTGCGCTCGGTTTACCCGGAACCGATCCCGCCCCACGTGTTCATGCGCGCGTGAAGACGACGACGTCTCTCACCCGTCCTCGTCCTCGTCCTCGTCCTCGCGTGTCCGTCCGGCTCTTCACAGCTGGAGGTGCAGCGGCAGCCCCTTCTCGATCGACTCGGTCGCGCCGTCGGCGACCAGGTGCCAGATGTGGCGGAGCTGGGCCTCGATGACGGTGCCTTCGTCCTCTTCCTCTTCCTCGTCTTCCTCTTCTTCGTCCTCGTCCTCTTCGGCGTCGACGTCCAGCTCTTCGCGCATCTCCTCGAGGACGTCGAGCAGCGCCTGCGACGAGGCGACGCGGTAGTCGCCGACCACCACGCGCCCCTCGAACTCGACCGGCATGTAGATCTCGGCGCCCAGGTCGTGCGCGTCGAGGCGGTCCAGGAATTCGGTCAGCGCCTCCTCGGACAGCCGGGCCGCGATCGTGTGCGAGCCGTGCTCGTCGACCTTGTCGATCTTGCCTGCGCCGGCCTCGGACAGCAGTCGCGCGAGCGTCCGCGTTTCCTCTTCGTCAAGACGGTGGGACAGCGGCGCCAGCTCGATCTCGGCCATGGCCCATACCGTGCCGCACACCGCCTACGTCGTCAATGGAACGGCGTGGGTTGATGGTAGTGTTTGCGTCGATGAACTTGGACATGGGGCGCGCCTTCGCGGAGGCGCGCGAGCGGGCCGGAAACGCCGTCAAGAACGGGGGCAACGGCATCGAGGTCGCCGCTGCCTTGTCGCGCGATGTCGACGCGCTGGTGATCCAGGCCGCTGGCCCGGAGGTCGCGAAATGCAAGACGCCGGTCGCCATCTTCGCGACGGGCGGCTTCGGCCGTTCCGAGCTGGCGCCGTTCTCGGATCTGGATCTGCTGGTCCTGTGCGGCAAGACGCCGGGCGCCGACGTGCAGGCGCTGGCCGAGGCCATCCTCTACCCGCTCTGGGACGCCAAGGTCGACGCGGGCCACGCCGTCCGCTCGTACGATCAGGCGCTGTCGCTGCCCGCCAGCGACCTGGCCGCCGCGACGGCCCTGCTGGACGCGCGCTTCCTGACCGGCGACGCCGAGCTGGGCAAGAAGTTCCTGGACGCCTTCCGCGCGCGCGTCGCCAAGACCGCCGCCGACGACTTCGTGGCCCGGCTGCGCGCCGAGCAGAAGGCGCGCCACAGCCGGTTCGGCGACACGATCTTCTTGCTCGAGCCGGACCTCAAGAACGGCCCCGGCGGCATGCGTGACCTGTGCGTCGGGCGCTGGGCGGCGATGGCCCGCTTCGGCACGTCCGACCCCAGGCAGCTGCAGAACAAGGGGGTGATGACGGGGCGGCTGGCTCAGGCCTTCGTCGCCGCCACCGAGTGGCTGCTGCGCGTGCGCATCGCCATGCACACGGCCGCCGGGCGCCGACGTACAGGCGCTGGCCGAGGCCATCCTCTATCCGCTGTGGGACGCCAAGGTCGACGCTGGACACGCCGTCCGCTCGTACGATCAGGCGCTGTCGCTGCCGGCCAGCGACCTGGCCGCCGCGACCGCCC
>CAZPUH010000493.1:0-2164 GCA_964589215.1 uncultured Myxococcales bacterium | reverse complement strand
GATGGTGCGCGACAGCCACCCGCCGCAGGCGGCGGAGGACCAGCTGAGGGATCTGTACGCGCGGCAGACCCGCCCCGACCGGCGGCGCGCGGTCATCGACGAGGCAATCCGGCGGGCGGCGGAGGTGGGCGCGGACCCGCTGGTCGAGGGGCTGGCGGAGAAGTACCTGGCCGACGTCAAGCCGGGCACCAGCGAGCGGCGGCAGGCGCAGCGGATCTTCCGGCGCGTGATGACGACGCGGGCCTACCGGCGCATGGCCGAGGGGCACCCGGCCGAGGCGCGCGCCGACTTCGAGGCCGTCGCCGATCGCACCGATTCGCTGGAGAGCCTGATCGGCGCGCTGGACCTGCGCATCCGCGGCGGCGAGAAGCCCGACGTCTTGATTGAGCAGTTCCGGGGTGGCGCGGCGGCGGCCAAGCCGGCGCAGGCGGCGCTGGCACGCGCGTATCTGTCGACGCGGATCATCGCCAAGCTGCCCGACGACCAGCGCGCCGCCGCGGCGACTGCCGCGATCGCCGACCTGCGCGCGAACTGGGGCCCGCTGCGCGACAACCGCGCCGCGCAGGACATCTTCGGGGCGCTACTGCACGCCGAGTACCTGCGCACCGGCGACGCGGCCCAGGCCGCGCGCGCCGACGCGCACTACCTGATCGCGCTGGATCTGATGCGCGGGAACCTGCGGTACAAGGCGACCGTGCTGGGGCAGCTGGCGCTGCTGCAGATGGCGGTCGGCAACTACCGCATCGCGCAGACCTACCTGCAGCAGCGGCAGCGCCTGCCGTATCCGGACAACACGGGGGCGCTCTCGATCCGGCTGGCGACGGCGCGCGTGTTGCTGCACGTCGGGCAAGAGAAGGCCGCGGCCGACGCGGCCGAGGCGGCGCTGGCCATGATCCCGAACGCGCCGCGCCTGCAGCGATTCCGGCCGCTGGCGGTCGACCGGGCGGCGCTGTGCAACCTGGCGGCGGGGCGGTTCGGGCGGGCGCTGGAGCTGTACGACCAGGACGTGCCGCTGGCTGACGCCGACACGGGGCCGGCGGGCGCGCGCAACCGGCTGGCGCAGCACCTGGCGCGGGCGGCCGCCGCGCGGGGCGCGAACCAGCCGCAGCGCGCGCTGAGCGACCTGGCGATCGTCGATCGACAGCTCGAAGACAAGGCGATGACCGCGACGCTGCGCTGGCCGCACACGGCGCCCGAGGACGTGCTGGACACGTACCGGCTGATTGCCGCCGGCCTGCGGGCCAACGCCGACCGGTCGGTAGGCGATCTCGCCGGCACGACCCGCGCCCTGGAGCAGCGGCGGGCGACCTTCGCGCGTCGCTTGAAGCGGTCGGATCGGGACGAGGACCTGCGCGCGCTGATCTTGGCGGAGCTGCGGCTGACTCACACCGCCGTCGATCGCCAGACGCCGCCGGAGGCCGCCAAGTGGGTCGGCCAGGCCGCCGACCACGGCGCGCAGCTGGTGAAGCGCACGCACGCCAAGGCGGATGCCGCCGAGCTGGACGCCTTGTGGATGGCGGCGCAGGTCGACGCTGCGGGCACCACGCCGCCCCCGTTCGATCTCGTGAAGCGCCTGCAGGACGTGTACGGGCAGCTAATCGAGCAGCACGACCCCGCCTGGCGCACCTACCAGGCGTGGGTCGAGGCCTATCTCGCCCTGGCCCTGACCAAACCCTCCCCCTGATCCAGCGCGCCCGCGCGATCCCGGCGCTCGACCTCGTCCATCGCCGCCGCCATCGACAGCCCCGCCCGGCGCAGCGACTGAAACAGCGCCAGCCGCCGGTCGGCGTCCACGCGCGCCTTGGCCTCACGCAGCTCGCGCACCCGCGCGTCCGCTGCCTGGACCTCCGCGGTCAACTGCATCCCGGTCGCGAGAGCCCGAACCCGCGCCCGCTCTTCGCGTCGAGCCCGCTCCCGCTCGGCCGCTTCCCGCGCCTTGAGGTCGTCCCACCGCCGCTGCGCCGCCGCCCGCTCATGCTCGGATGGCCGAAACCCGGCGTCGCACCGCACACACTCACAGTCGCGCCGATGCGTGACCCCATCCGCCTCGAGGCGGGGTGAGTGCCCAAGCAGTGAAAGGTTCCGTCCCATCGCACCTGCACCTGTGTTCAGTATAGCCACGGAACAAGGATGTGCAACCCCACTTTTCCCGCCCGTCCCCCTT
>CAZPUH010000492.1:0-87962 GCA_964589215.1 uncultured Myxococcales bacterium | reverse complement strand
CCCTGCGGCCGCCGCCGCCGCCGCCGCCGCCGCGATCTCCAAGTACCGAGACGATATGCTCCGACGCGTGGCAACCATCGGCGTGCGGGCCATCAAGGAGCAGATGGGCAACGACATGGTGCAGGCGGGCCGCGCGTAGCGCGGATGGTGGACGACATCAGGCCCGGGATGATCCTCGAATACTGCGGCGACACGGGGGACGAGCCGCCCGATCAACTGGTGGTGCCGACGCCAGAGAAGTCGCCCTGGTTCTGGAGCCCCGGCATCCTGTGGACGGTGCGGACCTTCTGGAGGCAGGTTTCGGAGCTCCGCCCCAAGCCGGCGCGTAGTATCCCCGGCACGATGCGCACGCGCGAGCTCACGGCCGAGGAGCGATTCACCTGGGGCGACTGCTCGGTCTGCGGTGCGAAAGATGGCGAGCACTGTCACGCCGATGTCGGCGTTCAGCTGGGCGTGCGGGTCGACGGCACACGGATGCAGGACGGCGAGGGCGCGCACCTGGCGCGGCTGGAGCGGGCGCCGCTCAAGGTGCAGATGGTGCCGGCGTAACGGCGCCCGTGAGACAATCGTCCGCATGCCGGTGCTGACGCCAGCCCAGTACAGTCGAAAGCAGGAAACCGATCTCGAGACTGCCATGGCGCTGGCGCTGACGCGCGCGGTGGCGGGCGAGTTTCCCGGCCCGGGAGGGCTGGGGAAAATTCAGCTGGCGCAGGTCTTTGAGGACTGGGCGACGTTCCAGGACAACTTCGTCTCGCCCGGCGGCGTCGTCGAGCCGGATGGTGAGCTCCTGTATGGGCCGGGGCAGACGGTGCCCGTGCTCATCGAGGAGACCTGGGAGCCCCAGGGGGGCGTGGGGCTCGGGCTCTACGTGCTGTCGGAGGCGACTAAGGACTTCCTGCTGACCATCCGGTCGCACGTGCAGGCGGAGCGCGACGCGCTCAAGGCCGGCATCGAAGCGGCATTCGTCGATCCCGCGGTCCTGCTGGCGCCGCCGCTGGGTGCGCGCTACGGCCTGGTGGTCGACGTGCCGGAATATTGGGGTTTGCCGATCACCCTGAAGCTGCTGGGCTCGCGCAAGCTCGACGACGCCGACCGCGCCGCCAAGGGGCAGTGGGAGGCGGAGTTCCGGATCGCGGTGCAGGGACGTCACGTGAAGCTCGGGCCGGTGCGGCCGTTCGGACTGCGAATCACCGAGCAGGTCGGCGACGCGCCGGTGCCCGTCACGGGGGATCCGATCGAGTGAGCGAGGTCGATCTCTGCGACCGCCTCCGCGAATGGGCCGAGCGACTCGGCTTCGAGGTGTTCCCGGAGGTGAAGGGGTGGGACATGGTGCTGGTGCTTCCCGCGGGTGTCGCGCCGGCAGGACTTCAGCCGCCGCGATCCCGGTACGCCCCGCCGCCCATCCATCTCGTCCAGCCGGGGCAGCAGGTCGGCATCCACGCCAAGCTTCGGGCGTCGTGCGAGCTCCTGGCGCAGGCGATGGCGCCGGCGCGGCGGTGGCGAACCGGCACGAGCTACCCGCATCTGCCGTTCGTGGCGGCGCCGCGCCCGGGCGAAGGCTTCTGCGCGCTGGCACGGCGGCTGGGCATCGGCGTGATCGACACCGATCCGCAGGCGCGTCGGCCGCGCTGGCACGGGATCACGGAGGCAGATCGGCGGCGCTCGGACCCGCTGGTCAAGGCGTGGCCGGGCGCCGAGTACAATGCCTTGCACGCTGCCGGATCGCTGAAGCCGCTCGCGCTGCCACCGATCGCCAGCCGGGCGATCCGCGCGGGCGCGCCGTCGCCGCGGGTGCTGAGCACCTGGCGGGTGAGCGCCATCCGGTTCTTGGCCTTCGCGCGGGCAGCCGACACCTGGACGGTTGCCGATCTCGAGCGCCACGGGATCAACCGCGCCTGGGCAGACCGGTGGGGTGATCTGGTCGAAACGCGGCCGATCGTGCGCCGCGGCCGGTCCGTGCGGGTGAACATCTACCGCCTGATCACCGACGCCAGTCGCCTGCCAGATGCCGGTTACGAGGATGTCGCAGCGGAGCTTCTGGCCGCGGACGCCGCGCGCGCCGCCGGCTCCCCCTCTTGACGGGCGCTCTGCCGCTGCCGGAATCTCTTAGGCACCGATGGCGTTCTTCCTGCGCGTCCTTTCGTTCCCGCCGCTGAGTCAGATCACGGCGGTCCCGCAGATCGTCATCATCGACCAGACGGGGCCGGCCATCGTGTTCGGCACCCAGCCGGGTGCGGCCTGTCTGGTGGCCGAATTCACCGCGGGCCCAGTCGGACTGCCGACCGAGGTGGACAGCGCTGGTGCCGTGACCGGCATCTACACCGACAACGGCGCGGCGGGCGCGGGCACGACCTACAAGTACCTGTCGCAGGACGCGAGCAGCCCGCCCATCCAGAACGGCCAGGCGCTGAACTGGGAAGGCAACGGGATGCTGCAGCTCCTGTCGAAGACCTTCCAGAGGCTGATTCTCTGCCGCGTCGACCATGAGGCGGTGACCGCAGACGCCGGGACGACCAAGGGCCAGCTGACGCTCACGATCACGGTGGCGGCCGCCGACCAGACCGCCGGCGTCACCAACAAGGACATCGTCATCCCCAGCGGTGCGCGCATGGGGAACGGCAGCACCTTCGCCGGATCGACGGCGGTGTTCGGTGTCAGCGGGAACAAGTCCGGGAACGTCATTGTCCCCAAGGGGACGGCGGTCTCGGCGAACACCGTGACGGCGACCGTCAACTGCTTCCCGATCGTGGTCGTGGAGCCGGTGGTGGCGACGGCCAGCGCGTCGGTCACGCATGTGCTCGACGCGGCGCTGCCGAACGTCGATCCGGGTACGACCATCACCGCGGTCACCAACGCGACGACCCTGTGGCCGAACGGCACGGGCACGACGCTGGCCGCGCGCGTCGCGAGCATGTACGCGCCGGCGATCAACGCCACGCTGCCGAACGTGCCGCCGATGACCGACATCCAAATCATCTGGGCGGCTCGTCGCACCCAGGCGATCCGGCAGGCGCTGGCCACGAACGCGCTGTCCTCGAGCACTGTGGGCCGCGGTCGCATCGCCATCGGCTCGGCCGACCCGGCGACGGCCGTCACACAGGCGGCCGCCACCTCGGCGATCACCGCCGCCGAAGGGCTGGTGGCGGCGGACGCCTATGTCCAGCCGGCCGACCGCATGATCATCACGTTCCCGCAGCACCAGATCGTGGTGCCCGACTTCGGGAACGTGGCGGTCACCATCAACGCCGACGGCATGATGGCGACCACGCTGGCCAACTTCGCCGAGGAAGTGAACCCCGGCGCGGCGAACCCGTACATCCAGGCCATCACGGCCATGGAGCCGGCCCTGCAGCTGTATCCGCCGTCGAAGCAGGACTACGCGAACCTGATCGCCGCCGGCGTCTGCGCGCTCTACTTCGATCGCACCCAGGGCTGGCAGTGGATGCAGGGCGTGACGGCCGCCAATAAGGCGACGTACCCGACGCGCACGCCCATCAAGCGGCGTCGGATGGCCGATCTCATCGAGGACACGATCGAGCAGATCGCCTCGGCGTTCATCAAGCAACCGGCCACGATCGACCGAATCGACTCGATGATCGGCGAGATCGTGTCCTTCCTCGAGTCGCTGAAGTCGACGAACCTGCCGGCGCTTCAGCGCATCGTCGACTACTCGATCGACGAGAAGACGGGCAACACAAAGGCCCTGAACAGCCAGGGCATCTACGTTTTCACGGTCAACGTGCAGACGCTGGCGAGCCTGGATTTCCCGGTGTTCGTCTGCAACATCGGCGAGACCGTGACCATCACGCAGGTGGAGCCGGCCGCGGCCTAGGAGGAGATCGGTGTCAGACCTTCGAATCAGGGGCGACGGCATGCAGCTCCGGGTGACCTCCGGGGGCATCCTCGAGCGCACCTTCACCGCGATCGAGATGTTCACCTGGACGGTCTTCTCCGAGATCATCCAGAAGGGATACTCGGGCGAGACCACCGATCGGTACGACACCATCTACAAGGGCACGGGCTTCGAATGGAGCATGGACGCCGAATCGGCTGACCTGTTCCTGCTCCAGCAGACGATCGCCGACGCCGGCGCGCGCCGTGGAGCGGCCACCGCGACCCAGATCAACATCGCGTTCGTCGCCAACTTCCCCAACGGGCAGCGCCCGCGCGTCATCATCCCCGACCTCAAGGTCGCTGACCCCTCGGCCGGCTTCCAAAACCGAGAGTCGTACGTGACCGGGAAGTTCTCGGGCAAGGCCAGCTTCTTCAAGATCACGGGGCTCTGACCGCTGGACGTCGTGTAGCATCGGGCGGAGGAGGCACCGCCCATGTCCGACAACCAGATGGTCGTCCCGAAGCTCGCCGCGCCGGTCTACACGTTCGTCATCCCCGAGAGCGCACGCCAGTACCCGACCGATCCCCACAAGATCACGCTGCGGGCCTACTCGATGGCGCAGGAGGCCGACGCGCGCCGCGTGCAGCGTGCCACCGGCAACCTCCTGGACTACTGCCTGCTCGAGCGGGCGCTGATCAAGATCGACGACAAGCCGGTGGATCAGGCGCAGGACATTCTGGGCAGCTGGTCGCCGAAGTGTCGGATGTTCGGCCAGATGGCGATCGGCAAGGTCGGATCGCCAGACGACGACGAGGCCGCGGCTTTTTTAGCCAGCATGTCGGTCGAGGCGGGCTGACCGACGAGGAGCGAGACGAGCGGAAGGCGGAGGATGTGCTCTGGGACACCGTCGCCTACGCCTGTCGGTACGGCAACCAGCCTCTGCCGGTGGTTCTGTCGATGACCTGGGCGGCGCTCCGCCGCTTCAACGCAGCTCTGGGGCGGATAGTGCGGAAGGAGAACGAAGGGTAACATCGGTCCCGTGGCCGAGGGCGAGCACAAGACCAGGACGGTAGAGAGCCGGTTCACCGTCAACGACCAGTTCTCTGGTGTCTTCGGCCGCATTGAATCGAAGGTCGGCGAGGGGGCGAAGAAGTTTCAGGAGCTGCGGGAGAAGTTCCGCGACTTCCGGCGCGAGCAGGGACTGACCACCCTCGGGGCGCTCGGCCTCGGCTACGGCATCGGCAGCTGGATCGAAAAGACCCGCGAGGCGAACGCCGAGTTCGGCCGGCTCCAGAAACAGACCGCCGGCGTCCTGGCGGGCGCGCTCAAGTTCGAGAAGGGGGCCGGCGAGGTCGATCGCTATACGCGCTCGCTCGCGCTGGCCAAGGACGTGATGGAGGATCAGGAGCGGGTCGCGGGCCGCTTCAACGTCTCGCTGGACGATGTCACCCAGACCTACCGCACGCTGGCGGTGGGCGCCGGCCAGCTAGGCGCGACCCAGGAGCAGGTGCAGCGTCTGACCGAGGACGCGATCGCCAGCCAGAAGCGGTTCGGCGGCGCCGGCGACGAAGCGGCCAAGATCATCCTGCGCGGCCTGCAGACCGGACGGATCCGGGCTGTCGATCCGTTCTCGGCCAGCATCGCGAACGCAGTCGGCAACATGACCAAGCTGACCCGCGCGCAGCGGTTCGAGCACATCCAGCGTGCCCTGGCTGGCAGCCGTCAGATCGCCGATCAGATGTCGACCGGCATCGACGCGTCGCTGAATCGAGCTCGGATGACGGTCGACGGCCTGCTGCGCGACGCCACCGGGCCGCTGTTCAAGGAGATCGCGAACAGCCTGGACCACTGGGCCAAACACCTGCGGGACGTGCGGGAGAACGGCAAGCCGCTGGTCGACATCTTCGCCGGCCGCCTGGTGAGCGCCTTTCACACGCTGGAGAAGGTCTCGGCGTTTATCAAGGAGCACTGGGTTCAGATCGCAGCCGTCAACGTCGGCACCAAGCTGGCCGGCAACGCCGAGCGCATCGCCGCCATGTTCGGCGGCCGACGAGGCGGCGGCGAAGGCGTCGAGGGCGTGTCCAAGGGGCTGAGCGGCATGGTCACCGGTCTCGGCGGCGCCATCGCGGGGCTCGCGGCATTCAAGGGCGCGCTGGACCTCGGCGTGGCCTACCTTGACAAGCGCACGGACGACCGCAATCGAGAGCTGCTGGCCGCCCAGCAGGCGGTCATGTCGTCCAACAACCTCAAGCGATTGCTGGATAAATCCGACGGGCTCGGGTTCACGAACCAGCAGGAGCGCTTGGCCCGCGCGGAAGCGGCAAAGCTGCACCACGCCGGGGTGGTGGATGAACAAGGGCGTCTCGATCGCCAGGCGCTGGCCTTCCGGATCAGCAACCTCGAGGACACCCAGAAAGCGGACCTGCAGCGGCAGTTCGGGATCAAGAACCCGATGTCGAGCAACGACCTCAACACCCGCATCGCCAACGCGCTCGGTGATCAGATGGAGGGCATCCTGAATCAGCTGCGCGGCCCGATGGTCACGGCCGCCAAACGGGACGACAAGAACCTGCCCTTCGCCAAAGGGAACACCATCATCAACGGGGGCGTTAGCGTGCGCATCAACACCGAGGACGCCGACCCTGACGCCATCTTCGTGCGCTTCCAGCAGAAGCTGCACGACTCGATCACGCACCGCGGGCAGGCGGTCAACGCGGAGCCGGCCGGGCTGTGAGCGCCGCCGGCGTGGCCAGCTTCACGGGAACCTCGCTCCCGTTCCAGATCCGGGTGACCGAAGGACGCCTGGCGCAGACGACCCTGCAGACCGGTCAGCCGCCCGGCGTGATCCACCTCGCGGCATGGTCGGCGCCGTTCCGCCCGATCGAGTTCGGCGGCACGATGCGCGCCCAGACGACCTTCTATCCGGGCAATCCCAACGCCTCCCAGCTGCCGATCGGTCCAACCGAAAAGCCCACCACGGTGACCGGCGAATGGAACGACAAGTACCTTGGCGACGGCCAGGCACAGGCGCTGGCTGACCTGATTGATTCGATCCGGCTGGCCGGCGTGACCGTCGAGGTGACCTGGCCGCTATCGGCGCTCACCGGCGCGCCGAGTTCCCCCGTGCTGTCCGGTGATCCAAACGTCCGTGTCGGCCTCATCACCGACTTCACATACAAGTACCTGTACGGGCGGGAGGACATCGGCTGGTCGTGCGAGTTCACCTGGCGCTCGCGCGGCAAGCCGTCGGCACCGGCGGTCTCAGCGACCGGCACCATCAACGCCCGAGAGGGGTTCGCCGACGTCGCGTTGGACCTGGCGACCACCAAAGCGATCGGGCAGGCGCTGCTCGAGGGGCCTACCACCGTGCTGGGCATTCCGCAGGCGGCGCAGCGCGCGTTCGACGACGCCTTCGCCCAGGTCGACAGCGTGGTCAGCGCCGTCACCCAGGCGACCGCCGCCGTCACCAGCGCCACCCTGATCCCGGCCGCGGCCGCGACCCAGCTGATCAACAGCTGCACGTCAGGCGTCCAGGCGTGTCTGAACATGATCAGCAACGTCGAGTCGCTGAACCTGCTGACCCTGGAGGTGGCGGACTCCGCGCTCGATCTGATCCGCCTGGTCGACAGCCTGTTCGTCACCAAGCACCAGGCCGACGTCGCCGGCGAGACCTGCTACGACGCGGCGCTGGGCATCCAGCAGCAGGTCATCCCGGACGTGATCGCCACGGTAGTGGCGCCGGCGGGCACCGATCTGCGCGACCTGGCGATCCGGTACTACGGGACGCCCGACGGCTGGCTGGCGATCGCCGACGCGAACGGCATCGCGGGCAGCGCGGTGCCGGCGTCGCCGACCGGGCCCAGCGACCAACCGAACCGGCCGATCGTCATCCCGCGTTTGGTTCCCGGCTCGGCGACGGACGTCTCAGCTCAGTGCTGAGCGGCCGGCTCAGCGAGAATCCGATTCACCAGAGCGGGCGGAAGCTCGCAATCGGTGTTCGCGTCGAACCAGCAGACGCCGACGCCGTCGTGCACGTGGTGACCGAAGGCTGAGGATCGACTGGCGTACGGCATGACCAGAACGTAGACACCTTGGGTGAGGCGCGAGCCGCAATGCTCGATGACGCGTTGGATCTCGGCGGCCATGGTGCAGCGCGCGCGGCTGGTGTTGGGCACGTTGACGTAGCGTTCAGCGATCTCGGACAGCGCCTCTCGGAGGGTCACTCGAATTCCCCAGCCAAGCGGAGCTCGGCGATCGGCCACTCGGTCAGGCTGCCGTCGTGCGGCCACTCGGGCTTGACCACTGCCACATGGCCTTTGATCTCCACGACCCTGGCGAAGAGGTCGGAGCGGCGCCGGAAGACGCGCGCCCCGACCCGGATGGCCTCGCCATCGTTCATTTCGCCAGCTTGGCGCGGACGGCGGCGTCCTTCGCCTCGAGCAGCTTGCGCAACGCGACGGTCCGCTCCGGATTTCGGGGCAGGTTCATGAGTTGCTCGGACAGCACCATGAACGGGCGCGACACCTCCTGCAGGTCAGGCGGCAGGTGGTGATAGGCGAAGAACTGCAGGATGTGCTCGGTGGGCGCGGGGACGGGCACCCCTTCACGTACCTCGCGCGTGTTCGGATCCACGATGGTAACGGTCTCGCTCATGATTCGTTCTCCTGGTGTTGTTGTGGCGGCGTGGCGGTCGCCTCTTCCTGCAGCATCTTCTGCAGCTGCGCCCGGAGGCCAGCCCGGACGATGTCCGCGACGAACAGGCGCCGGCGGGCGGCGAGCTCCATGACCTGGTCGTGCTCCGCCTTTGTGACGGGACATCCGACCGCGTATTGGCGTCGCCAGCGGGGCATCAGCGCGTCGCCCGAAATAGCAGCTGGGGCTGGAGGGCGTCCCGGTAGACGTTCCGGAGCGTCGCCTCCTGAATGCGAGCGAGGACCGCGGGCGGAAGGACGCCAAGCGAAACGAGCCGCGGCGCCTCGTAGACCCGGCGCCGCGGTAAGAGGCGCGGAAACAGCGCCCCTGCGGCCGCCGCCGCGATCGAGCCGAAGAACTGTCGCCTGTCCATGCCCGTGGATACTACGCGCTTCGCCCGCGGTGTAGCCTGACCCCATGGCCCTGACGGACCCGACGACAGCGACCGGCGCGCAGCCAGCCACCCCCAGCGGCTCGAACGCAACGGCCTATCGCGTCGGCGCCGTGGTCCGTCTGACCATTCGGCTTGAGGACTTTACGAACCAGGACGGGCCCATCGCACAGAGCGAGACCCGGGCCGCCAAGACTCCGGCCGGCCAGAAGGCTAGCGCCCTGGCGCAGCAGCAAGCGCTACAGGCGGTCCGGCGGGCATCCGAGGAGTTCGACCTCATAGCGGACGCCCAGGTCAAACTGGCGCTGGCTGGCGCAGCCGGAGCGCTATCCGGAGCGAGCCTGACGGAGGCGGCTGCCCCGAACAACACCGCCCGGGACCCCTTCACGGTCGTCCTGTCGGTGGTCCCGACCGACGTCAGCGTGTCCAAACGTGGGTTCCGCACCGCGGCGAAGTGCAAGTTTTCCGTGCCGCTGGACGCGCTGCCGGTGGCGCCAGACCTGATCCGGTCGCTGTTCGTCGAGGTCTTCATGGACGAAGTGGCGGTGGACGACTTCACCGACCCCGCCCGCTGGCTGCCGAAGGTCTACCAGAGCCCACCGGTGTTCCGCGGCTACGCCGAGGACGAGGAGCTCGACGCCGACGACTCGACCCTGATGATCAGCGTGAACGCCGAGAGCCTTGAGGCCCGGCTGATGAAGCTGAAGATCAACCCGTTCACCAAGGCCCGCCAGATCGCCAAGGGGGGCGACACGGTGGTCAGCTACGTGCAGCGGCTCATCTCGACCATCCCCGAGTTCAACGGCCAACTGGGCGACCCCATCGGGGTGCGCATGTTCCCGAACGTGGCAGAATCACAGGTGCCACGGCTGGACGCCAAGCTCTTCAAGCGGAGCCTGCAGAGTGCATCGAGCCGCGCCCAGGCGGGCGGCATGGTGCAGGGGGGGCCAGCGCCGGGGGTCGACCCGGCCCAGGACCCATCGAACGGCACCCCGGGGGGCGTCGGCTTCCCCACGCCCGCGCCGGCGGTGGCTGACGTGAGCGTCTGGGACCTGATCACTCGAGCGGCCATCCTGTCGGGGGTCATCCCCATCTACGACCCCGGCATCATCGCCACGCTCCCGGATGGCTCCACCTATCCACTGGGCGCGAACAACATCCTGCTGGTGCCGCCCCAGAACCTGCTGGAGACGCCAGAGGGGGGCACCAAGATTCCGGGCGGACCGGTCGACGGCTTCAAGCGGGACGTTCTGGTCGGCGACGCCGGCACCCAGAAGGTGTCCACGGAGGTTCGGTTTTTCGTCTTCGGCCACAACATCAAAAGCTACAAGACCGTGCGGAAGTACGGCCGGGTCGAGAAGGTTCCGCGCGTTCGCTGCATCGCCCACAACCCGGACGCGCCGGCGGGCAAGCGGACCCTGACGTCCATCTACCCGACCACCAAGCGCGGGACGGCGGTCTCCGCGCGCGGCACCGGCCAGAACGGCCAGGGCCACACGCCGGTCGAGGAGGAGGTGGTTCGCATCTTCCACGACATCCGGAGCCAGAAGGCGCTCGACGCCATCGCGGTCGCGCTCTACGCCCAGATCGGTCGCAAGGAGATTTGCGTCACCATCGAGACCGACGAGCCCAGTAGCTACTTCAACCCGGCGCTGGGACAGCGCACGCCGGACGTCATCCGGCTCCGGCCCGGCACCCCGTGTCGTGTGACGGTGGCGTCAAACGTCGACGGCGGCAACGGGACGGCTGTGACCAATAGCCTGTCGGATCTCTATGCGCGCCGGGGGAACCCGGCCTTCATCGAGCAGGCGATCTTGAAGAGCACCAACAGCCCGGCGGTGGTGGCGGTCGAGGGCTGGTCGGAACTGCAGGAGGCATGCAAGCGGATCCAAGCCGCATACGCTAGCGCACGCCTGACCGATTGGTTCTACACGCGGGGGGTCGACTTGCACTGGTCGACGGATGGCGGCTGGTCGGCCACCATCGAGCTCGTCAACTTCACCGAGGCGCGCAACCTGCCGGCCAATCTCTCGACCGAGGACAAGGCGCGGAACGACGCCGTCAAGGCCGTGGTTCCCGGCGAGGCGCCCGATCCGGCACCGAGCGCCGTCGCAGCGAATCTGGACGCGATCATTCGTCAGAGGCAGGGCGCGGCGTAGCGCATCACGCCTTAGTTCCTGGGCGAGCGCGCCGGCGCACGGACGGTGGAATCGGTACGCCGTCACGCCGCATGAGCCGAATCGTGAGTCTGGCCACCAATGTCTCGAAGCCATCACCGCCGTGGTAACGGCACTGGGCCAGGTCTTCGGGTCCGTGCGGAGCCGCGGCGCAAAGCCGGCAGTCGACCAGCCGGTGGCCGTCGCGCGCGGTCGCGAACTTGTCCCGCCGCGCGAAAATGAACCGGAGCGCCGCAGCCCGGTAGGCCGCCGGACGGCTGAAATAGGTGCGCACACGCGACCTGCGGACGGGGTTGAAGCCTCCCTCTTCACCGCCCGCGTATTCGCAGCCGTCATATTCCCATTCGAGGCGATAGGTTGTCCGAACGACCTTGCGAACCACCACGCGCGCTGGTGCCCCAAGCTCGTCCATCACCTCTGGCTCCTTTCTGGGCCGTCGAGGTGGCGGCCGGCAGGGCGCGGCGCAAAACTCACGCTCCCAGCTCCAGCGCCCGGCGTTTCCCTGCTCCCGGCTTGGTGGGTGGCGTCTTCATCGGCACAGGGCGGATACTACGCGCGCGGGCGCCGCTGTATTCTGGGCTCGATGAAGCGTCGTCGCGGCACCAGGATCGCACCTCCGCTTGATACCGCAGCGCTGGCGCGCGCGCTGGCCATCCCCGGCGGCGATCTGCGGCACTGGGTCAGCTACGGGACCGTGGCGGCGCTCGTGGACGAGAATGGGAACGCGGACCCCAGCGGCAGCCAGGAGGCGGTGGTGATCACGCCAGCAGGCGTCGAGGTGGACGTCGTGCTCGAGCCGAGCAACTACCCCGTGCCATGTCGGTACGGGATCGCGGCGGGCGACGTCTTCATCTGCGGCCCCATCCGAGTTGGCAATCAGGTGCAGGTCATCTTCGCCGATGGCGACGTCGGCATGGTACCGGAGATCGTGAAGGTGATCCCGAGCGCCTCCGAGCCGATCCCCACGGGCGGCGACGGCAAGCCGATCTTCCAGAACGACCGGCTGCTGGTGTTCGCCAAGGGGGTTCCGATCGATCTGCGCGCCGCGGACGGGACGAGCGTCGGCCAGGTGCTGATCAACCCGGACGGCTCGATCTCCTTCGGCCCAGGGGCAGACGAGCAGCTGGTGACCGGAACGACCTACCGGAACGCCGAGGCAGCGCTGAACAGCACGAACCCCAGCACGAGCCCAACGCCGGGCCTGCAAGGCATCTGGGCGGACGCGGCGAACGCCTGCGTCGGGCCGCTGGCGCCGCTGGCGCCATTCTTCCTGGCAGCCAAGCTGGCCATCCAGGAGTTCGAGGCCAAGGCCGGCGGCTTTCTGTCGAACACCGTGAAGACGAAACGCTAGCTGCGGCTGCCAGAAGCGATTCCGCCTCCTGGCAGCCGGGCAGGGCAAGGTCTAGAAGAAGTCGATGTAGAGGCCGTCGTTCTCGCCGTACCACCGCTTCGTGTCAGGTCAATCTCGCCGGTCTTCGGGGGGCCGCTCACAGACTGATGATACGCCTGCGGCCGTCCCCTTGCCGTGCGCGGGGCCCACGGGCGAAGATGGCCGGGTGACGACGCGGCCCGGCGGCTACGGAAGGGACAGCTTCGGCGCCATCCGCATGGGCGCCGGCGGCCCGCTGTCCGTTGTTCGGGCGGTCGCGGTGGCGGGCCAGGTCGTGCGGGTGGTCTTCAACGAGGAGCCGGTCCATGTCAGCGCGGCGGGCGCCGCGGACGCCCTCAACCCCGCGAATTACTGGCTCGAGGTGCCGGCCGGCAACGCCACGGCGCCGGTCCCGGTGGGGGTCGACCCGGACATGGTGATCGGGCCGACCTACGCCGTCGGCAACGGCGGCAGCGCGAACGAGCGCGGCTTTGACGTGGCCGTGGACCGGCAGCTGGTGGTGGGCGTCACCTACAAGATCTCCGTTCGCAACCTGCAGTCGCTGGCCGGCGGTACCCTCGGGACGCCATTCGCGGCGACCTTCCCTGGGGTGACCAAGCTGCAGGAAACGCTGCTGCCCCAGCGAAACCAGGACTTGGTCGACTTCGCCAATCCGCCCGCGATCGGACACTGGATCTTCGACGCGAGCGAGGACATCTCGCCGGAGGCGCCGGACGCCGGCACGCGCAAGCGTATCTGGCGGCGGGGCTTCACGAAGAAGAACTCCTACGTCCACCTGCCCGGCTACGGGTCGGCGATCGACCACAAGGGGGTGGCCGGACCGGCCAAGATGGCGACCTTTCGCGCCGACTACCAGAACCAGATCCAGCAGGAGCCGGACGTGGCCGCCGCCAGCGTGACGGCGAACATCCAGGCGTCAGGCGTCGCGATCATCCAGGTGAGCGCGAAGACCATCCGGGGGACCTTTGTCGACACCGGCGGCAAGGTGACCACCGACGGGCAGGTAACCTCGCTTTGAGGAACGTGAACCGTGGCTGATCTTCCTTCACGAAGTGATTTATTCGCGGCGGGCCGCGCCTATCTGAAGCAGCAGGCGCTGACCAATCCCAACGTCCGGATCACGCCCGCTATCTGGGACGTGGCCGGTTCGGACGTCAACATCCTGGGGGGCATCGGCTCCGTCATGGGCGAGCAGCTCAGCGCCGCCTGGGCCCAGTGCATGAAGGGGCTGTTCGTCTCGACGGCGACCGGCGCCGCGCTCGACCGGAAGGTGTACGACAACTTTGGGATCACAAGGAACCCGGCCGCGGCCGCCACGGTGGATGTCGTCCTGCGGCGCCCGACATTCGGCGCGGGCGGTGGCACGATCGCGGCGGGCACGCGGATGAGCACGGCCAGCGGCTCGATCTTCTCCCTCCAGACCGACGTGCCGTTCGGGCCCACCGACCTGGTGAAGGGTGTGACCACGCCGATCTCCGCCTTCGCGGCCGTCGTGGGCCCGGACCAGAACATCCAGGTGAACACGCTGACCGCCTTCGTGGACAGCACCTTCGACCCGACGATCACGGTCACCAACCCCGCGCCCGCCGCTGGCGGCACGCTGGCCGAGAGCGACGCGCAGTTCCGGGGGCGCGCGCTGGTCTTCTTCCTGTCCATCCGGCGCGGCATCCTGGCGGCGATCCAGCTGGCGGCCCAGACGTCGGACCCCGCCAACACCAGCCAGACAAAGCAGTACCTGTCCGGGGTGGCGGTGGCGACAGCGTTCGAGATCGTGAATCCCGGCACCGCGCTGCCGGCTGGCGCGGTCGAGCTCGTGATCGGCGACGCCAACGGCAACGCGTCCTCGCTGATGATTCAGGCAGTGAAGGACAACCTGCTCTGGTATCGCTCGGCCGGTATCCCGGTCTTCGTGTCGGGCGGGACGGTGGTGTTCGAGGCGGTTCAGTACGATCTCGACTTCGAGTCCGGGATCGACACCAAGGCCGCCAGCGCCGCGGTGGCCGCGACCGCCGTGGCCATGAGTCAGTTCAATCAGCCGGGCCAGCCGCTGCGCCGCTCCGACCTGATCGCGGCCGCGCGCGCGGTGCCCGGCGTTATCGTGACCGACGCGAGCCTGCCCGTTCCGGTCGGCGACATCGTGCCCGCCACCAACAGCACGATCATCCGACTGCGGCTGCAGGACATCAGCTTCGGGTAGCCCGGTGGCCGAGGACTTCAACAGCCTCCTGGCGCTGCTCCGGCGAACCACCGACAACGACGGCTGGCTCCAGCCGCTGCTCGCCGATCCGGACAGCGCCGCCGTGCTGGGCGCCTACGTCCAGATATTCGCCCGGCTTGGGATCTCGATCCCCCACAACATCGCCCAGGGGACGCTATCACAGGCGTCCGGCGGCTCGCCGGGCACGGCCTCGATCACCATCAAGCGGAGTTCCGGCAGCACCACTGGGACCATCCCCCAGGGCTACGTATTTCGCGATGCGCGCGGTTGCCAGGCGATCCTGCAGCTGGCGGTGGCGGTCACCACCCAGACGACCCTGGTTCTTCCGGTCCAGACGCTCCGCCAGACCGAGCTCGTCAACACCGAGGACGACCCGGGGTTCGCGGTCGACCCCAGCAGCCCGCCGATCGCATCGAGCGGCGCCGGCGGCGTCCTGATGGCTCCGGTGGCAGTCGTGACGATCGTCGTGACGGCGGGGGCGAACCTCGGCTTCATGTCCTTCACCTGGGCCATCAACAACGGCCCCCCTTCCGCGCCGGTGTTGACCCCAAACGTCGTCAGCTACGCATTCCCCGTCCCAGGGACGCTGATCGTCCTGACCTTCGCGTCCGGCACTTACGATGTCGGCGACACCTGGACGGTCAACGCCGACGGCACCGTGACGGCGGCGGTCAACGGCAGCGGGGTTATGACGCAGACCGCGGGGGTGGATGGCACGACGTTTGAGGTGGCGTCGAGCACCCAGATTCTAGGCGGGGCGGCCGATTACCTGTCGGTGCACGGCAAGGAGCGCGGCGTGCTGCGCCAGCCGGGCGAGCAGACCGACGCCTACCGCGCGCGCATCCGCAACATCCCGGACGCGGTCAGCCCCATCGCGATCGCGTTGACTGTTCAGCAGGCCGTTCAAAAGTACGGGCTGCCGCCGTTCATGGTTCTGGAGCCATTCCGCGATCAGGCCACGCCGGCCCTGAAAAGCTTCTACGGTCTCGGCAGCTTCGACGGCATGGCGGTCGACGTGGACTTCCTCGACGACCCGGCGTCCGGCGTCACGATCCTCGATCGGCGAACGATGACCGCCTACCTCCTGATTCAGGCGCAGGGGCTCGTCGGCGATCCGGGTCAGTTCGCGATGTTCCTGGACGACGACGCGTTCTGTGACGATCCCGTCCTTGGGTATGTCGAAGCGACCGACGTCTTCCCTCCGCAGACCACGGCGGCGCTGATGGCGATGATCCAGGACGTCACCGTCAAACACGCGGGAGGCGTGAACTTCGACGTCTTCCTGGAGCCGAATCAACTTGAGATCGGCTCCGGGTCCAGCAGCTCCGCCAGCACCACGCTCGTCATCACGTTGACTCCGCCGGCGGGAAAGATCTGGTACGTGAACGCAATCTGGGCTGGTCACGACTCGGCGTCGCCTGTGGCAGGTGCCACTCACGAGGTGCATGCCGATCTCGAGGACGGGCATCAGCTGATTACGAGCCCATACGGCGGCACTGACACCCAGTCCATTCCGCCACCGAGCCAGCGCGTCACGCAAATTCGCGGCTACATCACCAGCGACGGCACGCACCTTGTGCACCTCGTCGTTGCTGTCGAGGTGGTCGAAATGGCGCTGTGACTTCAGGCATTGGCGGGGACGCGTAGTATCTCGACCATGCTCGACATCGACCATTTGATCCGAAAGAACCCGAATCGTACGGGGGTGGCGCTGGTGGTGCTTCTGGCGGCCCTGGCGGTCTTGGCGCTGAGCGCGGCTGGCTGCGGAGACGTTAGCGCGTCCTCCTCGGATGCCGGTCGCTCGGCGGCCGGCGGAGCGGGCGCCGAAGCTGCCGGTGGACGTCGCGGGCTGAGTCTCAGCGCTGGCGGTGCCGGGAGCAGCGGGAGCGCGCCGTCGGGCATGGATGCCGGCGCCGGTGGCGCCCAGGCAGCTGGAAGCGGTGGCGAGGGAGGCCGTGGCGGAGAGGCGGCCGGGTGTCCATGTCGCATCGCGCCCAACCCGGATGGGAACGTCTTCGACCCGGTGTGCATTCCGGTCACGACATGCGGCGGCTCCGGCACGGGGAACGTGGCGGGCGCCGCCAGATAGACGCGCGCGGCGGGGTCACTGTAGCATCGGCCCATGGCCGGAGTGACCGAGAGAATCGAGAAGTGGAACGCCCGAGAGGTCTTGGCCTCGAGCGACCTGATGCGCGCCCAGTACCTTGCCGCAAAGGCTCGTCAGGACCTGGAAGCGTCTCGGGCGAGATCGTTCGACTCCGATGTTCCGAATCCTGGCGGGCCGGCGGATCTGCTTCAGTTCAACGGGACGCCGATCTCAGGCATCGAAGAGGCACCCACGCTGACCGGCGCCTCTGGATTCTCGGTGACGATCGGCGCCGGATCCGGCCTGCTTTGGTACCCCGGATATTCCACGCTGACCGCTGACGACAGCGGATATCTGCAGGTTCGCTGGCCGGTGGGCACGGTCACCCACACGAATCCGGACGGAACCAATCCTCGGATCGACGTCATTGTGGCGACGGCCGCGATGGTCGACACCGACCTGCAGAGCCGCAACATTCTCGTCGATCCCGTGGCGCGCACGATCACGCCGCAGAACGTTTTCAAGACGTCAGCCCCGACCGCCACGCTGTCGGTCATCGCGGGCACACCTTCGGGGAATCCGGTGGTGCCGGCGATTCCTGTCGGCGCCTTGGCGCTGTTCTACGTGTGGGTGCCACCGGGGGCCGGCTCCGCCGCTTCGTTCGCGCAGGCGCGTGCATCCTGGCGGCGCGTGGAGTACCCGTTCGCCGCGATGAGCGGCGTCGTGTCGGGACTCGGACTCAAGTGGGACCTGGCCGCGAATCCCGCCTCGGCCAGCTCGACGATGTCAGTATCGGGCCTCCACCGAGTGCTGATCGACGGCGAGCTGCACGAGTTCTACGGCGTCTTGGATTCCGTCAACGGAGGCGTTGTTCAAGACACCGCAGCGAATCCGTTCACCGTGGCGGCACCTGCCCAGTGGAACAAGATCTATTACGTCTACGCGGTCGGCGGTCGCCACAACAGGCTGCCGAGCTTGAACTCCACGTCGGGCATTCTGTCTCCGATCACGATCGTCGAGAGCCTGACGCCGCCGAATCTCTCGACCGGGAAACCGACGGCCAACATGACCGTGAACGGTCAGACGGTCGCGCCCGCCGGCGCCGTCTACATCGGCTTCGGCATGGTCGTCGCCAACACCACGCGTCGGGCCGGTCTCATCATGGAGGACGACGTCACCTACTTCGGATCAGCGGTCGCGGGCGGAAACAGCATTTTCGTCGTCCGCACGGGTGCCGCAGCCGATCCGTTCAGCACGCCGCCGTCGGCGGCCCAGATCGGCTTTCCCACGACGGCCTCGGTGTCCCTCAGTGCGGCGCTGGTCGGCTCCACCCCCGGCTACTACAACGTCCATCCGGACACCACGGCTGGCGGGATCTCGCCGCAGTTCAGCAGCGGCTATGGGCCGATGGAGCTCGTGGCATCAATTCCCGCGGTCGCGGTCGGCGGCCTGACGAACGGCCGCCTTCCATGGCCGGCTCCGGGGCAGGGGGCGCTGTGGCTCAAGGGTGGCACAACGGGGGACACCGTGAACATCAGCGTCAAGGGCTACGCCCATCGGGTTCGGATGATCGGGATGACCACCCTGACGTAGCCCCCCTCTGGCGGGCTCGTCGGGCCCCCGCCTAACATGGCGGGGTGCCGCTCGCGATTGTTTCAACCCGCAACGGAACCGGCTCTACCTCCGGCTACCGCGAGGATCTGGTCAGCGGGGACCTCGTGGCCCTCTCTCTGTCCAGCCTGGTCGGGGTCACCAACGTGCGCTGGGAGCTCGTCGGACGCCCGGAGGGCAGCGCGGCGGGCGGCGCCGGACCGGAGCCCGTCCTGCTGTCCGTGGCCACGACGGCCAGCTTCACGGTCGACAGCGACGCTGGCAGCTTCAAGACGGACGGCACCTACGTCGTCCAGGCGACCATCAACCCCGGATCGCCGGGCGAGACCAGGGTCCGGGTCATCCTCTGCCGGTTGGCCGGCATCGCCATCCCGGGACCAGGTGGAGGGGTGCGCACGCTGCGCAAGCTGGGAGGCTTCGAGCAGCTCGAGGACACCAGCGTCATCACCATTCTGCTCGGCTGGGCGACCCAGCTGAATCGCTGGCTCGAGGCCGTGCGGGGGCTCGTAGCGGGCGGTGGTGGCGGTGGGGGTACGGGGGGCGAGTCATTCAGCGCGAACGATTCTCCCGATGACGCCAGCGGCAACGAGGTCGTGATCTGGCAGTTCACTTTCGACGGTGCCGTTCGTCCAGCTGGCATCCTGACCGCGAACTTCGCTTTCCAAGCCAAGAGCCCCAGTGGCGCCACGACCTTCAAGCTGTACGTGGGCGGAAACTTTGTCGACCGGTGGACGGCGCCGGGGGGCGGAACAGCAGTCGGATCGCCTGCGGTCACCTCGTCAGCGACCTACGCGAAGACTGGATTCACGGCTTCGTTCACGAACCCCGGAACGGCAGTGCCCATCCAGATCACGATGAAGTCCCCGGTAGGGCAGACGGCTTACGCGCGCGAATGCAACGGAACCATCACCCCATGAAGAACATCAAGATCATCGTCGCCATTCTGGTGTGCGTGGTCGTGGGCGGCGCCGCTCACGCCGACCAACTTCTGTACACGGACCAGGACTATCAGGGGCACGTGGCGAAGAACCAGGGTGTCCCGACGACGAGCGGCAACTCGATCCGCCTGGGAGACATGCCAGGATCGGGACTGCCATGCGGCATCTGGTTCACTGGGGGATCGCCGCTGTTCCGCTGCGGCGTTCTGGGGAACGCGGCCAGCGGGGCAGACGTCCAGGCGCCGCTGGCGCCAGCTGATGGATCGATCGTCATGCCGACCCCGAGCACTATCAAGGTCGGCGTCGTGCCGGGCACCAGCGTGTCTGGAACACCGAACACCGCGGCCTACTTCAACGGCTCCGGCCTGCTCAACAGCCTGACGCTCGCGCCAGAATTCGCGCTGAACACGGGGACGTTGTCGATCGCTACCGGCGGCATCACGACCGCCAAGTTGGCCGACGGTGCTGTCACGACAGTGAAGGTCGCCGACGGCGCGGTCACCTACCAGAAGATCCAGAACGTGGGGGCGAACAAGCTGCTCGGCAACCCCACGGGCAGCCCTGCGCCACCGTCGGAGATCGGAGTTTCCGCGCCGCTCTCCCTCTCCGGCACAAACCTGCAGCTCAACTTCGATGCCACCCTCGCTGTGGCTGGTGGCCTCCTGCAGCGGAACGCGCTGAGCGGCGCCGTCACGGCCGCCGCGGGAAGCAACGTCACGGCATTCGGAACGCAGACCGGTCCCTCGCTGTTCGGCGTCGCCGCCGCGGGCACCGCCATCCCGGGACCGATCCTGGCGCTCACCGCCAACACCGCGGCAACCTTCGATGGAACCACCGTGGCGTTCCGCCCCATCGGCCCGGCTGCGACTTCCGGCATCGTCGCCAACTGGCCGATCGGCATTCCCCGCATCTACGCGGTGGACACCGTGAACGGCAACGACGCAAACAAGGGGTACGCCGATCCGGTCTCGTCCTCGGCGGCCGACGTCGCGGCGGCGACGCAGGCAGCCGGGCTCGTCGCAAAGAAGACGTACACGGGGTTCGGCAGCATCTTCCCGCTGCAGGGCGCGGGCCGGAGGGCGGCCGTCGTTTCGAACCAGGGGACCTATTCGGACTCGCTCCTCGCCGCAATCAACGGCATGCAGGGGTACGCGCAGTTCGTCGCGCGCGGCACCGGAACCAACGCCACCGCGGGCGTGACGGCGTTCGACGGGTCGGCGGCCGACCTGATCTACGTCGGTGCGGTGACGGCGCCGAGCATGAACGCGGGCGGGTACAACCCCACTGCCGGCGCGACGACAACGGTGATCCCGTGCCGCATCAACGGCGGCGGGACGGTCACCTTCCCCGCCGAGCCGGGCAGCCCGGTCGGGTACCGGATCCGGTTCTCCTCGAGCACGGCGACTGCGGCACTTCGCAATGTGACCGCGGCGATTGTCGGAGCGTCCGGCGCGACGCTCACGCTGAGCAACAACACCGCCCTGCCGGCCACGCCGGGAACGGGCGACGTGTTCTACATCGAGGCGCCGGGGGTCGTGACGCCGGTGCCGACGTCTCCGCAGGGGTTCAGGATCACCGGCAACGGACTGACGGGGTTCATGTCGAACTTCTTCGTCGGCATCAACATGACCGGCCTCCTGTACCCGCAGGGGGACATGTTCCTCGCCTTCTCGAACCTCGGTGGGCTGTCCGCCGGCAACGGCGTCCCCCTCTCGATCGACTCGACCGGGCACACCCAGGGCCTTTACGTCTATGTCGACGGCGTGTCGTTTCCGCGCGTGGGCGGTGCGGGGCGGATCGATGGCTTCATCAACTTCGACTTCGGCGACAACGCTATCTCTCTGCCGGCATACGTGCTGAACGGGACGAGCTCGCCCCCGGTTGCCGTCAGCGACTCGCAATCGTTCTACGTTGGCGACGGCGCGGTCGTTTACCCTAGGCTCGCGATCGGCGGCAAACAAGCTGGCAGCTTTGCAGGCGTGACCCTCGGCGGCGCATCCGCGATCGGCGAGCGGCCGTTGCGCATCATCAGCGATGGGGCACAGCCGGCCGCCCTGTCAATGAACTCCATGAACGGCACGCTCGGCGCGATCGTCGCGACCCAGGCCGGCGCGCATCCGGCGATCAAGATCTCCGGGCAGTCCTGGGTCACGATGCTGAACCTCGTCAGCGGCAGCGCCGGAAACACCGACGTCGGCGTCGACCTCACGGGGGCGTTCAGCACGACGATCGTGCTGGTCACGCAGCCGACCGTCACCGGCACCCTTGGTGACCTCCGCCTCTGCACGGGGACGATCGTGACGTGGGCGCAGGCATCGGCCGGCATCGTCGACGCCTGCGGTAACAAGGTCGGCAGCTCGACGTGGGCGCCCCTGACGGTCTCCACCGCGGGGACGTCGATTACGGGGCTCGGAACCGGACACGTGAACGCGACCAGCGACCGCCTGGTGGTCGACACAACGACCTATCTCCCGGACACAGGGGGGAACGGCTTCGTGATCCGAACCGGTGTCGGCACCACAACCAACCGCACCCTGACCAACACCGATGGCACCATCACGATCACGAATCCCGATGGCGTTGCCGGAAACCCCATCATCAACACGACGGGGCTCACGCCGAGCTCGCGCACGGTGCAGGGTACGGCACCCATCAGCATCGGCGGTGACCACGCGCCCCATGACCTGTCTGCGAACCGCACATGGGCTTTGGACGCCAACGGCGTCACCTATCCGTTCCTTCAGCAGGGCGGACCCCTGTCCATCCCGGGTCGCTCAAGCAACAGCACGGGGAACTGGGCGGACATCCCCGTCGCGGCCGGTTCTGGCGGCGTCCTGCGTGAGTCCGGATCGTCGCTGGGATTCGGCACCATCACCGAAAGCGTCGTCCAGAATCTCGTTAGCGATCTGGCCAGCAAGGTCCCCGCCACGAGGACGATCGCGACGGCTCCGCCTTTGACCGGCGGCGGAGATCTTTCCGCCGACCGCACGCTGGGGATCAGCGATTTCGTCGCCAGCGGACCATCGCATGCCCGCGGCGCGGTGCCAGATCCTGGTTCGATAGCCGGCACCACGCGCTTCCTGCGCGAGGATGGATGGGCGGCGCTGGCAGCCGTGGCCCAGTCCGGATCGGCATCTGATCTCGGAACCGGTACCCTGCCAGATGCCCGGCTCTCCAACATCATCGGCGTCGGCAGCTGCACGAATTGCAACATCACTTGGGACGCTCACGGTCGAATCACCGTAGCGACAAACGGATCGGGCGGGGGCGGCGGAACGGTAACCGCCGTGACGGCGACGGCGCCGATATTTTCTTCCGGCGGCACGGCGCCCAACATCACGATCCAGGGAGCTATCGTCACCGGTAGCACCAGCACCAGCGCGTTCAACCTCGGTCTGATCGGGAACGGCGTACTCATGAACGTCGTATCCGGTGGGCAATCTACGCCGGGGATCTTCTCAGCGTCGATCAACCGAATCCCGCGTGGCAGCGGCTCGAACGGCGGGTTCACTGAATCCGCTGGTCTGATCTACGACGGTTCCACCTTCGCCACGACGAACATCGAAGACGACGGCGTGGCGGTGAACAGCATCGTCAAGACCAATGGCAGCCACGTCCTGGTGCCTGCCTCGGCAGGGACAGACTACGTGCATTCGGTCTCGGCAACGAACGGCATCGTGAACATCGGAACGACAGCGGACCCGCTTCTGAGCCTGGTCACTTCCGGTGTCACCGCCGGGACCTACGTCACGCCAACCATAACCGTCGACATCTACGGACGTGTCACGGCGGCGTCGTTTACGAACACGATCCAGGTCGTCGAGTCCGACGGCGTACCGGTCACGAACGAGGCGACGCTGAACTTCCAGGCGCCGCTCCACGCGGCCGACAGCGGCGGCGGCCCATTCCGGACCAACGCATCGTTGCTGATCGACGCGAACCACACCGTGAACGGGTCGAACCAGCTCGCGTTGGCGAACCAGGTAGGGATCAATGGCGTCGGTCTGCCGACGAACGCAGCGTTTGTCGTCGGCCACACGAACAACGCGAACTTCGACCACGCGCAGTTCTTTGTCGGTGGTGGTGGTCTCGAGGACGGACCGGACAACACGCTGTTCTTGATCAGCCCTGCGAACACGACCGTCCCGGCTGGCCGGACCTCCGGCATCTGGTCAACGCTGCGCATCGGCGCGCCGCTCTACACAGGCGTCAGCCTTCCGGCACTGACCGAAGCGACGACCCTGTACATCGACGGTGCGCCGACATCGTCTAACGTTCACGGGCTCGGTCTCTACGCCCTGCACATAGCCAGCGGTGGGGTCGCGTTCGGCGACCTGGCGGCGGGTGGCGTGGTGACGGCTGCGACAGGTACAGGATTCCTTCGCGTCTCTCCGGCTCTCGTCGCGAGCCTGTACTACACGACGCGGCTCTATACGCTGCTGAACGCCGGCGAGCTGGTTCAGGGCGGCTACTCTCTAAATCCCCTCGGTTCCATCAGCTTCACACAGGTCGAGTATCCGACTGGCGTCGCGGCGTCGAAGGTCACGCTGTCGTGCAAATACGAGCACGCCACGATCACGGGTGGCAACTACACCTTCAAGGCCGCGAGGAACGGTGTCGACACGGGCGCGAATCTGTCGTTCGCGTCCGGTACTCCGGACGGGACGTATTTCTCAACGGTCTCAGTCGCTGGTTCATCTACTTCTGACACGTGGGGGCTGGATCTGACTGGGCTCGGAAGCGCCAACAACTGCGACCCCTCGACGTCGAACTGTCCGGATATGATGTGTTCTATCCTGCTCGTACCCTGAACGGAGACCATCAATGCCGCGCATCGTCGTGTTCCTCATCACCGCCATGCTGTTGCTGCCCGTTGCCGCTCGAGCGGAGGGCGTCTACTACGATCTCGCGAAGGTCCATGCAGACTGCGCCGACAGCAAGGCCGCTGCCGATGCTTTGAAGACTGACGAGGCCAAATGGAACGGCGAGATCGGGCGCGCTGCGGACGACGCGAAGAAAGCCGCTGATGCATGCGCCAAGACAGCGGGACAGCCGATCGCAGGTAAGACTCAGGCGTGCCAGGAAGCTGAGGCAAAGGAGCGCTACCAGCAGCAGATTCTGGCGCAGTACCAGCAACTGGATCAGCAGCGAGCGAACGCGAACTACCAGCAAATCGACGCCCGTGTAAAACGCATCCTCCCGGTGATTGCACGAGCGCGACATCTGTCCGCCATCGTTCCTGTCGGTGGGGCGGCGGCGTTCGTATCTCCTGCGCTGGACGTCACGGCGGACATCGTTCGCCGACTCGACGCAGGAGAAGGCAAAGACGAGGAGCAGCTGCGTGCGGAAAACGCCAAGCTGCAGAAGGAAAAGGGTGAGGCGGAGGCCAGGTTGAAGGCCGCTCTGGATGCGGCGAAGATGGGCACCAAGGAAGGGACGAAGAAATGAACCGTGTCGCCGTTCTCACGTGGTGTCTGGCCGCAGCGCTCGGGTGCGCGACCGGTGGTGGTCATGCTTCCCATCTGGTCGGGTCCGGCGATGTCTCGAGCGTCAACGCCAAAGAGCAGATCACGATCGGAGGGACGGTCAGGAGCACCGCCTACCGCGTCGATACGCTCACCGTCATCGGGTACGCCGTCCGCACCACCGGAACGGCAAGCGGGACGTGGTCGATCCAGTACAGCAACGACTACTCGCCGGGGGTAGACGATCCGACTTCGGATGCGAAGTGGGGCACCTACACCTTGGGGACCAGCCCCCCGGCGGCCTCCGGTTCGCCGCAGACATTCCCGATCCCGATCGACTTCTACGAATTCAAGTACATTCGCATCAAGTTCACGGGCTCCGGTGGCACGGGAGTCGCGACGATCGTCCTGCAGGCCAAGGGCCCGTCCTGATGTCGTATGACGTGTCGATGAGCGGGACCGTCAACTCGACGCCCGCGCCGCCGACGGACGCCGCCGCGCTCATGCAGACCCTGGACCTGGCGTTCCGGGGCACCTACGACGCCGCCTACGCGGGCGCGGCCAGCATCAACGGCACGACCGGCTCACCTTTCCTGCCGAACCTAGGTCAGCAGATCACCGCGATCCGCGTGTTCGCGGTTCGCGCGGTCGATGGGCAGAGCCTGGTGGTGAAGCTCACCTCCGGCGCAGGCACCGACCAAGTGATCCCCGTCTCCGATCTCCTGCTGATTCGCGCGCAAAACGCCGGCGATCAGCTGACCGCCATCAAGATCATCGGCCAGGGGCGAATCGAGTACCTGCTGGCCGGCAATCTGACCTGAGGAGCTCGACCTGGCGGTCGCGGACCGCCTCTTCGTAGGCGCCGCGGGCTGGCCCGCAGCCGACCCACTCGAATTCGTCCGGCTCCAGGACGGTGGGATGCTCATCCGGAATGCTGTCGAACGCCGCGGTTTCCATCGTTCCGCCAACGTGGGCCTCGCTCCGACATCGTCAAGGCGCGGCGGCCCCCATAAGCACGCCGAAACAAAACGCAAGGCGCAGGCATCTTGACGAAGTCTTTTTTTGCCTGCCACGATGACGTCATGAACCTCACGCTCCTGGCCAAGGTGTTCAAGGTCTTCATGTCGCTGGTCGCGCTGCTGGTCGGCGCCGTCGCGGGCGCCGCGATGGCGGGTCAGCTGGCGATGTCTCCCGGCGGGATTTCGTGCTTGGAGGCCCTTGGGGGCGTGCTGATGACGTTCGGGTTCCAGCCCGTCGTGGTATCGGTCGCGACCGCCCAGAAGCTCGGTTACCTGTCACTCCTGATCGCGGCCACCCAGACCGTGCACGGCGTCTGGCTCAACGCCCTGATGCTGTCCCACCCGCACGTGACGGTGCTGTTCCATCTGGTCGGCCTGGCGGGCATCGTCATGGGCTTCCTGGCGCGCAACCCCGTGCCTTCAAACGAGAAGTTCCAGGCGAAGCTCGACCGTCAGGCGGCCCCGCAGGTCTAGACAGCGATCCAGAACGGAACGCATGATGGCGTATGGCGCTCGCAGCTTCGGCCCCCCTCGGACCGTGGTCCGCGCTGGCGCCGGTCGGGCATCTGGTGAAAGACTTCCTGGACCTGAAGCGTCTCGAGCAGGCGGACATCCGCCGGCGCGAGCGCGAGGAGAGGGCCCAGCAGAAGGCGATACTGGCCGCCGCGCGCCGGGAGCGTCGGCAGGCGGCCTGGCCGCGCTGGACAGCCTGGTGGGAACGGCGCGCGAGCGAGCTGAAGACCGCGGCCACCGTGGCGGGCAGCGTCGGCGTGATTGTGACCGGCACGGTGAAGGCCGTGCAAAACGCAGGAGCCATCTGGCACACCGTGCGGCGCGCGTGGTCGTTTTATGCGGACCGCGGCGTGGAAGCTCCAGCTTCGCCTGCACGCGATGGGGAACGACTCGCGCCAGATCGAGTCGAACGGTCGCGCTTGCCACTTCGCTGATCCATGGCGACGAATCAAACAACGCGGCCCCCTGGCGGAGATGCTGCCGATGACACCTCAACCCCCATCGACCTCGATGCACGACGTCCTGACTCCCCTGTTGGATCAGCCTGGGGAGGGCTTGAGCGGACTGTTCTGCGCACTCTCGATCGCGTCCGCGCGGTTCGAAGAGAATGGGAGTCGCTTGACCAGGAGCGTCGGGCCTCGTACGTCTTCGGTGCCGCGGCCGCTTTCAGGGACTTCGGCGACACGGCCCACGAACTCGCTCGTCAGCTCGAGGACTTCGCGCGGCGTCGTCAGGCAGAGACCGATCGAGGTTGATGCTCTGGCGATGGCCGACGAGCCGTAACGCTTGAGGCCGGGCAGTGCCCGGCGCGTAGTATCCCGGGCATGACCTGGGCAGCACGGAACCATCATCCCGGCGCGCAGCCGCCACAGCCACAAGCAACGCCTCCGGTCGAGGCAAGCGCGCGTCAGCAGTGGGACGAGGCGGTCTGGCTTTGGAACGACTACGTGCGAAAGCTGCGCCGGCACGAGATGGCGGTCTCGCTCGACATGATGCTGAGGCATCGAGAGCTGACCGGGATCTGGACGGCCGGCGACAGCATCATCGCGAACGTAGCGGCGTCGTTCCTGGACGGCACGATCCTCGGGCTGGTCGAAGAGCGCCGGGAACTCACGCCGCGCTGGTGGCCTCTGTGAGCTGGCTGGGGATCGACCCTGGGCTGACGGGGGCGGTGGCGCTGATTCGTCCAGGCGACAGGGTGACGTTTTGGGACACGCCGTTCACGACGACGGTCGACCGCAAGGGCGCCAAGACGAAGGGCGGCAACCCAAAGATCAGACGCCGCTGCAATCGAGCCGGCATGGTGAGCATCATCTCCGCGGCCATCGTCCTCGGCGAGGGCGGCCTGGATGCCGTGATCGAGGACGTGCATGCCATGCCGAAGCAGGGAATATCCGGCGCCTTCGGCTTCGGGCGCGATTACGGCGTGTGGCTGGGGATTCTGGAGGCGAAGATGGTGACTCATCGACTCGTCAGCCCGGTCACCTGGACGCGCGCGCTGCTACGCGATCTGCCGAAGAGAGACGAGTCCGCCTTGGTGCGCGCCACTGAGCTTTATCCTTCTGTGGCTGGCCAGCTGCGAACACCGCGCGGCGCGCTGCTGCTGGGCAGGGCCGACGCTCTGTTGCTCGCGCATTACGCGAGAATCGCGGCCCCCGGTTGAATTTTATTTACAACACTTACGGACGCCGCTAGGCTCCGGGAGAGAAGAGGAGCGGGGCCGGACGAATCCGACCCCGCTCCTCTTCAGAACCCCCACCGCCAAGAGGAGGTCCGCATGCAGTCAGAAACTGTCGTCGATTCGAAGTCGGCCGTAAAGAGGGGCATCACCGTCGAGCCGCTCGAGGTGGCCAGGTACGTGAGCTCCAAATATCGCCGGGAACACCGCGAGGAGGCGCTGCAGGTCGCGTACGTGGTGGCTGCAGATTGGCGGGAGCGGTACGGTCACCGGACGTTCGACAAGCCGTTCAGCGTCGCCTGCACGGCGGCGTTCCGCCGGACGAAGCTTGCGCTTCGTCGTCAGGCGACGGTGCTGACGATTTCAGACGGAGCGATCGGTGGCAGGACGAAGGAGGACACGAGCAACCTGTTCCGGACGAAGTCCCTGACGTGGACGGGCGGGGAGGGCGAGCGGAGCGAGGAGCGGTTCGCGGCGTCCGCTGATGACGCGCCAGAGATCGGGATGCGCGGCGAGCGAGAGCGCGTGATCCGCACGGCCATGCTGCTGAAGAAGCTCGAGCCTCGCGGGCAGAAGCTGGTGCGCGCGGCGATGGGCCCGGCGCGGAACGCCGATTTGTCCGCGCTGGCCCGCCGCGCCAAGCTGCCACCGCTCACGGCTCGCTCGATCCTGCGGCAGTTCGTGGAGGCTGTCGGCCGCGATCCGGTGGTCTCGCACATCCGCATCATGCTCGGCGAGGGCTCGGAGGGGCGGCGCGCGTAGTATCTGCCGCATGGCGAAGCCCCAGAAGAAACCGAAGAAGATCAGGAAGAAGAAGCACGGCGGCGGTAACCCACGCGGGCGAAAGCCCGACGCGGCGGAGGCGGCCAAGATGGACGGCGACGGTTACGTGTCTGTGGCCGCCGCCGCCCGCGCCGTCAATCGAGCTGCCACCAGCATCTATGACCGCGTGCGCCGGCACCTGGACGGCGACACGGTGGCGATTCCGCAGTTGGTTGGCGGGCCCGCGCCCGTAAAGAAGGGACCCAGCGGCAACGTCTGGATCCACCTGGCGACTCTCCAGAAGGCGTTCGAGATCCCGGCGGCGTCGTGAGCGAGCGCGTCGTTTTCCGGATTCGGGCGAGCTCGATGCCGGCGGCCTTTACCTGCCCCGGCTCGGCTCGTCCGGTGCAAGAGGGCGGCGTTCTGGTCGACCCGGTGAGCGACGCCGGCGACGGCGGGTCAGCCGGGCACGCTGTCATGGCGGCGCTGGTGGACGCCGACGCCACCACGCTCTACGAGGTCGATCTGGAACCGATCGCGCGTCGCTGGTCGGTGGATGTCGATGACCTAAAGATCACGGCATTCATCGGGCTGAAGGTCTGGAAGTCCGTGCGCGAGTGGCTGCGGCCGGCCCAGAGCGAGGTCTACCTGGAGGCGAGCTTCGAGATCGCGCCCGGAGTCGTCCTGGAGCTGAGCGGGCACATCGACGCGCTGGCGGTGGCGCGGCTGATGGCGGCCCACGGTGACTGGAAGTTCGGCCGGATGGACCGGGACTACCAGCATCAAGTGCACGCGTACTCGGCGCTGGTGCTGGGAAACTACCCGTCAGTCGAGAAGGTGGACGGGTTCGTCGGCTGGATGCGGTCCGGCCAGACCGAGCGCGTAGAGCGGATGACGCGAGAGAATCTTTGGCAGTGGCTGGACGAGGTTCGGGAGCGCGTCGTGCAGTGGGACGGCGTCTACCACCCGGGGGGCCACTGCTCGATCTGCCCGCGCGCGGCGGCCTGCCCGGCGCTCGCGACGACCGCGCGGCGGGACGTCCTGGTGTTCGGCGGCGAGGCCATGGCGGCGAAGGTCGAGGCTGGCTTGGGCGACCTGTCGGACAGCGAGGTGGTCTCTATCTGGCGGCGCTGGAAGTCGGTCGAGCGGCTGGGCAAGAGCCTGCACGAGGCCGTCCAGAAGCGGGTGCGCGCGGCCGGCGGCGCGCTGCCGGACGGTGACGGCCGGGAGCTGCGCTTCATTGACAGCCCCCGGCGCGTAGTATCACCGAAGCTGGGGCTGCCAGTGCTTCGCGAGCACCTGACAGAAGACGAAATCCTGGGCTGCATGAAGATCGGGATGTCGGCGGTCGACGACGCGGTGGCGGCGAAGACGCCAAAGGGTGGGAAGAAGAAAGCGATCGAAGCTGTTGCCGAGGCCCTTGAGGCGGCCGGAGCGGTGACGACCGAGACCAACGAAAAGCTGATGGACCTGCGGGTCAAGGAGTGACGATGGCGACGAACGATGAAGACGACGTGAACACGGACTTGATGCGGATGGACGAGGAGGCGCAGCTGATCCGACCAGACACCCAGACGCTGTCAGCCCTCAATCGGAGCGAGGTCGACGCCCAGCTGGACGCGGCCCATCGGTATCCGCGTAGCGTCGGCACGTTCGTGCGCGAAGCCACTTCGATCGCGATCACCAGTCAGGAGGTCGCGAAGAGCTGCATGTACACGCTCAAGCGGCGGGAGAAGGGCAAGATCAAGTACATCATCGGACCGTCGATCCGTCTGGCCGAAATCGTGGCGTCGACGTACACCAACCTGCATGCCGCCGCGCGCCCGGTGGACGTCGATGAAACGACGGTGACGTGCCAGGGCATCTGCTGGGACGTCCAGCGGAACGTCCGCATGATCTCCGAGGTGAAGCGCCGGATCACGACATCCGAAGGTCACCGCTACAGCGAGGACATGATCATCCTCACCCAGAATGCGGCCAGCTCGATCGCGCTCCGAAACGCGATCTTCCGAGTCGTGCCGCGGGCCCTGGTGGATCAGATCTTCGTGCGCGTCCGACAGATGGCCGCCGGCGAGGGCAAATCGATGCCGGAGAAGCGGAAGGACATCGCCGCGGCCTGCCAGCGGATGGGTGTGTCGGTCGAGCGTATGTTGGCGGTGGTCGAGCGTGAGCATCTGGACGACGTCACGATCGAGGACATCGAGGTGCTGATCGGTCTTGGCACGCGCGTGAAGGACGGCGAGCCGGTCGACGAGGTGTTCCCCCAGATCATGACGGCCACCCCGATCCCCGGAGAGGTCGGCAAGCGCGAGCCGATCAAGCGCCCGGAGTCCGCGGCGAACGCGAAGCCGGAGACCAAGGAGCCGGCCCCCAAGCCGGAGGTCAAAAGCCAGCCCGCAGGTGACGACCCCGACGCGGCTGACCGCGCGGCGGCGGCGCCGACGCAGGAGGAGATCGAAGCGCTGGAGCGCGAGAAGAAGACGCGCAAGCCGGCCAAGGGCAACCCGCAGACGGACGAGGAGACGCCGCCGTGGCTGAAGAAGTGACGACGACGAACACGGACATCCCGACGGCGACCCAGCTGGTCGCCAGGTACGGGGTGTCCGGAGAGGCGATCGCAGAGCTGCGAGCTCGATTTCAGGGCGTCACGTTCGACACGCCAGCGAACTATGAGGTCGGCCGAAAGGCGATCGGGACGCTGCGGGATCTGCGGGGCAAGGTCGAGAAGCGGCGCAAGGAGCTCAAGGCCGATTCGCTGGAGTACGGCAGGCGGGTCGACGCCGCGGCGAAGGAGCTGACGAAGCTCATCTCCGACATCGAAGATCCGCTGCAGGCGGCCAAGGACGCGGTCGACGAGGCCGAGGCCAAGCGCAAGCGGGACGAGGAGCGAGCGGAGCTGATCAAGCTCGAGGAGGAGCTCCGGGTCAAGCGCGAGGCCGACGAGGCCGAGGCGAAGAAGAAGCGCGCGGAGGAAGAGGCGCGGCTCGCCGAAGAACGCCGGAGGCTGGCCGAAGAGGAGGCCAAGCTCGCCGAGCGGCGCCGCCAGGAAGAGGCGGCCGCCCAGGCCGAACGTGACCGACTGGCGGCCCAGCGGCGCGAGCAGGAGGCGCGGGAGCGCGAGCTGCGGGAGCGGGAGGCGGCCGCACGGCTGGAACAGGAGCAGCGCGAGGCGGCTGAGCGCGCGCGGCGCGAGGCGGCTGAAGCCGAGGAGCGGGCCCGCGCGGAGGAGGCGCGCCTTGCGGCGCTGGCGCCGGACGTCGAGAAGGTCAGGGTCTACGCGGGCCGGATCCGCGCCCTGGCCGAGGCAGCGCCCGCGCTCGCGGAGCCGTGCGCTGACGCCATCGAATGGGCGCAGGGGCGTCTGCGCAAGTTGGCGGACCAGATCGAAGCGTTCAAGCCATGACGACAACGCTCGACGATCGGGATGTCGCGCGGGTGGTTCGGAAGCTGCCGGGCGAACTCGTCGAGATCGCAAAGACGCACGACGTCGTGGTGGCGGGCGGCGTCGTGCGTGCGGCGGTGACGGGGGAGAAGATTTCCGACATCGATGTCTTCGGCGCCGACGAGGCGGCATGTCGGGAGGCAGCGGCCGCCTACAAGTCCAAGCTGCCGCCGTTCTGCTCCGCCCGCCAGGTCGACAGCTCCAACGCCATCACGGTCGTCGCGCGCGACCGGCGGACCGTGCAGTTCATCACCCGCTGGTCATACAGCACGCCGGAGCAGCTGATCCGTTCGTTCGACTTCTCCGTGGCGCGGGCGGCGGTCTGGTGGCGCCGGAACGGTGTTGGCTGGGCGTCGGTCTGCGATCCGCGGTTCTACGTCGACCTGGCCGCCCGACGTCTGGTCTACATGGATCCGGTCGACAACACCGCCGGCGGGACGTTGCTGCGCCTGCAGAAGTTCGCGGCGCGCGGCTACCGCGCGAGCGCGTTCCAGGTGACCAAGGTCGTGCAGGCGCTGGTCGGTGCGGCGGGCGGCGACCAGGCGACGAACGATGGGATCGCCGCTCTGGTGCGCGAGGTCGACCCACGCGCGCCGGAGTGGGAGGATCTGGATCAGCAGGCGCCCGCGCCGGAGCCACCGACGCCAGCCGACGACGATCCGACGTTCTGAATCCACAGGCTGTGGACGCCAGCGCGTAAGTCCACGCGTTCGAAACGCAAGTCACGAAGTCGAAAAAAAGATCTGGATCCGCTGTCCCAGATCCACGCATATGGTCGAGGCGCGCCCTCCGGTGTTTTCGTATTGCCCGGTCCCTGCACCAGTCACGCTCTGACGGAGGTGCGCGCAAACATCGAAGAAAAGGGCAGGTTGGCGCAGGGGCCGGGCAGCACGAGAGGCATCGGAATGGATGTTCGCGTTCAGAAAGCTGTACTCGACTCGAGCTTGCCCAGTCGACCAGTGGTTACACGCTGGGTGTGGTTGACGCTGCTTCTGCTCGCCGACGGCGATGTCACCGCGAGGCCCATCGCGTCATGCGGGAGCTGATGCAATGAACGAACGAAGCTTTACGAAACTGTTTTCGTCGATCGTGGACTCCAGCATTTGGACGGAGGACAACGCCACCCGAATCGTGTGGGTGACAATGTTGGCCATGGCCGATCAGCACGGCTATGTGGGAGCCAGCGTTCCTGGTCTGGCCGGTCGCGCAAGGATCTCGATCGAGGAGACGCTCGCGGCTCTTCAGAAGCTGTCGTCACCTGACCCGTTCTCGCGCAGCAAAGAACACGAGGGGCGCCGGATTCGCGAGGTTGAACGGGGCTGGCTGCTCCTGAACTACCAACGCTTCCGTGAGGCCAGAGACGAAGAGGTCAGGCGTGAATACGAGCGGTTGCGGAAGAGAGACCAACGTGCGCGTGCGTCGGCGGATGTCCCACCTTGTCCGGGACAGTCCGGGACAAGTCCCGAAAGTCCCGCTCTGTCTGCCCAAGCAGAAGCAGATCTGCGATCAGGATCTGATCCTCTTTCTCTTGGATCTGGGGCTCCGGCGGGCGCGCGTAGCACACCGGATGCCAGAATCTGGAACGAGTTCGTCTGGCAACGAAAGTTCGGCACGGCATGGTCGGCGGCCTATCAGACGCTGACGCTTCCTGGTGGGGGGGAGGCGGCGACGAAGGCCACGGCCGCCCTCGGCGACCTGCTGGGGCACATGACCCCCGGCCAGCGGCTGGCGGCGCAGGACCGAGCTCCCGTGATGTTCGCGGAGTTTCTGGCTGACCGGTCACCGCGGATGGTCAAGGCCAGACACCCATGGGCCTGGTTCGTCACCGCCTTCAACGGCCTGCTGGTGCCGGCCAAGGAGCCGGCGGCGCCGGCTGCGGCGGGTGAGCGGGTCGGGCACGTCGACCAACGGGTCTACGACCGGCCGAATGGGGTCGTGCCGCTGTGAAAAAGCCTCGAATCTGGGAGTTCACGACGCCCGAGGCATTCGCGGCGGCGATGGCCGATTGGTTGCGCACGCCGGAGGGGAAGGAACAGGAGGAGCGGATCTTGGCCGAGCGCGCGCGGGCGGCGGCCGAAGACGCCACGGCATCAGCCGACGATCGGGACCGCGAGATGGCGCTGGCCGGCGTGCCGCCCAAAGACGTGCGGCTGGCGCGCGGCGGCAAAATCGAGACGAACGCGACCAGGCTGCTGGCCCAGCAGGACGGCGCCGCGCTGGTGGTGCTGTCTGGAAACCCCGGCGTGGGCAAGACGACGGCCGCCGCGCTCTGGCTGATCGGCGGCTGGCAGCCGGGCTGCCTGTTCGTGAAGGCGGCCACACTGTCGCGCTGGGACTGCTACGACCGGGAGCAGATGGACCTGCTGCTGGACGCGCCGCGCATGGTGATCGACGACCTGGGCGTCGAGTACGCCGACCAGAAGGGGAGGTTCCTGTCGGTGCTGACCGAGGTGCTGGACACCCGGTACGACCGGGCGCTGCCGACAGTCATGACCACCGGTCTGAGCGCGATCGAGTTCAAGGACCGCTACCGGGAGCGGATCTCCGATCGCATCCGTGAAAGCGGGCGGTTCATCTCGATCGCCGGAGCCAGCATGCGTGGCGCCGCCCAGCCTGGCCCTGCGAAGCGTTCCTAGGGCGCGCGTAGTATCGGAACGGCTTGGACGAGAACGCGCGCAGCAGAAGCGAAGCCAGGCGGTCTGACGGCGTGGGGAAAAATGCCACGCTCGACCTGGTTGGGAAGGTGCCGCCGCACAGCGAACGGGCGGAGCGGGGGGCGCTGGGGTCGGTGTTCATCCGGCCTGCGTCGCTCGACGACCTGACCGATCTCGGGGTGGACGATTTCTTCTTCCCCGTGCACCGGGAGATCTTCGAGGTGATGCGGGACGTCGCCGCAGCGGGTCGGCCGGTGGAGATTTTGGCGGTTGCCGACGAACTCCGCGCTCGCGGGCGGCTGCAGCGGCTGGACGGGGGCGAGGCGTTCTTGGTCTCGCTGGCGAATGACACGCCGACGGCGGAGAACGTTCGGCACTACGCCAGGGTGATCGCGGCCAAGGCAACGTTGCGGCGGGCGATCGCGACATGCCTGGAGGCGGTGTCGGTGGCCTACGGGGGGCCAACCGACGTCGAGGCGTTCCTGAACGACCTACGGGGATCGGTGGCGGGACTCGAGCTGCGCGGCGACGATGGCCCGCGGCGAATCGGCGAGGTGCTGGTCGACGTCACCGAGCGGATCGAACGACGGGCCAGCGCGCCGGAGGACTTCCTGGTGCCGACCGGGATCGCGTCGGTGGATCGCAAAGTGGGCGGCCTTCGGGCCAAGCACCTGATCATCGTCGCCGCGCGTCCGGGCGGCGGGAAGACCGCCTGGGCGGTCAACACGGTGGCGGTGGCGGCTGCTCGAGCGGGCGTGCCCACGCTGGTGTTTTCGCTGGAGATGAGCCGAGACGAACTGATCGAGCGCGCCATGGCCAACGCGGCCAAGGTGAACGGTCACGCGATCGGACTCGGGCGGCTCACCGGACCCGAATGGGTGCGCCTCACGGGCGCGATGGGCAAGCTGTACGAAATCCCGTTGTGGGTCGACGAACGCGTCCTGCGCACCCAGCAGATCTGCGCTGAGGCGCGGCGCTGGCGCGCGCGGCACGCACCGGAGGGGCGCGCGCTGGTGATCGTCGACTACCTGGGGTTGGTGGAGGCCGACAAGGACGAGCGCACGCGCGAGCGCGAGGTCGCCAAGATCACGCGCGCGATGAAGAAGCTGGCCAAACAACTCGGCTGCCCAGTGGTGCTCTGCAGCCAGCTCAATCGGAACATGGTGGGCAAGGACGGCAAGATGCGGGCGCCAAACCTGACCGACCTGCGCGAGTCAGGCGCCGTCGAGCAGGACGCGGACGTCGTGGTCTTTCCTTGGTGGGACAGCGCGCCGCCTGCGGTGGGGCGGCACCCCGCCAAGCTGATCTTCGGCAAGTACCGCGGCGGTCACCCTGGAACGATCCAGGTCGACTGGCTGCCCGAATACACGGTCTTCGAGGAGCGCGAGGATCACGAGCCAGATCCCCAGGAAGACCTGCGCTGGTGATCAGTCTCGGGCGCCGCCGTCGGGCCGCGCGCCGATCGGGACCGGCTGCCAGGGGTCAGCACACCCGGGCCCGTTCGGATCGGTCGCGCAGTTAGTCCAGCACGCCTGCCCGGGCTTGCAGTCGTGACCGGCATAGCACCCGGTGCCGATGGTCAGCAGGCCGCCCAGCAGGGACAGGATGATCCGCATGGGCTCCAGCATCGCACGAGCCGGGCGCGCGTAGTATCCGGTTCGCGATGAAGAAGAGCGTCCACCTGGGCTTCGAGGTTGGAACCGGCGAGGAGGTTTCGATCCCGCTCGGACACATGGTCGTCACCGGACAGAGCCAGCTGGCCGGAAAGACCACCACGCTGGAGGCGCTGGTCGAGCGCTCCGGGGCCCCGGCGATCGCCTTCGTCACCAAGCGCGGTGAGGCGTCGTTCGCCAGCGCGCGCCGCGTGCTGCCGTACTTCAAGGACCAGGCTGACTGGCCGTTCGTCGAGGCGCTGCTCGAGGCATCCCAGCGGCAGCGCATGAAGTTCGAACGCGCCTGGCTGATCAAGGCGGCGAAGAACGCCAAGACGTTGGCTGACGTGCGGCGCAACGCGCGGGAGCTGCAGGACCGATCCCGGCGCTCGATGGACGCCGACATTTTCATGCTGCTGGGCGAGTATCTGGATCGGGTGCTTCCGCAGCTGTCGAAACTGCCGACGCGACAGCAGTTCGATTTCAAGGGCGCGGTGGGGCTGCGGGTGATGGATCTGGAGAAGTATTCGACCGAGGTTCAGTCGCTGATCATCCGGACCGTGCTGGAGCAGATTTACGAGAAGGAGAGCGGGGTGATCACGGTGATCCCGGAGGCGTGGGAATTTGTGCCACAGGGCAGGAGCACGCCGGTCCGGGCGGCCGCCGAGGCGCTGGTGCGCAAGGGCGCCAACCTGCGCAACTTCGTCTGGTTTGATTCGCAGGACATCGCCGGCGTGGATAAGACCTTGCTCCGCTCGGCGACCGTATGGCTGCTGGGCGCGCAGCGCGAGCGCAACGAGGTCAAGCGGGCGATCGAACAGATCCCGGGCGGCGTGCGGAAACCGAAACCGGACGATGTTGCCGGCCTTCGCCGGGGCCAGTTCTTCGCATGCACGTCCGCCGGCGCGCGGCTGGTCTACGTGCGGCCGTCTTGGTTGGACGCGCATGTGGCGCGAGAGATCGCGCTGGGGCGTGGCGATGCCGACGGCGCGAGCCGCGGCGACTACGGCCGGAGCCTGCCCGCCGCCGGACGATTCGAAGATCTCGACCCGCGCCCGATGCTCGCCACGGAACAAACCGAACAGCTGCCGGAGCTCCGGCGGTCAGAACCAAAGGACGACGACATGACGCAGGAACAGGAAGACAAGCTCGACCGGCTGCTAGACGGGATGGAGCAGATTCTCGAACGCCAGGGAACGGTCAGCACGCCGCCCACCGCGCGCGTTGACGCGCCAGCGGGCAACGTCGATATGGACGCAATCTACCGCGAAGTTCGCGCCCGCTTGATGAAGGAGGCGCCGACATTGATCAAACTCGTCACGACCAAGCCAGAGCTACACGTGCGCGAGGAACGTCGCGAGGTCAGCTTCGAGGACGGGTCGCTGAAGGCCAAGATCGCGGCGCTGTACATGCGCGGCTGGTTCAAAGAGCCACGGAAGGCAGGCGACGTGTTCAAGGAGCTCACCCGTCTGGGTCACAAGACCGCGAACCCGCGTGTGTGGGAGGCGATGAAGGAGATGGCCACGCTGGGGCTGTTCTTCGTCGAGGACAACGCCTACAGCGCCCAGCCGGACGTAAAGGTCGTCGTCGAACGCTGATGGCGCCCGCGTAGTATCCGACCATGGGACGCGACATCAGCAAGGTTATCGAACGAATTGTGGCCGAGATTCCGGCCGGCAAGCACGAGGAAATGCGTCACAGGCTCGCCGCCATCACCGAGTCGGCGCAATTCACGCCGCCGGAAGGCATGGGAGTCCGCTGGCAGCAACTGCAGCGTGTGCTCGAGGATGATCTGCCGATGCCGCCGGTCGAGCCCTGGCAGGTAAAGATCGGGCGCATCGTTCGAGGGGAGGAGTAGGCCGTGCTGCTCCAGGTGCTGGTCATCAACATCACGATCTGGTTCGTCATCGTTGCCGGGCTCGACTGGTTCACTTGGCGCAGGGCCGGCTGGGAACAGGAAAAGTGGCAGCGCCTGGCAAAGGCGGCTGTGTTCTCGCTTCTGCTGTCGGTTCCAGGCGCGCTCGCGATCTGGTTCGGAGCGCGCCACAACATCTGGAACTAGGAGGAGAAGAAGATCATGACCGAACAGACGAATCCGATCCCGCTGGTCATCTACCACGGACAGTGCCGCGACGGATTTTGCGCCGCATGGGTGGCGCGGCGCGCGCTGGCCGAGGCGGAGTTCTACCCGGCCGCCCACGGCCAGACGCCGCCAGATGTAGCTGGCCGCGAGGTCTACGTGCTCGACTTCAGCTATCCGCGGTCGACGATGGATCGGATGGCCGAGGAAGCGAACTCTCTGACCGTGATCGATCATCACAAGACGGCCGAGGAGGCGCTGCGCGGTGCGCCGTACGCGACGTTCGACATGAACCGCAGCGGCGCTGGCATGGCCTGGGACTTTTTCTTCCCCGGGCGCAGCCGGCCGTGGATGGTCGATTACGTAGAGGACCGCGACCTGTGGCGCTACCGGCTTCCGGACAGTCGATCGGTGAACGCTTACCTGTCCGTGCTCGCGTTCGACTTCACCGTCTGGGACGTCGAGGCCAGAGACGGAGACATCGACACTGCCACCCGGCTCGGCGCAGTGGTCGAGTCGAAGACGGGGCAGTACGTGCGGGAGGTGGCGAAGAACGCGTACCGCACGGAGTTTGAGGGGCACCAGGCACTGGTTGTCAACGCGCCCCAGGTCGACATCTCTGAACTGCTCGAGCATTTGGCCATGGCGGCCCCGATTTCGATCGGCTGGTGGCGGCGCGCTGATGGTCTTATCAGTTACGGATTGCGGTCGCGTGGCGATGTCGACGTCTCGGCGATCGCAAAGAAGTACGGAGGAGGGGGGCACGCCCAAGCGGCCGGCTTCCAACTTGGCAGTCTAATCCTGTGATCCAGAAGCCGGAGCGACGGAAGAAGGAGCCGAAGCCGCTCCGGCGAAAGGAGTGGGGCGTTCAGCGGCGCCAACTGAAGAAGTCGGCCGCACTGACGGCTGACTTCGCCCACCCCAAGCCCGTTCGCGAAAAGAAAACGAAGCACGAACGCCGCCCGCGGGAGGCGGGGTTCATGGCGTTCTGCCACGCGCGCGGATGCGAGATGAAGCTGGACGCCGACCTGCAGCGGCTCCTGGGGATTGAACACCGGCGATGCCGCGGGCGACGGGAGTTCGCCCACCTGTCGGACCGAAAGCGCTACGACGTGGGCGACGTTGGTGCCTGCCTGTGCGAGCAAATCCACAAGGGGATCGACGGCCGGGAGGGAGGCAAGAGCTGGTGGTACGTGGAGCTCGATTGGACCGGCCAGAACATGGTCAGGATGCGGCTCGCGAACCGGGCGCGGGCCGCCTGGGATGCACTGTCGCCGGAGGAGCGCGCTGGCTGGGAGGAACGTGCTGCCGCCGAGAGGGTATCCTGGCGCGGGCGCCGCGTAGTATCGGAGGCATGACCGACCACCCGAACCGCCCCACCCCAGCCGCTCCCGTAGAAGGGGCGCGACCGACGCAGTTTGAACCTGGTCACGTGTGGCGATTGGCCGACGGGGAGCAGTTCACGGTCCTGCGGCGAAGCCGGCGAGACATGGTGATTGTCCACTGCGAGAAGGACCCTGCGGACCGGGAAAGGGAATGGTTCGCCGACGATATTGGCGGTGCGGTCTACGTCGGTCCCGCCCCCGCCGCCTCCCCAGTAAGAGAGCCCGCGAAGGCGAATGTCGTTTGGATGCGGACGTGCAGTCAGTGCGGCAAGGCGTTTAATCCCCAGGCCAACCCGGACGCAACGCTGTGCTCCGTGGAGTGCGCGCTTGCCGCCGCCCCAGTAAGAGAGCCGCCGCCCGAGCCGGTCCACTTCATTCCCGGCCTGGAGTTGTATTGCCCCGAGGGGCCGCCGCCGAGTGCCACCGCTCCGTGCGGGGTTAAGTGGTCGGCGTCCAATCGCTGTTCGTGGACGGACGATCGAGACGACGTCACGTGCCCTGACTGCTTGGCGAAGATGCACGCCGCCCCCGCGGCGCCCGTACGAGAGCCGGGAGAGCTGACGTTCGCGGAGGCGTGTGCGGTTCATCGCAAGGGCCGCACGGTGGAAATTTCCTCGCGGCTCAAGGATGGCAACTGGTCCTCGTGGGGTGAGTGGATGCCCCGGAGCGGCGACGTTGCGTGTTCGTGGCACGTCGTGCGCGACGGCTGGTCGGTGGCCCGCTATCGCCTCAAGCCAGCGCCGCCCGCCCCCAAGCCGGGGAAGCTGGAACAAATCGTGGACGCGTGGATGAAGGAGCCGACGCGGGAGCCAGCCGGATTCGTCACGACCGACGACGCGGTCGTCCTCGCCAACGCCGTCGCCCGCGAAGCCATCGCCTGCGTCAGGCGCCACGTCGAACCCTACGTGCCTTACGGGCTTGACGCCGCCATGGACGCCGCTGCCGTCGAGCTGCTCGGCGAAGGGGAGGTGAAGCGTGGGGGCTGACCAGGGACGGCATCGGATGCGCCAGCGCAACGGAAGCCGATACTGGGATTGCGTGAATGACGGTTGCGGCGCCTTTCTTTTCGACCTTCGCGAGCCAGCGGCCAAGCGCATTACGCATCCTAGGGCCGCTCGGGTACTCGGCAGGTGCGAAGGGCATCCCGACAGGACGATTGATCCGCTTGTGGCTCGGTGCGCTCGACTGATCTGGCGGGCATCGGTATATGGAGCCCGCCCGTGATCTGGTGCGCGGTTCGTGTCGTTCTCTATTCCTGGTTGGCGCTCGTGGCGTCTGCGATCGTTCGCCTTTCGGCTCTGTCACTGACCTGCTGGTATCGCGGGCACATCCCCGGCGAGCCCTTCTGTGGCAACGAGGCGTGTTACCGGGATTGCTGGCGACGCTGCAAGCGATGTCGAAGATGGGTCCGCCCATGACCTGGCTGCGCCTCGCCTGGAAGCGCTGGAAGGAGCGCGCTCGATGGGACGAGATGGGGCGCGCGCGCCTGGCCCGCTGACGGGCGGCGCCGGCGAGCGTACGCTGGGCACGTGCCCGGTCTGCCACCAGACGACGACGAAGATGCGTCCCCCGAGTGGTTCGCCGCGCCGACGGAGACCGACGCCCCCCGGCTACCGGTCCCGGTAACGACGCGCGATCCCGTGACCGCGCCCCATCCCATCGCAGGGGACGTCGCGGCGGCATTTGAGAACGGGCGGCGCCAGGGATATCACGACGGGTTCGTGGCTGGCCAAAAGGACGCGATGGATGCCCTGATTGCGGTCATCACCGAGCATTTCGGGTACGACCCAGTTCTGCGCCACACGGTGGCCAGGGTGCGATCGAGACTGACGCCGGTTTGAGCAGCGTCGGCCGTCGGTGGTAGCATCGGTCGCCGTGGTCGTAGCAGCAAAGACGCGACAAGCCAAAGCGGCAGCAAAACGTAGCGGCATCGGCAAGACCGGCCTCCCCTGGGGAACGAAAGGGACCGAGGCCGAGCGGATGCAAATCAGCAACGCCGTCTACGCGTCCGTGGTGTCGGGCGCTGCCCGTGCACAGATCCAAGAGGCGCTCAAGGAGATGGGCTACGGGGAGATTCCGCTCCGGACCATCGACGACTACATGGCTCGAGCCCGAAAGCAGCTCGAGGAGGAGTATTCGTCGGAGCGCCTATTTCTGAAGGCCCGACAGTTGTCGCGCCTGCACCGAACGATACGGTCGCTCATCGCCAAGGGAAAGCACGCGGACACGGCCCAGTTCGAACGTCTGGTCGCCCAGATCGAAGGCAACTTTGCGCCCATTCAGGTCGAAACCCTGACGAAGCGTGGCTGGGACAGCTTGACCGACGACGAACTCGCCTACATGCGCCAAAACCCGGGCAAGCTCCCGCCGGGGCGCACGTTGGAAGAGCTCGAACACGTGACCTGAAATCCGGGAACGACGTGGCGCGCGTAGTATCAGCGGGCATGCCGAATCCCATCACGGTCGCGACAAGCCATCGCGAGGATCAGGACTTCTTCACGGACACCCAGAAGCTGCTGGCCCTGCTGGTGAAATTGAACCGAGCGGCCCGGCCGATCTTCGACGAGCGGAGCCAGCAGGCCATCGACATGGTCCGCATACGCTGGGATGAACCGGGTGGTGTGCTGCTGGGTGAGATCGCCGACATCGTTCTGCGCAACGCACGACGGTGCGGTCGACGTTGGAATCCGGCGACCAAAACCTGGGACCAGGGACGATGAGCAAGCCCTCGAAACGAAAGCTCGCGAAGAAAGCGGCCCGCAGCGCCCGCGCACGCGCCAAGGTCACCGCTCGCCGAACTCGCCGCGCCGAGAAGGAAGCGGCCGCGCTTGATCCTAGCCGCAACCTGCATGTCGAACGGGGCCGGATCGTCACGGCGTCCGACATCACGCCTTTCGCCCGGCCGAAGTGCGGCACCTGCCGGGGCAAGGGGATCGTGGGGCTGCGCCTAGCCGGAGAAGCTCAGGGCGTCGAGCCGTGCAAATGCGCCACCAGCAGGTTCTTCAAGCGGCACGGTAAGAAAGTGATCATCGATCGAGAGGGGCGCGCGTGGTGGCCGGCCGATCACGTCGAGGTGATGGAGGCGCCAGCGTCAGATGCCGAAACCCCTGCCTGAGCCTGTCGAGACCGACGCGGCTGCCAGGGCCCGCAAGTTGGAGGAGATGCGGCGCCGCACCTCAGTGGGTCCATTTGATGTCGACGCGCCGGAGCTCGTGGGCTGGCTCGACATGCCGCCGGAGGCGCGGGCGGCGGCGGCCGCGGCGGCGATCTTTGCGGGATGGAGATTCATCCCCGAGAAGGTTCGGGACAGGCGGGCAGGCGACGACGATCCAGATCGTCTGCGGTCCATGGTCGGACCGGAACACATGCGCTACGACCGGCGGGCGCGGATCGTCTTCGTGATTCGGGAGGACCCGTACGTCAAAGACGCCAACCGGAAGGTCGCTACTCGACCTGTGCCACGCACCGCGGATGATTCCGTCATGGCCGTTCGAGCCGCCTTCGGCCAGCGCGCCGAGGAGATCATGACGTTCATTCGGCGCCGCGGGTGAGCGGTGTAGGATAGTCACCGATGTTTTTAGACGACGACGGATCACAGGGGGAAGGCCAGGAGCTGCCGGGGGCGGCCGCGCGCGCCGCCAGTTGGAACGCAGATCCGCAGGCCCAGGCGTTGGCGGCGCTGGAATTCGACGCGGCCGCCTGCGCGATGGCGGTTCGGTCGCTGCAAATGGGCCAGAGGCGCGACGCGTTCATTCAGTCGATGGCGCTCTACTGGGACCAGGCGGCGAAGCGGTATGTCGCGTCGCTCGCCCAGCAGGCGTTGAGTGCGAAGCGACAGCAGGAGGGGCCGCAACATGAACAAGGCTGACCAGGCGTCGATCTTCTTTTGCCCGCCTCGAGCAAGTGAGGCATCATGCAGTGAACCCGGATGCCAGAACCCGGCAACCACGACCTGCAGGTACCCGCTCAGCGGAAGAAAAGCGGGCGAGCTCTGCGGGCGGAGGCTGTGTCGGAGGTGCGCGGGCAACGGGAAGACGGTGAACTGTCCCCCGCATCAGCGTCAGACCGCTCGCCGGTGACCCACCGCCTGAAGGCGCACCCAGGGGCTTTCCGGGCGGTCAAGCGCGGTGACAAGCGCTGCGAAATCCGCCGGGACGACCGGGGGTTCATGGACGGTCACCGCCTGCTCCTGCAGGAGTGGGACCCCGTCGAGCAGTGCTATACCGGTGACGAGGTGATGCTCCGCGTCTCCCACATCGTGCGCGGACCAGATTGGGAGCTGCCGCGCGGCCTGGTGGTGATGAGCGTGGCCGTGATCCCGATGCCGATCCACGTGACCGGAGACGCCGAGCAGGCGCGAAAGCAGCGAGTGATCCAGGAGCGCAAGGCCCGGGACGCCGTTGGCGCCGAGGACTTGTGATGCGGGTCCCGGACGGCGAGGTCAGGCAGGGCGACACGGCGCCGCCGGCGCAGGTCCAGCTGCTGGGCGCTGACGGCACGGCGCCCGACCTGACCGGCAAGACAGTCACCTGCACGGTCCGGCCGGCCGATGGCTGCGGCGGCGCCAGCAAAACGACCCTGGACCCCGCCCAGGACTACATCGATCGGAAAGGGGCCTACGTGCAGCATCGTTGGCTGGCGACCGAGACCGCGCGCCCGGGCCTGCTGCTGGTCACGTTCAACGACGGCATGGTGACCTATCCGCCTGGCGACTTCTTCCGCTACCAGGTGACGCCGAAGCTCGGGTAGCATTCGGCGCATGAGCGCGCGCGACGTCGACCCGAGCCACCTGCACCCGACCTTCCGAAAGCTCAACGCCGATCTTCTGGCGCTGGTGCAGGGCAAGGGGCTTCCGATCGAGCCGTTCGAGATGTGGCGCTCGCCCGATCGGCAGGCGCTGCTTTACACCGAGGGGCGCGTGGAGGGCGTCGGGACGCCCGGTCGAAAGGTCACCTACGAGATGGCCTGGCAGTCGCTGCACCAGTACGGCCTGGCCTGCGACTGGGTCTGGTACTTCAACGGAGCGTGGTCCTGGACGCCGCCGGCGGGCCACAGCTGGGACGAGTTCCATCTGTTGGCCGCCCAGGTGGGGCTGACCTATCTCAACTTCGAACAGCCGCACATCCAGCTCCAGGGCATCAGCGCGCGCGACATTCTCTCTGGCGCGGTGCCGTATCCGTCTGGTGGCGACGACAGCTGGGAGGAGAACATCGAGGCTGCGATCGTGGCCTGGGGCCGGGCGCCGAAGACGGTCAGCGGGATCGTGATGCCGGGCGCACCGCCGCTGGTGGCGGCTCGCCCGCCGCTGGTGGCCTAGGCGGCGTCCGCCAGCTTCTGCTCGGGCGCCGCCGTGCACTCGAGCAGATCGCGGACCACGTCAATGATCCGCTTCACGGTGGCGTCGTCCTGGGTCCGACCGAGCGCCAGCTTGGATAGTTCATCCAGTCCCGCGCCAACCACGACCTCCTCGACCCGGCTGAGGAAGTCGTCGCCGAGCTCGGTGCATGGCCTGAACTTCGCCCGTCCAGGCTCGGTCCGACCCCACACGGTGAACGTCAGGCCGGCGTGCACCGGTTGGATGCTGACGGCGAAGTCGCGGTGGGCGTAGGCGGCGCTGGGGCGGAGCGTCGTGCGGACCGTGATCCGGTTGGTCTTCGGCGTCAGGGTCACATACGTCATGTGCTCGATACTACGCGGGATCGTCTACCATGGGCCGAGATGGCCACTACCGCCGTCGCGAACATCGAAGACCTGATCGTCGCCAAGCGCCTGGTCCAAGAACAGATCCGGAAGGCGCGGGTGAATCTCGCTGCCTTCATCGAGTTTTGCGCCAAGGACGAGGACGGTGGGCCCGTCGAACTGCACTACCTGCACCGCGCCTGGATCGTGCACGTCAACCACGCCTGGAACCGCGGAAAGCACGCGATGATCATGGCGCCGTTCAGTTCCGGTAAATGCCAGCCCGCGCACTCGAAGGTCCAACTTTCTGACGGAACGACGGCCGCGATCGGCAACCTATGTGGGCTGATGGTCAGCGTCGTCGCCTATGACGCTGAGACCGGCCGATTTGCGCCGGCCTGGGCGCGCGTATTCGGCAACGGAGATAGACGGGTCATCCGCATCGGGCTGCGCAGCGGGCGCGAGATAGACGTCACGGAAGAGCATCCATTCCTGACGGTGAACGGCTGGGTGAAGGCAGCCGATCTCGCCATTGGAAGAAGCGTCGCGGTAGCCAACAACCTGCCGAATATGGGGACGCATCGCCTACGAGATGGCGAGCCGGAGTTGTTCGGATTCATCGTCGGAGATGGATCGGTAAAGCAAACCGGAATCGAAGTCGCGAATGGCGATCCCCATCTCCTCGATGCGATTGCAGCGGCGGCAGAGAGAGCAGGCTTCAGAAGCACCCGCTTCAACTATCCTCCGAGAACGCCTGGCGTGAGAGTTCTCGGCGGATGCAGGAGCTGGTTCATGGAGCAACAAGCCCACGAACACTGCACCGCCTGGACGAAGGTAACGCCCCCGAAAATCTTCTCTGCCCCCGTTGACCAGATCGCCAGATACATCGGCGCGTACGTGGCCTGCGATGGGCACGTGGACGCAAAGGGGAACGTCGAACTCTATTCGGTGAATCGTGGTCTCCTCGATGATGTCCAGTCGCTGCTGTTGCGGCTGGGCATTGTTTCCGTCGTTTTCCCGAAGAACGGAAAGTACCTGGGGCGACATCACGCGTCGTGGCGACTTCGAGTACGTCGGCCGTGGCTCGACCTGTTCCGCGAACGTGTTCCCGTGCCTGGAGAAAAGGGACAGAAGCTGGCCACCTTCGGGCCGCGAACTACCGGACGCCTGACGAACAACGACATCATCCCGCTGGGGTACCGCAAATACCTGAAGCGGACGGCGCATTGGCACAAGGTCAACACGGGCGTATCGCTCGATCAGGCCAAAACGAAAAACCACCGTCAGATGGGCACGGCGCGCGGCGTTGTCCGCTTGGCGGCGGAAGCAGAGGGCAACGCCTATCTCTTGAAGCTGACGGCTCCTGAGATCTTCTGGGACGAAATCGTCACCATCCGTGACATGGGGGTCCAACCGACCTTTGGGATGGAAGTCGACGGGCATCACACGTATCTGACCAGCGACGTGATCGTGCACAACACCGGCTTTCTGGTGCCGCTGGCCGCCTATCTCGTGGGCCGGAACCCACAGGTCCGCATCAAAGTCGTCTGCGCGAACGACGACATGGCCAAGCTGCGCGTGGCGTCCATCAAGAGCCTGATCGAGAGCTACGAATACCGCCGGGTGTTCCCTCACATCCGGCGCGGCCAAAAGTGGGACACCCAAGACGCCTTCGTCGAGCGCCAGGGGCACGGCACCGATCCGACGATCCAGGCGCGCGGGGTGCTGACCGAGGGCATCGGGTCAAAGGCGGACTATCTGTTCATGGACGACGTCTGCACTCAGAAGAACAGCGAAGAGGCAGCCGTCCGGGCGAAGATCAAGAAGATGGCGACCGGCACCTGGATGTCGCGGCTCGATGGCCCCGAGGCCCGTGCGCTGGCGTTCGCCACGGCATGGTCATCCGACGACTACTCGAACGACATCAAGAATGATCGCCGTTGGTTGACCCTGATCCAGCGAATTCAGATGCCGAGCCTGGATTTTTACGACCAGGAGGTCTTTGGGACCGAGCTCGAAGACTATCCGGTCGGTTCTCCGGTCTGAAATCGTCCGTTGCCGCGTAGTATCCCGGGGATGAACTTCAGCCCCGAAGACGTCGAGAAGGCAATGGAAGACGTCAAGAAGGTGTGCCGCGGCATCCGGGGCATGCAACCCAAGATGGTCGAGGCCCTGGTTTCGAAGGTGGTCACCGAGACCCTGACCACGAACAAGGCGATCGAGGACCGGATCGAAGAGGCCGGCCTGATCCCGGGCGACGTTGCGACCGTCTTCATGCACTACGGGGCGATCGTGGCCATCGTCGAGGACTTGCCGATCACCGACGATCGGCGCGAGCTCGTGGCGGCCGGCCGCGAACTCGGCAAGATGCTCGCCGCAAAGTACGGCGAGATGGTGAGGGACAAGCTCGAGAAAAAGAGCGGAAAGGGAAACTGACCGATGGGGAAGAAGAGCAGCAGCAGCGGAGACGTCGAGCGAAGCAAGCGGTTTAAGAAAGAGATTCAGGTCGACATCACGCCGGAGGAGGTCGCCGAAAAGCAGACACAGATCCGAAAGAACCTCACCAAGATCGTGAATCTCGAGGAGGACATGCGCCCCCTCAAGGACAAGGTGAAGACGCTGAAGGCGGAGAACGCCCAGCTTCGGATCGACTGCGAGGAGGAGAAGGAGAACCGGACCATGTACGTGGTCAATGAGTTCCACTTCGCAAACAAGAAGGTGCTGGTCCGGCGCGACGATAACGACGAGGTGGTCGAGGAGCGCGCGATGACGGCCGAGGAGCTGCAGGAGTTCATGCCCGTCACCGGTTTGGAGCGGGGCCCCAAGGGCGACGACGAGGAAGAGCCGAACTGAACCACGCGTTGACACCCGATCCTGGCCGGGAGCACGATGGACGGCATGAAGAACGCCGCCCGCCTTTTGCTCCCGGCCATTGCGGCCCTATTGATCTTGTGTGGCGCGCCGCCGGCGCGCGCTGAATTTGGCCGCACCTACCTGAGCGGACCGCACGCGGAGCCCGTCCAGCCGCTGCCGACAGACGGGGCAACGGGGGACGTCAAGGTCGGTGCAACGGGAGACCTCTGGCTCGGTCCGTCCGTCGGCTTCGACGTCTTCCAGATCGACCTGAAGAGCCGCCAGTACGTGACGGGGATCGTGCCGGGCATCGGCTATGGGCTGAAGTACAAGCCCGCGGGCTGGACGATGACCAACGCCGTGATCGCCTTCGACGTCTTCGTCCAGGCGAGCCTGATAGACAATTCGAGCTCCGTCCCTGGCGCGAAATACTTCGCGATCGAGGCGCTGCCGATCCTGACGATCATCGACTGGGTGAGCGTCGGGTTCGGCGCCGAGGAGTTCATTGGCGTCTCGTCACTGCCGAGCGAGCTGCACTGGGTGTTCAGCTTCGGCATGAAGAAGAGCACCTGATCATGGTCGAGGACTTTCAGAAGCGCGGCCATCCCGAGGCGGGCCACGGCTACAAGCCCGACCTGCGGCATCTTCTCGGCGTGCCGCCGCGACGGGACGCGGCGACGACGCTGGCCGGCATCCCCGTGCCGACGACCGACTGCGGCCTCGATGAAGACGCGATCCGGGCCGCCGGGATCCTCGACCAGGGCGGAGCGCCCTACTGCGTATCCCACGGCTGGGCCGGCGCGGTCCGTGACTGCGTTCAGCGCAACGGGAACCCGTCCCCGACGCTCGGGTCGCGGCTCTGGCTGATGTACCTGATGCATGCCATCGAGGGCGACATCAGCCGGTTTGAAGGGGCCTACGTCGGCGATGGGGCGGAGGTGTTGGAGCGCCTTGGACTGCCTCCCGAGAGCGCGCTGCCATACACCGACGCGAACCCGAGCCCGGCGATGAGCAAGCCGCCGGCGGACGTCTTTCGGTTGGCGTACGACCAGCGCGCGCCAATCGACTACGGGCGGATCATGAGCACGGGAACGAGGCGGGTAGACGATGTGCTGCGCGCCCTCTCGGCCGCAGGCAAAGGCGGAAAGCCCTGCCCGGTCGTCTTCGGAACGAACGTCACCAACGCCTTCGCGTCGAACCGGCTCCCGCCGGGGTTCCTGGTCGACGCGCCCGATCCGGGTGACATCGACGGGGGGCACTGCATGCGGATCGTCCGCGCCGTCTTCGACCCGGGTGTGGTGGGCGGCGTGAAATTCAGGGTCGTCAATTCCTGGTCCGAGGGCTGGGGCGACCGGGGGATGTTCTGGATGACACCGAAGTACCTGATGGACGAGTCGACCAACGATCTGTGGTTCGCCGACTACCAGGGGGTGACGCCGTGATCCGCGCGATCGGTTTGCTGGCATTCCTCGTGCTGGCCAGCTGCCCCGGCTGCCCGCCCGCGCCCCCGCCGGTGACGCCAGATGCGAGCGATGCCGCCGCCGCGCCCGGCACCTGCGCCGCCGTCTGCCAGAACGGGCGCCGTCTCGGCTGCCCCTTCGCGCAGCCGACGCCGCAGGGCGCGTCATGCGAAGAGGTGTGCTCCAACGTGCAGGGCACCGGGATCGCCACCTGGGATCTTGGCTGCCGCAGCGCCGCATCCAGCTGCGCGGCGATCGACGCGTGCCGCTGATGTCGCGCGTCTGGTCCGCCATCATCCTGGCCGGCGCACTGGCGTTCGCCGGCCTGACGGTCATCGGCCTGGCGCACGCGGGCGGCGCGCATCCGGCATCGCACGGGCGATGACGCTGATCGACCGGAGAGCTGAGGTCCGCGCCACCGTCCAGCACCGCGGGCGGGACGTTACGGTGCAGGCGATCATGCTGGGCTACCCGACGAAGGTGTTGGGCGAGCCCAAGCTGGTCGAGCTCGAGGTGACGGCGGGGGACGAGGACGTGCCGGTCGGACGGGTGACGCTGGTGCCGATCCAGCACGTGAAGCCCACGAACGAAATCGCGGTGGCTCGGCTGCGGCTCGAACCGATCCGGACCTGAGCGCGCCGCGCGCCAGCGCGCGTAGTATCCGGTGGGTCAAATGATTCCCGCCGGCGCCACGAAGCACAGCCCACGCGGCTGCACCATCTGCCGGGACTACATCCGGCACGAGCGCCGCGCGCGCCCGATCGGCGACTGGACCAAGCGCTTGGCGGGCGGCCGGCGGGGGCTGCTCTGGACGCTCGATCCGCGATGCGCCACCTGCAAGCGGTGCAAAAAGGTCAGGCGTTGATGCTCGATCTGAATCCGCCAGACGAACAGCGACGCGCCGGTCACGCGCGGATGGACCGTGTCCAGCGCGCCTACGCCTGCTGGCTGGCGATCCGGTCCGGCTGGCCGATCAACCAGTCGACCTGGGGCGTGGTCGAGGAGACCGGCCAGGTGGTGGTCGAGGTGCCGCGGCTGGGCACGACCTGGGGGGCGCCGTTTGGCGATGTCGAGCAGGTGCTGGCGGCGATCGAAGCGCAGTTTGGACCCGCGCAGCGGCAGCGGGCGGAGGGAGCGATTGGGCCGTGAAAACGAGCGGTGACCGACTGGGGATCGGAACGGAGGCGCAGCAGCTCGCGCGGCTTTCGCACGCGCACGAGCGACATGGGCTGGAGGTCGATCTTTGCCCGGAGTGCCTGAATCTGCAGCCTGAGGGCTGCGAGACCTGCGACGAGACCGGACTGGTGTTCACCTCGGCCGGAGATCCAACACCGTGCGGACCGGAATGCCCGTTCCTTGACCTGAGGCCAGCCTGAATGAATCGCACCCTCATCGAGTGGACCAATTTCACCGTCAACCCCATCGAGGCGAGACCCGCGAGCGCGCCGGGCGCTGCGCGATCGGGGCACTACTGCGAGAAGATCTCGCCCGGCTGCAAGAACTGCTACGCGTCGCGCATGCAACCTCGCTTCGGGCTGCCGCAGTTCCAGGAGCAGCGAGGCGAGCACATGCCTGTCCTATCGCTGAATCCGAAGAAGCTGGTGTCAGTGCTCGCACGCAAGCGGCCAGCGAAAATCTTCTGGTGCGACATGACGGACCTGTTCGGCGACTGGGTGTCGAACGAATGGATCGCGGCCTGCTTCGGAGTGATGGCGGCGACGCAGCAGCACACGCATCAGATCCTGACGAAGCGGGCGGAGCGGATGCGGAAGTGGTTCGAGTGGGCGTCGCGCGTGGACATGGTCGGAGACGGCATTCACGCCTGCGTAACCGAGATGTTCGGCGTTCCCGAGGTCAACGCCTTCCTGACGAAGCACGACAGCAAGGACGGGTTCGAGCCCGGAAGAGGGGACCCTCTCATCGAGGATCCGCCGGAGTGGCCGCTCCCGAACGTGCACCTAGGCGTCTCCGCCGAGAACCAGGAGACCGCAAACGATCGCATCCCCGCCCTGCTGGCGACGCCGGCGGCAGTGCGCTGGGTGAGCGCCGAACCTCTGCTGGGCAAGCTGGACCTGCGAAGCTGGCTTGAGATTGACCGCGAGCGCGGTAACCCGAAGTGGATTCGCTCGGGCTTCGCTCCCGAACTCGACTGGGTGGTCGTGGGCGGCGAGAGCGGTCAGCGCGCGCGCCGCTTCGAGCCAGCGTGGGCGGAGCTGCTGGTCGCGCAGTGCAAGGCGGCCGGCGTGGCGGTGTTCGTGAAGCAGATGGGCGCCAACGTGGTCGTGCCGAACGACGGGCGGCTGGCGCCGTGCGCCTTCGAGGACGGCGAGGAGAACGGCTGGCCACCGGAACGCCCGGACGGACAGATGTACCAGATCGACGAGAACATCAACGGCTTTCGCGAGGAGCATCAGGGTGCGCCGGTGCGCATCAGACTCATGGACAGTCACGGTGGCGATCTGCGCGAGTGGCCTCGCGGACTCCGCGTGCGCGAGTTTCCGACGCCGAGGACGCCGTGAACGGAACGAAGGCGGCCGACACCAGGCGAGCAGGCGAGCGACTCCGGCACGCGCTAGAAACCGCCCAGCACAGCTTCGCGCGCGCGTCCGCGCTGCTGACCGAGCCGTCGCCGGAGAATCTGGGCGAGGCGCTGTTCCACGCGGTGCTCGGCATCCTGAAAATCGCGCAGGCAGATCCGGAACGACGCGCAGCTGACCGAGCGGAGAAGATCCTGCAGTTCTTCGCCGAGCGAAAGGGACGGGTCGCGGGCCCGTACAGTGGAACATGAGCGGACCCGTCCAGACGATGGAGGAGATTGCCTCCGACATGCGACGGGTGGCGCAGTACGGTTATTACGACGGGATGGCCCATCGCGACCGGCGCATGGCGAGGTACATCGATCGGTGCCGCCGCGTCGAGCCAGCGTTCGGATGCACGCTGCTCTACACGCGCGACGCCGGCATGCATGCGATGGGATGGTGGAAAAACCCCGACTACAATCAGTGCCTTCATCTGTCGCTGTCGTTCTTCGACAGGGAGACGATGCAGTCGGCGCCGCACGACCACGCTAAAGCGAAACGTTGGTGTGAGATCTTCTTCGACGGAATGACTCGGCTCATTTGGGCAGAGCCTCCGTTCTCTCCGGACGGAAAGCGTTTCGACGTGTGGCACTACCGCGTCTTTACGGCGCCAGATTTCAAGACGCCGCTGCTCCCGCGCAGCGAGGTGTACTCGCGCGACTTCACGGCCGCCGGGTGGAAGTCGTGGTCTGATCTGCACGCGGGCGAACAGCAGGAGGCCGCGCATACATGAGCGCGCCGAGGTTCTTCGTTCACTTCGCGGCCGACGATGTCCAGCACGCGCACGACATCGTGATCCCCAAACACGGGGTGCCTGTGACGGTCGTTCTTCATCAGGCTCCGGACGGCGCGCGCGTGTACGGCAGTGCCGAGATCGCGCCGTCTGAACCGGAGCCGGACGAGTGAGTCGCCGCTGGCGCCGCAGCATGGACAAGCGGATCCGCGCGGAGGAAGACCGTGTGGCGCTCGAACGACGGATCGCGGAAGCTATCGCCGAGGACGCGCACGAACTCGGTCAGCACGTATTCAATGTCAGTCCCAATTGCAGCAAGTGTCAGGCGTCTGTCGCTGGAAAGCAGCGAGAAATCGCAAGGAACCAGCTTTCCTGACCGGCCGCCCGAAAAAACATTTACAACACTTACGGACGGCGCTAAGCTCGTCTCATGATGATGACGAACAGCAAACGCAATCCGCACGAAGAGGCGGCCCGCAGCCGCAAGGTGCTGGCCATTTTGTCGGTCGTTCCGACCGGCGAGACCAGCGAGCAAAACCGGATCATCGCGGAGTTTCTTGCCGCGTTATCGGTGCCGGAGCGAGCGATCTTTGCGAAGAAGGCGAAGGTTAACGCCCCGAGTAAAGAGACATGGGATCTGGTGCTGTCGGCCGTCCGCGCACGTACACCGATCGCCGAGGTCGAAGCCGTTCCGGTCGCGACGGACGAAGAGGAGACGACGCCGATCGAGCATGAGACCGGCGAGGAGCTCATGCGGAAGTATCGCGCGCAGCGACAGCAGGACGGTGCGCTGTGAACCGGCAGGAACACGGAGTGATGCGGCTCGCGCTGGCGCTCGGAATCTTTCTGGGGCTGGCCGGCTGTGCGGCGCATGCACCGGTGCCAGTCGAGACGGTCGGAACGCTCAGCGCTGGGTCGTCGATCTGGACGGCGCCGGTGCACGAGACGACCCCGCCGCCCAGCTTCGAGATCGCCGGCTCGGCGGACGACGACGACGCGGCGCCGGTTGTCACGGCGGCGGACGCGGGGCCGGACGCGGCGCCCGCCATTGAGGAGAAGAACGCCCATGGCTTCTGAGAATTGGCTCGGGGATATCGCGACGCTTGGGCTGACCAAGGTCGCCGCAGAGCGCGAATTCGCGATCGTCATCATGGACGGCAAGGGGCGGACCTGGCTGCACGACAAGACGTACACGGACCATCGCGTGGCCGCCGGGCAGGCGACGCGAATCGAGAATGCGTCGCGCGGCGATGGCTTCTTGCGGGGTTACCTGGTCGTCAGGTTGGGCGAAAGGGCGTTCGTGTTCTCCGGTACCAACACGATCCTGTGGCGATCTCCGGATGGAGGCGCCCGATGAAGACGACGAACAGCGGATTCTGCACCGCGTGCGGCGTCACCGGGCGCGTGGTCATCGTAGGGCCCGACGTCGGTCAGCTGTGCGCGGCCTGCGTGAACGGAAGCCGCCGAGTCGCTCGGAATGCGGGAACGCCGGACGGCGCGGAAAAGGCGGCCCATGGATTCTGAAACGAGCGGCGCCGACGCCGAATTATTGCGGGAGGCCAGCGTAGCCGCAGGTTTCGTCCTGCGCGCATTTGGAGTCGCATCAGGCATGTGTAGGCGACCTCTCTATGAACCGTGTCCGCAGCAGCCGCGCTGCGCGTATCACGTGCTTCAGGAACTCGCCGATCGTCTTCCGACAGCCATCCCGAAGACGACAGATCAGGACTCCGGGGGTCCGCGATGACCGCCATCGCCCGCGTCCTGGTCTCCCGCTTCCCCGGCTACGTCACGCCCGGAGCGCTGCCGATCCTGCCGGAGCTGATCACCATCCACGATGACCTGCTGACCGGCCGCATTCTGGTGTTCCGCTGGTTCAAGACCGAGACGGGGGAGCTGGAGCAATCAGCGCCGGAACGGTTCGAGAGCTTCGCTGATGCCTGGCTGCGAGCGATCCCGACCGACTACACGGCAACCGTCTGTCCCGAGGATTTCGCGCGCGCAGCCTACCGCCGGAGGAACATCTGATGTGCGCGACGGGAGAATGCAGCGATTGCGAAGGGCTGCGTGAGCTCGATGATGTGCCGCCGGTTCTGCCCTCCGGCTGGGTTGGACGTCCGAAGGCGCCAGCGCCGCGCCCGTGTCCACGTTGCCGCAAGCCGATGGCGCTCGATCTGATCCGGATCGTATTCATCTGCGGCGAGTGCGGTACGGAGACCGCCGCGCCGCCGTGATTACACCGGTAAATCAGCGCTGGCGCGATCGGCGCGGGTCGTACCGTCCGGCCGGTGAGCCGATCGAAACGCGGCGCTATGAGGTGGGCCGCATCGAAGACGACGACACGCCCAAGGCGTTCGTCATCCGGCATCACTACTCTGGTAGCTTTCCGGCCGCGCGGTTCCGGTTCGGGCTCTATCGCGCGGGACAGCTGGTGGGTGTGGCGGTGTTCTCTCATCCGGTGAATGACGTCACGCTGACGAAGGTCTTTCCGGTCAAGGCGACCGAGGCCACCGAACTCGGCCGGCTCGTGTTGCTCGACGATGTGCCGGCAAACGGGGAGTCCTGGTTTATCGCGCGATGCTTCGAAGAACTCCGGCGCGAGGTCGCGGGGATCGTGTCGTTCTCGGACCCCATGCCGCGTCTGACAGCCGTGGGCGAGCTCGTGCACCCGGGCCACGTCGGCACGGTGTACCAGGCCACGAATGGCGTCTATCTCGGCCGGAGCAAGGCTGAGATCGTGCGCTTGCTGCCGGACGGGCGCGTGTTGCCGAGGCGGGCGATTCAGAAGCTGGTGCACCGGCAGCGCGGGCACGAGTACGTCTCTCGCCTGCTGCGCGGCTACGGGGGGACTGGCGAACTCGGCGACATCGACCGCCTGACGCGACCGGTGCGCCACCCGGGAAACCTCAAATACGCCTGGGCTCTCGACCGCAGCTTGCGCCGCTGTCTGCCGAAGAGCCTGCCGTACCCGAAGCTCGCCGCGTAGTATCTCCGGAATGCCGGACGACCTGCGCATCATCACGGCGCCAACCGCGGATGATCTGGGCGAAGATCTGGAAGGCGTCGTCGCCCGCGACCTGCGCGACCTGACGGAACGACTCGCGCGCGCTGGTCTGGGCGAGCTGGGCGGCGGTGCGCTTGGCGGGAGGTACGGCTACGGCGTCGACTTTGAGAATGACCGCTTTCGAATGCACGTCTACTGCTACGACAGTGACGGCGGCTGTCCGCACTGCAACGTCGACGACGACGGCAACGAGACCGGCTGGCAGTTCGAGATCAAGCCGCAGTTGCTCGGCGGCGGTCCGCCGGTGCGCGTGCGCTGGTACAAGTGGATCGGTCGGTCGCAGGTGCTCGACCCGCCCGCGCTGAACGGCGCCTACTGGAAGCGGATGCTGGCGTGGGCGACCGTCGAGATCCCACAGTTGCCGCCGCCGAAGCGCATCCAGCTCTCGCGCGCGAAGGGCTGGCGGAAGCCTGAAGGCACGATTGTGGTCAGCCGGCCGGGACGCTGGGGCAACCCGTTCCGGGTCTGTGAGCGGTATCCGACGCGCGAGGCGGCCGTGGAGGCGTTCCGGGCATTGCTCGAAGGGATGCCGGACCTGGTCGCGCAGGCGCGGCGCGAGCTCAGGGGTCGGAGCCTTGCCTGCTGGTGCCCGTTGCCGGCGCCGGGAGAGCCGGATGTCTGCCACGCACGCGTCCTGATCGAGGTCGCCAACTCGTGAGCGCCGCCGGCCGCGGTGGCCCGCGAGAGCCAGAGGACTTCTACACGACGCCCAGCTGGTGCGTGCGACGTCTGCTCGAGGCATGGCGACCGACGCGTCATGGCCCGTGGGTCGAGCCGGCCGCGGGCAATGGCGCGATCATCCGTACCGTGGACGCGTCGCCCGGCAACCGGCCACCGGAGTGGCGCGCGTTCGAGATTCGGGAGGAGGAACGGTCGGAGTTAGTCAGGCTGTGCGGCGCCAACGCGCGGATCGAGAATTTCCTGCACGTCACCGACGCGCCCGATCCTGACGTCGCGGTGGTGCTGAGCAACCCGCCGTACACGTGGGCGTTCGAGTTCCTGCGTCAATCGAAGCGTCCGGCGGCGACAGCGCCGATTACGCGTGGATGCTGTGGCCGGCAGACTGGGAGCGGACCGAAGGGCGGATCCGTCTGCTGCGGCAGACGCCGCTCGAGGAGCGTCGGCTTGACCGCGGTCACGAGGTCGTCGTGATGCCGCCGCAGCTGACGCTCCTGTGAGCGCGTAGTATCTGGGCATGGGCTTGTTCAGCTGGGCGCGGCGCCTGTTCGGCCGCAGGGAAAAGCCGGACCACAGGCCAGCGCGCGTGATGCACCTGCTGGGGCCGAACTTCCGGGCGCGGTGCGGTGCGGATTGGTCTCCGGCCGCGCCGTTGACGGTGGAGCTGTCGATGGTGACCTGTCCGGAGTGTCTGGTCATCGGCCAGCGCGACCGGCTTCAACGGCGGGCGACACGACGGTAGTATCCTGGGGCGCATGCCATGGCAGAGCGCCAAGCAACGAAGATGGATGTGGGCGACACACCCCGCGATGGCGCGCCGCTGGGCCGCCGAGGAAAAGCAGGCGCCGGCACCGGCCGCGCCGCGTGATTTCACGGCGCTCCTGACGGGCGGTCTGGTCGGGATCTCCGACCGGGTGCTAGCCGACCATCTGGAGCTCTATCGGCGCTACGTCGTTGAGATGGCCGAGCTCGACGCGGTGGCTGGCGCCAGCGCGCGGTCAACCGGCGGGCTGCCAGCGGCGGAAGCCCACCAGCTGCTGGTCACCCCGGTGCGGGACCTGCCGTTGCTCGAGCCGACCGGAAAGCTGGCCGAAGCCATCGCCCAGGTGGAGGGGGAGCTGCAGGATCGCGGCATCACCTGGCGGCCGTCCTGGTACGTGGGCGACTCCGACTTCTGGACGGCCGATCAGGCGGTCTCGATCAACCTGCCCTGGTACCTGGCGAGCGACGCCCTTTGGGCGCTGGTGAACGACAACTTCCTGCGGTACTCGGTCGACGACGTCCTGCGCATCCTGCGTCACGAGCTCGGACACGCCCTGGGCTACGCCTACCTGCTGTACCAGCGGATCAAGTGGGGGGAGACCTTCGGGAACTTCGCGGCGCCCTACCAGGACGACTTCACGCCCGACCCGGCCGCCAGCGATGCCTACGTGTCCTACATCGCGCAGAACGCCAGCGCGCCGTTGGCGCACTACGGCCAGAAGCACCCCGACGAGGACTGGGCGGAGACGTTCGCCTGCTGGCTGGACCCCGGCTCGCGGTGGCGGGAGACCTACGCCGACCGGCCCGCCGCGCTGGCCAAGCTCCTGGCGGTTGAGGACATGCTGGTGGGCCAGGGGATGGCCTACGGACCCGCGCCGATCAAACGGGTGGGCCGCCGAGTGCCGTTCACTGCGCTGGACTTCACCGTGGGCGAATTCCTGGGCCGGGAGGCGGGGCCCAGCCCCGCGGATGCCGCCCGCCGGCGCCTGCCGGCCGTCCACAACGCGGTCGTCCTGCACGAACTCTACTTCGAGGGGCTGGCGCGCGGCGCGGGCGCCGCCGGACCTGGCCCGGCGTTCACGGCCGCGGCGGTCGAAGCCTTCGGGTCGGTCGACGCCTGGGCGGCGGACTTCCGCCAGGCGGCGCGCGCGGCCGCCAGCTGGGTGCTCGCGGTTCGCGATGGCCGGGGCGGCAGGCTGCGGAACATGGTCCTCGAGGGGGATGACAGCGGGGCGCCGGCGAACGCGCCTGTAATCGTCGCCCTGGACGCTGCCGAGCACGCCTGGATGCCCGACTACGGGCTCAGAAAGGATGCCTACGTTGCCGCGTGGTGGCGCAACGTGGCGTGGGGCGTCGTGGAGGCGCGGGTCCCGCCATTGCTGCTGCCGGTCTCGCCGCTGGCGGTCCCCGCGGGCGTGGCGGGCGCGGTGGTGCCGCCGATTGCGCTGGCCGATTCCTTGGCACCGATGCCGCCCGCGTTCACGACGGGGTAGCCGGTGCCGAACCACTCGATCCGGCTGCCGTCTCTTCCGATCTGGGAGTTGAAGCACGGAAAGCAGAAGCTCCAGGACGCCATGATCGACATGGCGACCTTCCAAAAGGGCTACCTGATGCAGGCGGTCGCGCCGGGCGACCTGAAGTTCCCCAGCTTCGAGAAATGCATCCAGCACGGCCTGACGGCCGGCGAGCTCCGGGCCCGCAAGCCGCTCTGTTACACGGGGGTCGACCTGTCCGGCAAGCGCCGGCCCGGCGTGGCGATCGTCACCGTGGGGCTGATGGCGAACAACCGGCGCGGGCTGCTGGATGTCCGGTTCGGCGCCTGGAGCTCGCCCGAGACCGCACGCCAGATCGGCATCGTCGATCAGGAGCTGGGTCCGCAGTGGATTCAGGTCGAGAACAACGGATACCAGGAGGCGCTGGTCGATTGGGTGAAGGAGGCCGACCTGCCCTACTGGCCGAAGGTCGAGTCCTTCACGACCGGTTCGAACAAGGCGGATCCGGACGTCGGCCTGCCGGTGCTCGAGGTCGAAATGAACAACGGCGCCTGGATCTTTCCGGGCGGCGAATGGGAGGGGCACGAGTCGACCTGCCCGTGCCACTGGTGCCGGTTCAAGGAGGAGGTGAAGAACTACCCCGTCTTCGCCACGAGCGACGGCGTGATGGCGTGGTGGTTTAGTCGCGATGCGCTGGCGAAGTGGTCACCTAAGGGGGGCGGGGTGCCGCTGCGCCGGAACTTCACCCGCCGGTAGGCGACCGCGCGTAGTATCCGGGGCAGATGCACGAACACGCGACGGTCATTTGTTCCTGCGGGCGCGTGATCGCCCAATGTCGCTGCCCCACCCTGGGCAAGCCCACGCGCACCGTGAAGAATGGCTGCACAGTCTGTGAACAGCGCGCGAAGGACGCCGACCGGCCGACCAAGCACGTGCGGGTGGTCGAAGTGGCGCCGGTCGATGTCGAGGCGATCGCCGGCGACGCGCTGCCGGTCAAGCGGATCGATGTGAACCTGGGCGGCGACCGCAAGGGGGTCATCTTCACGATCCACCGCAAGTCGGTCGACGCGGCCGAAAAGGGCTGGCTGCAGCAGGTCGGCCAGATCCTGGGCAACCTCGTGCACCCCCACCCGGCCACCCTGGTGGTGCTGCCGGACGGCGAGGAGCTGCACGCGTACGAAATCGGCGAAGCCTGATGGCGGCCGCGAAGAAGAAGGCGGCGAAGATCGAACCGGTTGGCGAACCTCGCCTCGAGCGCGTGGCGCTGACCGAGCTCCTCAAGCGGCGCGCGCCGTGGAATCCGAAGAAGCACGCGCTGGATCTGATCGGCGACAGCTACCGCGAACACGGCGCCGTGGAGACGCCTGGCATCGACGAAAAAAGCGGCTTCCTGTTCGCCGGGCACGGGCGGGTCGAGGAGCTGGCGGCGATGAAGGAGGCAGGCGAGCCACCGCCAGCGCGCGTGCTGGACAAGGATGGCGAGTGGTTCGTCTGGACGATGCGCGGGATGTCGTTCAAGAACCTGCGCCAGCTGAAGAAGTACGTCCTGACCCAGCGGATCGGCGAGATCGGCGGGTACGACAACGCCGCGATGGGGAAGATTTTAGCCGAGCTGGACGGCGATCTGGTGGGCACAGGCGTGCGCGAGAAGGAGCTGGTCAGCTTCCTGGCAAAGGTGGGAGAGCCGGCGATCCCGGAGATCAAGTCGACCTACTCGATCGTGGTCGAGTGCAAGGGAGAAAAGCAGCAGGTGCAGCTGCTCAAGCGGTTCCAGGCGATGGGGCTGAAGACCCGGGCGATCGTGACCTGATGAAGGCGACGATCAAGCTGAGCGCGCCGATCATCGTGTCGCCGCGGGTCCAGCAGATGTCAGGGATCTTCGACGTGCCCGCGGCGGAGCGCTCGGAGGTGGTGCTAGAGGCCGACCTGCCGATCGAAAAGAAGTCCTGGAACATCGGGCTGATCACGGGGCCGAGCGGCTGCGGCAAGTCGAGCGTGGCGCGCCACTTTTGGCCAAAGCTGGTGGGACGCGAGATGCGCTGGCCGAAGGACCGCAGCGTCCTCGACGCCTTCCCCGCCGCGATGTCGATCAAGGACGTGACCGCGCTGATGTCTTCGGTGGGTTTCAGCTCGCCGCCGGCGTGGGTGCGTCCCTTTCACGTTCTGTCGAACGGTGAGCAGTTCCGTGTGTCGCTGGCGCGCCTTCTGGCGGAGCTTCCGGAGCTGGCCGTGATCGACGAGTTCACCTCGGTGGTCGACCGCACGGTGGCGCAGATCGGGAGCGCCGCTCTGGCGAAGACCGTGCGCCGCCGCAACCAGAAGCTGGTCGCCGTGACCTGTCACGACGACGTGGAACGCTGGCTTCAACCGGATTGGGTTTACCGTCCGGCTGAGCGGCGCTTCACATGGAGGTCGGTTCGACGGCGACCGCCCATCGAGCTCACGATCAACCGCGTCCATCATTCCGCGTGGGGGCTCTTCAAGCCGCATCACTATCTGACCGGCGCCCACAGCGCCGCGGCGGTGTGCTTCGTCGCCTTCTGGCGCGGTCAGCCGGTCGCCTGGCACTCGTGGCTGCCGTTCGTCGGACGCACGCGTGACGAGCGGAAGATCCGGCGCGGGCACCGCACGGTGTGCCTGCCCGACTTTCAGGGCGTCGGCATCGGCGCCGCGCTGCGGGAGTTCACGTCGGCGATGTGGGTCGGGTTAGGATACAGGGCGTTTTGCAACACGGCCCACCCGGCGGAGATCGCGGCGAATCTCAAGAACAAGAACTACGTCCTGCGGCGCGCGCCGTCCCTGAACCCGACGGGTGGCGGAACGGCGGATCTGCGGCAGCGCATGAAGGGCACGCGGGCCGCGCTCCGGATGACGGCCAGCTTCGAGTACGTGGGTCCGGCGATGCCCGCGCTGGCGGCGCAGGAGCTACTCGAGACCTGCGCCGAGATGCCGGCCACGTAGGTCGTTGGATCGATCCGGGCACCGCAGCGCGGATCGCGGACGTCCCGATCGTCGACTACGGGCGCCGCGGAAGCTCCGGCGTGCTGGTCGCTTGCGGGACGGGGCTGATGCTGTCGCTGATGGATCAGGCACCGTGCCTGCGCTGGTGCGTCGACTTCGATGCCGTCGGTCTCGGCGACCGCGAAAAGGAATTTTTCCTGCGGCTGGTCGACGGCTGCGACCTGTTGGTCATCGTCGGCTGGTGGACGGTCACGTCACCGAAAGCAATCGAAAACGGGATCGCGGCGCTGCGGCGACCGGAAGCGGTTCTCTACCACGGTAACCGGCCGCTCGGCGTCCGGAACGTGCCGCTGGCCGAGCTCATTGAAATGCTGCAGATGCGCGAATGCCGGCCGCAGCCAGCCGGATTGACGGTGGCTATCCCCGCGCGTATTGCGGACTTAGCCAGCTGGTAGCGCCCGGCGTCACCATTCCCTGGCTGACGGGGAAAAGACATTTACAACAATTACGGAGAAGCTAGACTGTCTCGTGTAGCCGGCACGAAACGAAGAGCCGGAACCCCACCGCCACCGAACCGAGGAGACGTCAAATGGCACACGAGATCGAGAACATGATGTTTGTCGGCGAGACCCCCTGGCACGGTCTCGGCACTGCTTTGCAGACCGCGCCGGAGTCGATCGCCGAGGCGCTCAAGCTCGCCGGTCTCGACTGGTCGGTCCGGCTCGAACAGCTGCAGCTGGCGGACGGCACCGCGGTCGACCGCTACGCGACGATCCGGAGCTCGGATAACCGCGTGCTCGGCACGGTCGGTTGCGGTTACCGTCCGGTCCAGAACGCCGACGCGTTTCAGTTCTTCGCGCCGTTCGTCGAGCAACGCGCCGTGAGCATCGAGACGGCCGGTTCTCTTCGCAAGGGCGCGCGCGTCTGGATGCTCGCGAAGATCGCTCGCGAGGACTCCGTCATCGTTCCGAAGGCTGGTGACCGCGTCGCCAAGTACCTGCTGGTCGCGAACGGTCACGACGGCTCGCTTGCCCTGCACGTCGGTCTGACTCCGATTCGCGTCGTCTGCCAGAACACGCTGAGCGCGTCGATCGCCGACCGTCGCACCGCGACGATCAAGATCCGGCACACCGCGAAGAGCGGCGACGCACTGAAGCTCGTGCAAGAGACGATCGATCGCGTTGACCACGACTTCGAGAAAGCGGCCGAGGTGTTCCGCGCACTGGCCAGTGTCAACGTCACCGAGGCTTCGCTCCGGACCTTCGTCGACCGCGTGTTCCGGCGCGTCAAGGCGAAGCGCGACGCGGCGATCGCGGCCGCTCAGTCGGCCGTCGAGGGCGACAGCTTCGACGCGCTCATGTCGCGTGACTTCGTCTCGGCCGGCTCGACGCTCACGACGACCAAGGAGCGCGAATCGCGCGTGTTCGAGACGGTCTCCCAGCTGTTCGAGTCCGGTCGCGGCAACGATGCCCCCGGCGTTCGCGGCACGGCCTGGGCCGCCTACAACGCGGCGACGGAGTATCTGACCTGGCAGCGCGGCAACGACAACGACACGCGCCTCAGCAACGCGTGGTTCGGCGACGTCAGCGACCGGACGCTGGCGGCGGCCGCCCAGACGTTCCTCGCTTCGTAGTTTCCGCCTCGGGCCCTGACTCCGGTCGGGGCCCGCACGGAGCCCACGAAGCCATGTAGCTCGACTCCAGCCGCGCGCACGACGCGCGCGGCAACTTCAACGTCAGAGGTGTGTCCATGTCGCGACTGAATTGGAGACCGGCCAAGGAACGCCGTCCCGTGCTGAACATCCCAGAGACCGTCACGCGCGTTGTCTGCAAGCTCGGAACGTTCGAGATGTCGGTGAACGCCGACGCGAACGATACCGCGAAGGCCACGCGCATCGTCCGGAAGTGGTCGGACCAGAAGCTGTTCAAGGGGGCCAGTTTCCGCGTCGTGCACCGAACCGGCTCGGAGATCGTGACGTACGACGACCTGGCCATCATGTTCGGACTCAAGGCCGGTCCGGCGCGCCGGCTGTCTCCGCCGCCGGCGATCGTCAAACCGGCGCAGGCTGCGCCCGTTGCAGCCCCGTCCGCGCGGCCGTCGCTGACCGCGATCGTGTCGTTCCGGTCGCGATCGAAGTACGTCGCGCGCGTGCCGGAGCGCGCGATCCCGCCGTGCGCCGCGTCGATGGGCTGTCTCTGCGCCGGTCATGCGCGCGGCAACGCCGCCAGCGCGCCGTGCGACACCCGTGAATCGGTCGGGGGTGCAGCGTGAACGCCGCGGTGCAGACTCGGCCGGCCGGCGCGGCCGAAGCCAGCAGCGTCTTTGCTGCGCTGCTGGCCAGGCCGTTCGAGCTCGCGATCATCCGGCCGGAGGCGCGGCCGGAACGCGACTTCGCGCGGCTGCTGTCGCGGCCGGTCAGCATTCTCGCCAACGTCAGAACGTCCGGAGGTGCACGATGAAGTGGTCTGGCGGATTCGATCTGCGCGCGTACCGGTCGGCGGCCAGTTGGATCGGCGAGGCATGGGTGGGCGGCACGCGCATCCTGCACGTGCCCGGAAACGCGACGCGCGAGCAGGCGCTTGACGAGGCTGAGGCCGAGGTCAGGCGGGGGCCGCACGCGGTCGGGCCGTTCTACCGACCGACTGGCGAGGTGCGAGCGGTCGCGATCTGCGCCCCGTTCGGACGCGAGATCGAAGTGGCCGCTTGGTTCCCCGAGAAGACTCCGGAAGCCGAGCGGCGCGCGTCGTTCTCATCATTCGTGCGCTGGGCGGTGCGCCAGTGAGAGTTCTGACAGTCAAACAGCCCTGGGCGACGCTCATCGCGCGCGGCGTGAAGGCGTTCGAGAACCGGAGCTATCCTCCGCCGCGGGCCATTGCGGACGGCACGCGCTTCGCGATTCACGCTGGACAGGGCTGGGACGCTGAAGGAGCCGCGCGCGTCGAGAAGCTGACCGGTCAGAAGTTCGACCGAAAGGACTTCCCGCGCGGCGTCATCGTCTGCACCGTTCGCGTCGTGGGGGTCGTGACCGATGCGAACAACATCCACTTTGTCGGTCCGTTCGGATGGCAGCTGGCGGACGTCAGGCCGGCGAGCTCGAAGCCGGTGCGGGGGAAGTTGAGTCTGTGGACGCTGCCGGACGACGAGATCGATACCGGCGACAACCTGCACTGGCATGCTGGTCAGGCGTGTCACGACGAGCGCTGCCCGCCGGGCGACGGCGTTCACTGTTCCTGCCGCGAATGTCTGGGCGGTTGCCGGCCGGGGCACTGTCCGGCTTCGCAGGTCTGTCAGCAGCCGACGTAAATCGCGCTTCCCCGCCTGGGTCGGCCGGCGTAGCCTTGTCGGCATGTCGGAGCAGCCCAAGGACAAGAACGCCGAGTTTCGGGTGGAGCACATGCAGGACTTCCACGTCGTTTGCCGGAAGGCGGGCGTGGAGACCTGGCAGGCCAAGCCGGAGGACTACGTCAGGCTGGAGGTCAGGGCGTCGAGCACGCAGGCGGCGCAGGCCGCCGAGACGGTGCTGGAGCGCTGCAAGACCGACGGCCTGGAGCCGCTCTTCGCGACGAATCCGGGGCTGACGTCGGAAGAGGAGCAGATCGCGGCTCGGAACGCGCGCCGGAGCCCCTGAGCCATGCGTGGCGACGACATCCGTGAGCAGCTCGACAACGAAGCGCCGGACCGGTTCGCGCGGCGCCTGCGGGGGCTGGCGCGGCCACAGAAGGACGGTCCGGTCTACCATCCGCCACTTGCCGCGCGCGCAGCCGTCTGGCTGAAGAATTGGTGGGCGGGCGCGTTCGGACGCTGCCGGGCCTTCATCGAGGGTCGCGACGCGGCCATCGACAACGCCGCCATGACCGCCCACGACATGGGGCGGACGGACATCCGCGACGCGATCAACAAGCTCGTGACGCGGGGCCAGTAGCTGCGATGGGCTTTCTCGAGCAGGCGGCGGTCGACGCCGCGCGAAGTGGCGACAAGGAGTTCGCGGAGACGCTCGACCGCATCCGGCGTGGCGAGGACGCGACGAACACGGTCACCAAGCCCATCTTCGACCCGAAGCAGGCGAGGGAGTGGCAGGACGACAACGCCCAGGGCCGCACTGACGAGCCCTATCGGCAGTGCCTGGAGTACCACGGGTTCCAGTGGTGGCCGCTGGCGCGGCTGCAGGCGTTGCAGCTGCCGGGCGTCGAGCTCAAGACGGAGGGCGAGTGGCGATGGCCGAATCCGACACCCCTGCTGGCGTTCACGCCGCGCGATCTGGCCACGGGCTTTCCGGAGGGGCCCGAGTCGTTGGACCGGTACTTGCGGGACTACAAGCTGCAGGCAAAGCTGCGCGCGGGCAAGATCTCGAAGCAGGATCTAATCCGGTCCCGCGAGCGCAAGTAGTCCCGATCTACCCATCGACGGCGCCGACCCTGCCCACGCCGCTGGAGCGATGGGTCGCCGGGCAGGCGGCGCCACCGGTTCGGCCGCGGGCTTGGCGGCGCGCGCTGCGCTGGCTCGGACGGGTCGTGTTGAGGTACATGGGCCGCCCGGCGTAGGCTGGAGCGCGTGAGCACCACCGTTGATGGCCGGCCGGCGCCGGCACCCTTCAAGCCCACCGACGACCAGGTCATCCAGCACCTGCAGAGGACGGCGGTCTTCCACGAGACCGAGCGATTCAAAGCGCTCGATCGGAAGCACGCGTTTCTGACCTGCCGGGAGTACGACCACCAAGAGACCGACTGGTTCGACATGCCGGCCCGGGCGAAGGAGACGATCTCCGCCGAAGCCGTCTACCCGAGTGGCACGGTTCCCACCGGCGGCGGGCCAGAACTCGACGTCAGGGACAAGCGGCCGACGGCGCCGACGCGGCGGGCGAAGGTGACCACCGAGCGGTTCACCAACCTGCTCTTCAACGAACGGAGCAAGCCGCAGATCGTGGTCGACGGCGACGAGGACACGACGTCCTTCCTCGAGGCGGTGCGCAAGAAGGCGAAGTTCTGGTCGAAGATGCGTGCGGCACGGAACCTGGGTGGCGGCATCGGATCGGTGGCGATGACCGTTCACCTGCGGGAGGGGCGCTGGTCGTTTGAGGTGCACAACTCGAAGTTCTGCACGCCCGTCTGGAAGGACCCGCGGGATCGCTCGTTGGCGGGCCTGCTGATCATGTATCGGACGGTGCGCGAGCGGAACAAGGTCAACGACAAGGGCGAGATCATCGGGACGGAGATGGTCGATTACCTGTGTCGGCGGATCATCACCGAGAAGAGCGACATCATTTACAAGGAGGTCGCGTTCGACGACGCGATCGCGAACCCAGCAGCGTCGTGGGTTCCGGAAGAAGGGCTGGCGGTTCAACACAATCTCGGCCGCTTCCCTGGCGTATGGATCCTGAACACTGCTGTCGAAGAGGAGGGGACCGAGGACGGGCAGTCGGATTGCGACGGCGCCTACCAGTCGATCGACACCGACGACCGCATCCTGTCGCAGGCGGCTTATTCGACGCTCGGAAACATGGACCCCACCGTCGTGACGTCGACCGATCCGCACGCGGTGAACCAGGTCGCGCAGCAACAGGGTTTGCAGAAAGGTTCCCGCTACGGCATCGAGACCGGCCTGCAGGGGAGCGCCAAGTACATGGAGATGTCAGGCGCCGGCGTCACCACCGGGCTGGAGCTGTCGACCAAGCTGCAGGCGAACACGGACACGATTACGGGGGTGGTGATTCCGAACGACGAAACAATGGCGGCCGCGCAGAGCGCGGAGGCGCTCGAGCTCCGGTTTGCGCCGATGCTGGCCAAGGCCGGTGACCTGCGCGAGCAGTACGGCGAGGCGATCGAGGCGCTGATGGAGATCGTGGTCTTCATGGCGCAAAAGTTCCTGAGCCAGCCGCCACGTCAGCTGCCGCCGGACGAGGACGGCAACCCACGGATCGGTGTGGTCCAGTTCGATCTGCCGCTCCGGCGCAAGAAGGACCCCGACACCGGCGATGAATCTCTGGAGCCGTACACGCTGGGCGAGGGGGGCTACGTCAGCATCCTGTGGGGCCCATGGTTCCCGCCGACCGAGGCCGACAAGGGCCAGGTGATCCAGAACGCGGCGAAGGCCCAGGCGGCGCTGTTCATCACCCGGGCGACGGCGGCACGCCGGGTGGCGCCGTTCTACGGCGTGCAGGACGTCGAGGGTGAGGTGGCGAAGGCGGAGGCCGAGGCGAAGCAGGCCGCAGCCGACCAGCTGGGGACCTACGAAAGCGAGTTGGAGCGGGCGGCCGCGGTCGGCGGGCGGCCGTGAAGCGGAAGTGGTTGACGCCGCCGATGTGGCGGCGGGCCAGGACGTCCTGGTGGCGATGCAGCGCCTGCGACGCCACCTGCGCCAGGGTGGGTCGTGCCGGCTGCTGACGGCGCGCGCGTCGTCGCGCTGGATTTCGACGCCACCATGGTCGAGCGCGGCGCGCCCATGCGCTGGCGGCCGCGCGCCAAGGAGTTCGTGCTGGGCTGCGCAGCGGCCGGCGTTCGGATTTGGCTGTTCTCGTGCCGCTGCGCGCCAGCCTGCCATCTGGCCAACGCCGAAGGACCGGGCGGCTGGGAGGCGGAGGATTTCTGGGAGACCGGCCGCGCGCCGGAGGCCGCCGAGCTCGCCTGGCGGCTGTTCGAGGAGATGCGCGCGTTCCTTGAGGCGGAGGGGGTCTGGAGCCTGATGACGCCCTGGACGCTGCCCGGCAAACCACTGGTCGACGCAATAATTGACGATGAAAGTGAGCAGCCTAATTTCACGCGGTTAGCAGCGGAACTCGGTATCCACCTGGCTCCCGCCTACCCAAGCCCGGGTGTATCCTCGGTGCATGCCGAGCCGAGCCGACCTGCAGCGGATGTTCAAGTCGGGGCCGCCGCAGCGCCAGTCCCCAGCGCCGACGCAGCCAGCGCGACAGCCGCAGCAGGGCCTCCCGGCGCCACCTGACGGCTACGCCTGGGTGCCGGACTCCGTTCACGGGTTCCGGATGGTGCAGGTCGCGGCACCGCCGGCCCCCTCGTCGCGGCTGGTTGATGCCAGCGGCCGGCCCGCACACGGATTGCCCGCGGCTCCGTCCGGTGTGCCGGCCGGCATCCTGCCGCCAGGACACGCGCTGGCGCCGCTCCGCCGCGGCTCCTCCCAGCTCCTGCGGCCGGGGCTGGACGCGAATGGCAGCCTGGCCGATCCCTACCAGACCATGCTCGACGGATTGGCCGACATCATGCCGGAGGACAACCGCGTGCCGCCGGAGTTCTTCAATGCGCTGGTGCCGGACGCCGAGGCGGCCGCCCAGGTGGGCGTCAGCCCGCATGATCCGGTCCAGGCCGCGCACTGGCGCGGCGGCGCCCCTGCTCTGCGAAGCGTGCCGCTGACCAAGGAGGAATAGCCGGTGGCGACGCGCGAGGCTGTCGCCTCAGTCGTGAAGAAGGGCGAGCGCGACCGACGCAAGGCGCTGAAGGCGCGCCGCAACGCTCGTATCGTCCGGCAGATCCAACGCGAGGCGAAGAAGCACGGCGCCACGCTGGCGCAGGACGGAAAGGGGGGCGTTGACCCGGCGATCGCGCTCGAGGTGTTCCGCCGCGACAAGTGGCGCTGCACCAACAGCCACTGCCCGACCCCAAAGAAGGACATCACCCTCGACCACATCTCGGGCCATCCCAAGGAAATCGCAGAGGATCCAGAGGCCCGGAAGCGAGGCGACCTGAAAAAGGGCGTCGAACTGGGGCACGTGAACGAGGTGGACGCGCTCCACGTTCTCTGCGAGGAGTGCCATACGGGCAAGGGCGGCGTGCACGCGCGAGAGAACCAGATCGAAGACGGAAAGAAACCGTCACCGATGCGCGGCGCCGCGTAGGCCCGGTTGACGGCAGGGCCAGCTCAGGCGGATGCTTCTGCGTATGAAAAAGCTCCTGCTGGCCACTCTCGCCTCGCTGGCCCTGATCGCGGCCTGCAGCGGCAACAACGCACGCGTCGGCATCGTCACGCCGCCGGAAAAGTACGTCAGTTTCGATCCGAGCACCGCCGATGGCGGTCTGGCTGCGCCGCTTGGCTTCGTTGTGCTCAATGGAGCTGGCACGCAGGCGTGGGAGAAGTACGGCGCCGGGAACAATCAATGGCAGCAGACGCCGAGATACGCGGATTGGTTCGGCCGGTATCTGGCCTTCCTGAACAGAACCGACTCCGTTATCGACTCGATTCCATTTCAGGACGAGCTGGCGACCAAGACCCTGGCGTCAACGGTTGGAACGATCGTCTCGACGGGCGCGGTCAACGTACTGACCTCCGAGACGGGGGGGGTGCTGCAGATCAAGACCGGCGCTACCTCCGTTGCGGTCGCCATCCTGAACAACAGCAACGGGAACGCTCTCGTCGCGAACGACACCACGACCCACTGGGCAATCGTCAGCCGGGTCAAGGTCGCCACTACCCCGGACGCCAACACCTTCTTCCAGCTCGCCGCGCTCACGGGCGGGACGGCGAACGTCGGCGCAATGATCGATGGCGTGCGCTCCACGACGCACATCCTGCTCGAGGCGGCAGCAGGATCGACGACGGTCGTTGACACCGGGGTCTCGTTCGACAGCGCGTATCACGACGTCGGCGTGTACTTCAACGGCACGGCGCTGCAGCTGATCTATGACGGTGCGCTGGTTGGCCCGACCATGACGACGCTGACGAACTTCAACAACGGGCCGGCGTCGGCTCGCATGGTCGCCGAGATCACGGCGGGCAGCACGAACCAGGAGATCCACCTGGATAAGTGGGCGGTATTCACGCCGCGCGCGCAGTAACGAACGCCGCCGCGTAGTATCTCCGGCGTGCCAGCAGCCAGCCGGATTGGGTGGAGCCGAAAGGCCATCGTGAGCGCGGGACGCCGCGCTCCGTCCCCTCCAGGAGGCCCGTGCATCTCCGGAGCCCAAGTCACGGAAAGGGGCCGGCGGCTGCTGGCACTTCTTCCGATGTAGGATCGGCGCGTGCCGTCTCCGCTCCCGCTCATCCGCCAGGTTGTTGACTTGCAGCGCGCCCAACTGGCTGGGCTGACCGACGTCCGGGCGGTGGGCCGGCTCAAGCCGATCTATGTTCAGGCGCGCGAGGAGCTGGCCAAGCGCCTGCGCCTGTTGCAGGTGACCGCGGGCGCCGACAACTTCAGCGTGGTGCATTTGCGGGCGGTGCTGGCCCAGGTGACGAGCGCGATCAAGGACATGGAGGAACCGCTCCGGCGGCACATCGAACAGACGGGCGAGCTCGCCGCCAACACCGGCGCCCGCCAGGTCGCGCACATGATCGGCAAGGTCGAGGGTGCGATGGGCCGCATGACGCCGGTGATCCAGGCGACCCAGCTGGCGGTGGTGCGCGGCGTCTATCCGGAGATCGCGCCCACCCTGCTCGATCGCTTCAGGCGCAGCTCCAAGCTCTACGGGCCCCAGGCGCTGAACGCGATCCGGAACGGGCTCGCGCAGTCGATGGTGCAGGCCGAGACCGTGGACGAGGCCGTGGATCGCCTGCTCGATCCCAACCCACTGCACGGCCTGTTCGAGGGGCAGCGCTGGCGGGCGGAGCGCATCGTCAGAACCGAAATGAGCTACGCCACCAACGCGGCCGCCCAGCGAGGGATGGTCGATTTCAAACGGCGCGCCACGCCGCGGCTGATGAAACGGCTGGTCGCCACCAGAGACGTGCGCGAGGGGGACGACTCGAAGGATCTGGACGGGCAGACCGTCGACGTCCTGGCGCCGTTCATCTGGCAGGTGAAGAACGCCGCCGGCGAGGTGGTGCGAACGGTCGAGTACATGCACCCGCCAAACCGTCCGCACGACCGCGAGGTGATGGTCAGCTGGCTGCCGGAATGGGGGGCGCCGGCGACCGTGGCGAGCGGCGGCGAGGTCAAGCCGACCACGGCCGGGCTGGGCGCGTAGTATCTCGGACATGGCCTGGAAGCTGATTTACGGCTACGCGCAGGAGGAGCGCGTCTTCGACGACATCACCGCGGCCTGTGTTGCCTGGCGAGATCTGAAAGGACTCGACCGCTGGCACGCGTCCCTGACGTGGATCGGTCCGGGACCGTTGCCGGCGGACTTCGTGCCGGAGCTCGAGGCGTTCCGGGCCCAGGCGATTCTCGATGGTGCCGATCCTCTCGTCGTGAACAACCTGGTAGCGAAGACGCGCGATGCGAACGAGGCGGCGAAAGCCCACATGCGCGCGATGGGCTACGCAGCGGGCGAATCGATCAATCGAATCATCCGGGCAGGCTTTCGAGGCACCTCGTGACCGTGCCGAAGAAACGCGGCAAGTTTCGACCCCCGCTGACCGACGAGCCCGCGCCGACGGGCCGCGCCGCCGCGCTGATCGAGCCGGGTGCCACCCCAGCGGCGCCCGCCGAGCCGGAGAAAGATTGGAAGGCCGATCCTGATCTGCGGGCCTTCGTTTGCCTGCTGTCCTACGACGCGGGCTGGATGACAGAGCCGCGCGACATCGTCTGGTCGTTCAACGCCGAAACCAAGCTGGTGGAGGTGAAGCGCCCGGAGGGGTCGCAGAGCACCATGGCGTCCACGTCGGCGGTGTACGACGGACGGAAGCTGGAGGCCATCAAGACCGTGATCTATGCCCGGTACGGCATCCAGGTCGCCTGGAAGGTCGAGGATTTCGCTCGGCCCGGCGCAGAGGCGCGGAATGGCAGTCCGCTGGGTCCGCGCGCGCGCTTCCTGCGCGAGCTCTCCGCGCGCGCCTACACGGCGGGCGGAACGCAGCATCTGATTGAGATCGCGATGGTCGACCTGGTGCGCTATTGCGTCGACTTGGCCCGGGCGGCGAACGGCGGCGACCAGTCGCCATCGGCGATCGCGACACGGGCTCAGGCCGCGGGCGCCATTCTGGCGCTGATCAATCCAGCGCCGGCATGACGCCGTCGTTCTGGACCATCCGGCGCCGCCGAGATGGGTTTTGGGAAACCAGATCATGGGGGTGGCGCACCGTGGGCTTCGATGTCGCGCTGAGACCGAGCCGCGCGCGAATGCTCACCACCGGACCAGATGGCGCGCGGGCGCTGATGCCGCGCGGCTGCAGGTTCGTTGCGACGAGAGACGATGTCGAGTGGTGGTCGCCGGCATCTCCTGGCGCGTAGAATCGTAAACGACATCCGTCGGCGGACCTGGGATGCACGGTCACCCAGCCGCAGGCGGGGCGCTGGTTCCTGCTCGGCTGATCAGCGCCGGACACATCCCCCGCCCACCCTGGCGTGGCGTTCCGTGCAGGGGTCCGAGCGCCGGCGGATTACCGGCGCGGAGTTCGCCCCCTTGACGCGTGCTCTGGCGGGGCCGCATGCTGGCGCGCATGGGCTACTCGCTCAACGACGTGCGGAACGCAACCAAGGACGGCGGCGCCGATGACGAGGCGCACGGCGGCAGCCAGACCAGCGGCGGCACCGGCGGACACGAGGAGCCCGACGGGGACGAGGGCGGGGGTGGCGATGGCGGGTGCGCGTCCTGCGCGGCGCTGAAGAAGACCGCGGATGCGATCGAGGGGCTCAAGGGCGTGACGCTGCCCGACGACGAGGACAAGAGCTTCACGAAGAAGTTCGAGAAGCTCCAGGACAGCCTCGAGAAGTCGGCCGACGAGATCGAAGATCTTCTCGACGAGCACGAGGAAGATCACGAAGAGGCGGCCGAGGAAGAGGACGAGGACGACGAGGAAGAGGACGACGAAGAGGACGAGGACTGAACCGTCGTGCCGATCAACAACGCGCCCGGAGAAAACCCGATGCCCTGGCTCGATGAGACGAGCCCCGGCCTCGGGCGCAATTCGCGGCTGCTCGAGGAGCAGCGGCGGAACTCGGGCGGGTTGGAAGACGGCTCGGAGGAGAACCCCGTCCGCGACGACGAGCCCTTTCGAATCACGCCCACGCCCTGACAGGAGGCGCAGCATGCCCAGTCCACGAGAGCAGGCCATCAGCATCGGCACCGAGGCCGGAAAGTTCCGGGAGGCGCGCAGCGTCCCCGAGGGACTGCCGCCGCAGTGCCAGCAGCCGCGGGAGCAGGACTACCGCGCGAACCCCACCAACTCGACCAGCGAGGGGCCTGCCCCCTTCAAGGTCGGCAGCCAGGGAGGCTGACGTGGACACCGACGGCGGCAAGGGGCAAGACCCGAACGCGGCGTATGACCAGCAGCGCGCGCGCGGCGAGGATCCGCGGCTCGCGGACATCAAGTCGGACAAGGAGCATCAGGCGGAGCCGGTGCCCTTCAAGATCACGAACACCGGCAGCGGCGAGTAGGAGACCAAGATGGCGACCGACGGCGAGAACCCGAACGCGAAGCACGACGAAGAGATCGCCAAGGGGTCGGCTCCCCCGAAGCTGTCCGACGAGGACGCCTGGGGAACCGGTCAGAATCCCGTGCGCGAGACACCCACGCCGTTCAAGAACCTGAACGACGGCGGCACCGGCGCCGGCTGACACCGCGGTGTCTCAGGCGATCGGCGTTCAGCTCCAGGGGGTCCTGGTCGGCGGTCCCGCCGCGTCCGGGCTCTATTCCTGCGGGCTGACCGAAGTCCTGCCGATCGCCTTCTGCGACACCTACACGGGCCAGCAGGACGGGACGCTGTCCAACCTCGTGTCGAGCGACGTGTCACCCTACGCGGTGCCGTTCGGCACGGTGACCAAGGCGCGCGTGATCGCCTTCAAGTTGCTGGCTGGCGCCACGTTCAAGCTGAACATCGTGACCGCGCTCGGCACCGCCACGATCCCGGTCTCCGATCAGTTCTTGCTGCGCGTGCGCAACCCCGGCGACGAGGTGCTGTCGATGTCGATCTCGACGGGCAGCCAGGCGTGCGACATCGCCTACGCGGTCTTCGGCGACGTGTCCTGATCGCTCCGCCCTCTTGACGGGTGGGGTCGCGGGCGCGTTGAATCGTTTCGGGCACCACCACCCGATCAGGAGATCGCGATGAGCATCCGCACCCAGTTGGACACCGTTCCCCCGAACAGCACTTTCGACCTGCTGCGGGAGATGCCCTTCGGGGGCCTCCTGAACGCGTTGATCAAGGGGCTGGCCTTCACCGAGACCGGCGTGGTTCCGTCGTCCAACGTGGCGACGTTGGCCAACCAGCCGAGCTCGCTCGGTCTGCTGCGCGCGCTGGCGACGGCCGAAACCGGCACCGTGCACGAGAAGGAGGTCATCATCGGGCCGATCACCGGCGCCCAGGCCATCATCCCGCCCGCGGGCGTGTGTGTCTGGGACGGCGGCGTGAAGGTGCTGTTCAACAGCGCCGACGCCGTGACGGCGGCGAGCTTCCTGTACCTGAAGGACACCGACACGACGGCAGGTGTCCTTCAGCGCTCGCCCGGCATCCGCAGCGCGCCGTAGGCGGTCTTCGACGCGCGCCGGCCGGCTGACCCGCTCGCACCGGGGCCGGCGCGCGAATCGACATCCGGAGCGAGCGGCAGCACCACCGGGCTGAGACGCGGCGGGTACGGAGATCGATCATGGGCGATGCAGATCCAGGCGCGGGCGCGCCGGCAGGGGGCGAGGGCGGCAACACGGACCCCGGCACGGGCGGAACGCCCGCAGCGGGAGCGCCGCCCGCCGGGGCGCCGGCGACGCCGCCGGCCGCGCGAAGGCCAGCCCAGCAGCAGGCGGCGACGCCGAAGCCCTTCGGGCCCGCCGAGATGAAGCGGATCCGCCAGGAGGCGTCACGCATCCTCCGGAAGGAACTCGGGGCGGACGTCACCCTCGAGCAGGTGAAGAAGCTCCTGGCCGAGAAGGCAGCCGCCGGCGCGGCGCCCGCCCCCGGTCAGCCGACCCAGCCCCAGGCGCCAGGCAGCAAGGAGAAGAAGCTGCTGGACGAGATCGCCGCACGAGATGCCGCAATCGCCGAGCGGGACGCGCGGATCGCGAAGCAGAACCGCCGGATCACGAAGTTGAAGCGCCGCCAGGTCCGCGAGTCCACCCGCATGGAGATGCGGATGGAGGCCAAGACCGCCGGCGTCCTCGACCGCTACGTCGACTTCGCGATGGCGGAGTACGGCAATCTCTTCGCGGCGTTCAGCGCGAACCCCGATGGTGTGGCGCCAGAGGTGAAGGCGGCGTTTCAGCGTGAGCCGGAGGTCGACGGAGCGGCCGTCTTTGCCTACATCCGCGCCCAGCACCCCATGATCGGCCAGCAGCCACCGGCCGTCGTTCCGATCAGCCCCACCACCGCGCCGCCCGCCTCGCGTCAGCCCGGCGAGACCACCCCGCCCGTGAAGCAGCCCGGAGACAAGCCGAAGCCCTTCAACGCGATGGAACTCTCCGACGAGGAGTGGGCGAAGTACAAGCGGGCCAACGGCCTGCCGTAGCAGCTCGTGTCCCGTCGTTCAGCGCCGGCTGCCCCTCTTGACGGGCGACTGTCACCTGCCCGACAGTCGAATGGACCCAGGAATTCTGGGCCCCACCAGACGCTGAACGACGAGGACACGACACAATGGCGAACTTCCCCGACGGCTCGCTCCAAGTAATTTTCAACCCGTCGATCGCGGCGACGATCCAGCAGAACACGCTCCAGCGCGTGTATCGCGACGCGCTCTACCCGAACCTGCTGTTCCGGATGGAGGCGATGCGCGAGCTCTGGGGCATCCACCTGGGCGGCACGGCGACCTTCTCGCGGCCCGGCCTCATGAAGCCGCGCACGCGCCCCGCCCAGGCGAACGTCGACCCGGTGGGCAAGACCTGGGGCGTCGAGCAGTGGAGCGCCACGGCTCAGAAGTGGAACGACTCGATCAGCACGAACATGCCGACGAGCTACCTGCAGATCGCCTCGCAGTTCATGCGGAACATCCACCAGCTGGGCCTGCAGGCCGGCCAGTCGCTGAACCGCGTGATCCGGGACAAGGGCTACAACGCCTATGTGGCCGGCAACACCGTGACGGACACCGGCGGGTCGAGCACGGCCACCACCCTGCACCTCGTGAACATCACGGGCTTCACCACGAACCTGTTCGGCGGCTCCCAGCAGCCGGTTTCGGCCTCGAACCCGATTCCGTTCAGCATTCCGTCGATCGGCTACACGGGATTGATCACGGCGGTCTCCCCCGACGTGGCGGGTGACCCGATCCACGGCGGGGTGATCACCTTCACGCCGGCCCTGCCCTCCAACGTCGCCGCGCGCGCGGTCGTGCAGACGGCCAAGTGCAGCCAGATCGTCTACTCGGGCGGCGGCAACGGCATCGACTCGATCGACTCCACCGACACCTTCTCGGTGCGCGACATCCGAACCGTGATCGCGCAGCTGCGCGCGACCAACGTGCCGACCCACGAGGACGGCCTGTATCACTGGCACCTCGACCCGCAGAGCGAGATGCAGGTCTTCGGCGACAACGAGTTCCAGCGCCTCAACCAGTCGCTGCCGAACTACGTGCACTACAAGTCGCTGGTGCTCGGCTACTTCGGCCAGGGCGTGTTCTTCCGGAACAACGAGGCGCCCACGGTCTTCACCTGCGACCCCGATCCGATCGACGGCAACACTCACGGGTTCGAGCTCGTGAACGGCGCCGGTCTGCAGATCCGCCGGCCCATCTGCACGGGCCAGGGCTGGATCGAGGAGAAGTACCTGGATCAGGCGAAGTTCGTGAGCGCCGCCGGCGTCATGGGCAAGATCGGCGAGTTCGCCGTCACCAACAACGGCGTCCAGATCGTGACCGAGGAGATTCGCCTCATCATGCGGGCGCCGATCGACAAGCTGCAGGAGAACACGGACACCAGCTGGCAGTTCTGCGGCGATTGGCCGGTGCCGACCGACGAACTCGGGCCGGGCTCCAACGCCACGTTCAAGCGGGCGGTGGTCGTCTGCCACACGGCGTAACGCTGACTCCAGGCAGCTGATCGCGAGACGGGGCGCTTCGGCGCCCCGTTTTCATTTCTGGATGGCGATCTTGCACGCGTAGAATCTTCGGGCATGGGACGAACGCCCCGCGCAGTCGAGACGCCGCCGAAGTCCGACCCACTCGCCGAGATCAAGGCGTTGCGCGCGCGGCAGGCGATCCTGATTGACGGGCTTCGTCGGGAGCGTGAGGAGCTGCTGGAGCGGGCGGCGATCATCGAGGCGGCGCTGGCCGAGTTGGGCGCTTCGGTGGAGCAAGCCATGCCGCCGGCGCCGCGCACGAATGGGGTGCGGCCCGAAAGTCACGCGCAGGAGAAGATCGTCGAGGAGCTGCGCGCGCTGAAGCCGTTCTGGGGAGAGCTGTCGGCGACCTACCGCAAGGTGGTGGAGCTCCGGACGGGCGGCATGATGCCGATCAACATCGTGGCCGCGGCTGGCCTGAAGGATCGGCAGGCGGTCAACAACGTCCTGTTCCGCGCCCGGGTGGCGCTGCGGAAGGCGCGGGCGCGGGCGGCGGGCGCGGGCGGCGGGGATGATGAGGCGCCGGCCGCTGACGACGAAGAGGCGGATCCGGCCGACATCCCACGGGGGTGCGTCCAGCGCAACGGAAACGGCTACCGCTGGCGCCTGCAGGTCAACGGCCGGCAGCTGGCCGGGCCGACGGTCGATACGCCGCAGGAGGCCGAGGAACAACTGGCGGCGGCGCGCGCGGCGCTGGCGCTCGGTAAGGAGCCGGCGGTCGCGCCGAAGTACCGAAAGCGCGAGGAACGGGAGGCGGCCCGGGCTGCTGCCGCTGCTCCGCCGCTGTCGCAGACGCCCAGTATGACCGCCGCCGCTGCTTCACTGCTGCCGGTCGCCACCGGCGCCGCGCCAGACGGCGAACCCGAGATCGACCAGCAGCGCGCGCGCAGACGCGGTGCCACCGCGCGGCGCGGCAGGCCCAGCAGAACGTCACGAAGCAGGGGGGCGCGTGGAGGCAGACCGGGAGGTCGGCGCCGATGTCGAGCTCCCCGCCGCACTTCCGGCAGCGGCGGGCGTGGGGCGCGCGGGCGGGCACGGCGAGCAGGCTACCTCCTCGAATGAGGTCGAAAAAGAGGAAGTAGACCCGTTGATCGACTGGGCGGAGAAGCTCGCGCGGACGCGGGCCCGTGGGCTTCCTGGGGTTGATCCGGAGGCGGCCGCGAACGCCGGTCGCCTGGCGCTGGTCGAGACCGCGCAAAAGTTCCCCGGCGTACCGCCAGCGCGGTTCCAGGCGCTGGCCCGCTACGTGATTATGCGGGCCGTTGAATCGTTGCCGCGGCGCCCGCGCCCCCGAGCGCCGGCTCAGGCCGAAGAGCCTGGCCCGGCGGCCGATGATCAGATCCCGGACGTGCCGACGTTGTCCATCGTTCGACGCAAGATGGCGGCGAGCCGGCTGCCGCAGGACGGGCGGGTTCGGGCAAAGACTATCGCTGGGCGGCTTCGGCGCGAGGAACGGCTGGCTGGCCTGGACCTGCAGGCGCCTAAGGACGTGCTCCGCCCGCTGACCCGCGGGGATTGCGATGAAGATCCCGGCCGGCCGTGTCCGTGGGTCGGCTGCTCGCACCACCTGTATCTGGACGTGAACCCCGAGACCGGCGCGATCACGTTCAACTTCCCGCACCTTGAGGTCTGGGAGATGGCCGAGACCTGCTCCCTCGACGTCGCCGACCGCGGCGGCATCACGCTGGAAGAGGTCGGCAAGTTCACGAACCGGACGCGTGAGCGCGTTCGGCAGATCCAGGAGCGCGCCCTGGCGCAGGGCAAGGCGGCCGGGCTGGAGATCGCGCCGGACCGGCACCACTCACCGCTGGGCGCGGTGATCGCCGCGTAGTATCCGCGGCATGTACAGGTACGAAGACTTCAAGGATTGGATCTTCGGCGACGAGGGGCAGCGGGCGATCATCGAGGCTCGTGATCACGCGTTCGAGCTTTTCAGGGTTGCGGGCGCTGCGCTGGGCGATCGCATCGTGAGCACCTGTTGCGCTTGCGACAGCTGGAAGCAGCAGGCGATCTTGGAGCGGCTGGTCGAACTCAAATCGATCCGACAGGTGGACAAGGGCCCACCGGACGGCTCCCCGCTCTGTCGGATCTACGTACGCGCTTGACGCGGGCGCCGCCGCGGCGCGATCCTGCTGGTCGATGGTTCACCCCATCACCTTGGCTGGCTCGTCCAGCTGTCTCGGTCCGGCCTCGTGCCGGTCCGCTTTCCCGTGGGCAACACGCGCCCGGCTTCGTGCCGTAAGCGCTGAGCCAGCGGGGCCGTCAGGAGAGAGCGTGGTACATCACGTCCGGGCCGTGGGAACCTGTTTCAGCGTTCCGTAGTTCGGGGGCTGGTGCGCTTCGGCGCGCGAAGCCCATAAACACCACGACGTCGCCAGACGGTTGAAGGGCCCTTCGGGGCCCTTCGCCTTTTCCGGGCGTGGTCTCTTTACCGGAGCGCCGCGGGCGCCGATGCTCGAATGCATGAGCCCTCAGCTCGTGGTCGCTGTGCCCGGGGTCGACAACGGCGACGTGAGACACTGGTGCCCGGGTTGCCAGAAGACGCACATCCTGCCCTGGAGGCGTGGCGGCTGGACGTACAACGGCGACCCGGCGCAGCCGACGTTCATGCCGAGCTTCAGGCACAGCTGGAACGAATGGGAGGGAACGGCGGATGCCGGTCGAGCGGTGGCGAAGGTCTGTCACTACATCATCACCGGCGGCGTGCTGGCTTTCTGTGCCGACTGCACGCACGCGCTGGCCGGCAAGATCGTGCCGATGACGCCAATCCCTGAGGGCGCGTCGTGGGTTTGAAGTACCCGGACATCGCGCTGGCAGATCTTGAGCCGCAGTTCCTGAAGATCATCGACGAGCGGTGCTTTCGGACGGACATCGAGAACATCGCGGAGGCGGAAGGTGTCGGGTTCTTGTGCCCGAAGTGCTACCAGATCAACGGCGGTCCGGTCGGAACGCACGCGGTGATCTGCTGGTCGCCGAAGGTACCCCAGTCGATCCCGCCGGTGCCCGGGCGATGGAATCTGCAGGGGACCGGCCTGCACGACCTGACGCTGGTGGCGGGCTCGTCGTCGATCCTGATCACGGGGCACGCGCATTTCTGGATCCGGGGCGGTCGCGCGGTCGAAATCACGGACGCGTAGTATCTGCGCCATCCCTGTTCAGCCGATTCAGGTGCTGACGCCGGCCGCGTGACAGGTGTAGCCTCTTCGGTCGGAGGAATGCCGCCAATGAAAACCAGGCCAGCACCGCTCATCCCGGAGAATCAAGTCGCCACCGCGCCGAAGGCGCCGCCGAGGCCGGTATCGAACAAGCCGGCCGAGCCGCTGCAGTGGTTCAAGGTGCTGGACGGGCCCCGCAATCACACCAGCGCGCCAGGCGCCGTTGGACCGTTCCGCCGTGAGAATGGCGATTTCACGCTGAAGGTGGGCAAGGTCTTCAACAGCGGCCAGTACGACGTTCAGATGCTCCGCAACGCCGGCGTGAAGCTCGAGGAGGTCGAGGCCCCCGGCTGGTACGTCCAGGCGCAGAAGGACGCTCACGAGCGTGTCGAGCAGCTGCGCGCCGATGGAATCGCTGTCGGTGACGCCCCCGAGTATCAGCCCACGCCGCTGGGAGGCTCTGCGGCGTGATAGCCGGGGTGCTGGTCTTCACCCACCTGCTGGTCCTGACCGGCGGGTGGCTGATCGGCATCTGGATGGGGCTCAATGCAGCCCCTGTCTCGACCGACGTCGACGACGACTGAGCGCGCGCCGCTTACAGGTGCCGGGGGGATCCGGTGCCTCTTCCCCGGAGCGGCGCGCCTCGCTTTGCAGGGCACGACGCGCCGCCCGGGGCGTCTGGCAGGATGTGGTCCACGTGCCCAATGTAACACCGGTTTTACGGACTTCTATGTCGCGCGCGCCGTGAAATCCCACGGCTGTCTTGCGCGGGTCCGACCCGGCAGGCACCATCGGTGACGTGGCGGTGACGGCAAAGCAAGAGCAGATCGGCGACGACGCAGATCGCCAGCGCGCTTACACCAAGGCATACCGCCAAACTAAGAAGGGGAAGGCGGCGCGGGCTGCCGCCCAGCGCCGGTATCGCGCCAAGCATCCCGACCGAATCCAGGCCCAGATGGCGGCGTGGCTCGCGAAGCATCCCGAGTACGAGCGGGAGCGGTCGAGGAAACGGTACGCCAAAGATCCGAAGCGGCAGCTCGCCGCCACCGGCAGATGGCAACGGCGGAACGTCCAACGCGTGAGAGCGCGCGTCCGCGAGTATCACCGAACGGAGAACGGCAAGGCGACCCTGGCGCGGATGGTCGCCAAGCGCCGCGCGGCGAAGAAAGCGTTCTCTATCGAGGCGAAGCTGACCGCCGCCGAATGGTGTGACCTGATCGCCTACTACGACGGCCGCTGTGCGTATTGTTTCGCGAAGCCGCTCAGGCTGGAGAAGGATCACGTGATGCCTATCTCGCGCGGTGGCCATCACGTGAAGTCGAACGTGGTTCCGGCCTGCCGTATCTGCAACGCCGAGAAGCACGACAAGACGCCGCAGGAGTGGCTGTTTCCGGAGGAGAGGTAGCCCAAATGGCAATGGAAAACAGCGTCGTCTTCACGGAAGAAGAGCAGGGCAGGATCTTGTTTCATTTGGGATACAGCCAGGTGCAGATCTCGTCCTTCCTGGCGTTCGGCGTTCTGGCGCTGAGCGAAAACGAGTTCATCTCGGTTTCCGCGCTCCAACACGTGCCGCAGTCGCGGGCGATGATCGTCCGGGACCTGCTCATGAAGTGCGAGGCGATCGAGGCGAAGATCTTCGAGGCATCGGACTACTTGATCGCCGACAAGCTGGAGCAGCTGTCGCTGCGCGAGGACCCCACGGGTTTGCTCGAGCAGGAGCACACACGCTGGGCGAAGCGCCTGGCCGACGCCCTGGGCGTGACGGTCAACCCCTACTCGGAGCGCTTCAGCGGCGGAAAGCCGTCGATGAACTTCCGGGTGCGCGCGCCGCACGCCTGACGCCCTCTTGCGGGCGCGCGCGGCGCGGGGCTAGGCTGATTCGCGTACCCCACCCGGCGAGGAGAACAGACCGATGGCGCGCAAGACCGGCAACGTGACAGTCGAGGAGCTCGCGAAGGGCGGCCCGCACCGTGGAACGCGCACGGGCGCGCCGGCGCAGGAGACCGCGAACGCGCGCGTCATCCCCATCGGTCCCTTCCGGCGAGCCAACCTGACGGCCGGCATGTCGGCGACGGCGATGACCCTGGGGGGCGTGGACAGCGACGCCCCGGTCTCGCTGCAGGCTCACAGCGCCGGCCACATCATCGGCGTCCAGTATCAGGTCAACGCGCTGGTGACCGCTGGCGGCGCCTCCGCCATCGTGGTCCAGCCGACGATCGCGCCGAATGGCGTCGACGCCAACGTGGCGGTGGCCGGCAACTCGGTCTCCATCGCGTCGGCCGGCAGCGGCGCCCCCCAGAAGGCGGTGGTCGACCAGACCGCGGAGACCCCCTTCGCCAAGGGCGACGCCCTGGGCATGCAGGTCGTGTCGACGAACGGCGGCCTCGTGCCGGCGACGACCGACGACCTGGCCTGCTGGCTGCTGGTTCGCTTCGTGGCGAGCCCCGGCGACCCGAAGCCCAGCGCATAGCGCCCAGGCGCAGCCAGCTCGCCGCTGGTGGGCGTTCGGCGGCCGGGTGTACAAACGGGGAACATCGCCGCGAATTAACGTTATTCTGTGGCGATGGCAGAGCAAATCCAGTTCGTCTGCACGGTCTGCCAAAAACCGTCCATCAAGTATGGACGCATCGCGAGCCGGAAGTATTGCTCGCGTGAATGCAAGGTAAAAGCTGCGCCGGGGCTGCAGTCAGCGTATCCGGGTGTGTCGAATGTTACGGTGGGGGCCATTGGCGAACTGCTGGTCGCTGCCGACCTTTTGCGCCGCGGATATGCCGTCTTTCGTGCCTTAAGCCCTGGTTGCTCGTGTGATTTGGCAATTCTCCGAGACGGCCGTCTGATTCGCGTCGAGGTAAAAACCGGGTATCGACTACAGACCGGGCGAATTGCGACGCCTGCGTTGCGCAGCGAGGAGTTCGACATTCTCGCCATTTGCATTGGGCCAGAGATCGTTTATCGGGCCAGAGACACGGAGGCTCATGTCTGCGATGACCTGCTGTCCGATGTAGTGTGATCCCCATGGCAATCGATCGGACCCCCAGCGGTGATGTCCGCAGCGAGCTACCGGAGGCGTCCGGCGAGCTTCGGCCGCCCGCTCCATATGGTGTGCCGCAAACCCTGGCCGGCCGGCTGACGCCCGTGGCGGACCGGCTGCGTAACTTGCTGGCCAAGAACGGCCTGCGGCCCTACCGGGTCTGGCTGGTGCACGCCAGCTGGTCGGGTGCCAAGCGCGGCATCGGGCAGCTGACCGTCACGAGCCGGCGCGAGCTCCTGCCGGTGCCGCGGGTACGCGACATGAACACGGTGCGCCGGAACGTGCTGGCGATGGGTCTGACCGAGGAGGGCGACATCATCATCGACCAGATCTCGGCCAAGTACACGGAGGACGACCTCACCGGCCGCACGCCGGACGTGGTCGACCCCAGCATCCCGCGCACCTCCCGGCCGAACGTGGAGTTCTGGTACGAGGTTCAGGAGAGCCGGCCGAGCACGCCGCCCCCGCCGATCCGCCGCTTCAGCCCGCCGGCGGCGGCCCCCATGCTGTCCCGGGGCGGGCTGATGTGGACGGTGGTGCTGTCGAAGCAGGGGGAGGACCGCGGGCGCCGCGGCGAAGAGCCAGGGATCACGGTCGAGTAGGCGCGAGCGCGAACGGGAAGTGGCGGCCGGCTTCCTTGTGCCGTTCCAGGCACTTGGCACAAAGGGTGGGCGGGTACTTGTCGCCCCGGTTGTAGCATTCGCGGCAAGCAAAGCGCTCGGAGACCTTGGCCAACATCGCGCCGCAGGCGCGGCAGGCGTCGGTGATGGGGATGCTCACTGGCGCCCGCCAGGACAACCGAACCGGGGCGGATTGGCACGCTTCTTTCGCTGCGCCAGGAACAGCAGCTGCCGCCGGCGCCGCCCGCGCGCGATCTCCATCTCGGGCAGCTTGCCGTCCCGCACCATGGTCGCCCAGCGCGCCTGCTTCATCGCGACGTCCTGGGGCCAGGGTCCCAGTTCAGCATCGCCGATCCGGACCACGTAGGCGTCTTCGACGCGCGCGCGGCCGCGGCGCCCGATGGCCATCTGACCGCGCCGGATCACCGTCACCCGCTGCTGATCGACCGTCCAGCCCCGCCACCTGGCCTCTGGGTCGACCGCCGGGCCAAGGAGCACCAGGCGGTGCAAGAGGGTCCTGGCCTCCGCCAGCTCGTCGTCGTGGGGCAGGATGCGGTGCCCGCCCAGGCCGGGGATGCCGCCCCCGTGGCGCTCGGCATAGGCGGCGTTCCGCCGCTCAAGCTCGCGCAGATACCGCCAGGCGGCGCCGGCGGCCACCGCGGCCTCTCGCTTGCGAAAGTCCCCATGGGGCAGCCGGTGTACCAGCAGGAGCGAGCGCCGAACCTCCTCCAGCGTGCCCATCAGACCGCCGCCCCGGGGCCGCCGCAGGCGATGCACGGGCCCGTAGTTCATGGCGTCCAGGCTCACCGCGCCACCGCCGCCACCGCCCGCTGACGGGCCAGCGCGGCCCGCAGCTCCTTGTGGCGCCGGCACTCGGGGCAGGTGATGAGCCGCGGCCGGCTCGTGAACTCCACCTGGGCGCCTGCCCGGAGCCCGCAGACCGTGAAGTTGGTCTGCACGAGCAACCCGGTGGTGGCCAGCCTCCAGTGCTTGATCTCGCTCTTCGCCATCGCAGGACCGGATACTACGCGGCTCGACCGGTGCGATGATGCGCGCGCCCCGCAACGGGGCAGGAGGACAGCATGAGCCTGAATCCGGACGGAACCGTCACCATCTCGCAGGACGACCTGAACAACCTGGTCGCCAAGGTCCAGACCATCACGGCCGCCAAGTCGAACGCCGACCAGGCGACCGCCGCCAGCAACGCGGCCGACGCCGCCCTTGCCCAGGCCCAGCAGGCGGCCAACGACGCCAAGGTTGCCGAGGCGACCGCCGACGGCCAGCTGACCAGCAGCGTGAAGGACCTGGAGACCTTCGTCACCAGCCTCGCCGGGGACGTCCCGGCGCCCGCGCACGCGCCCGCGCCGACCCCGCCGGCGCCGCCCGCGCCGCCCGCCAACCCGTAGGCGCCGCCCTGTAATTCGCCGCCGTGCGCCGGAGCCCCCGCGCGCGGCGGCGCGTAGTATCTGCGTCCATGTCCCACATCATCGAGTGCGTTCGAGACAGGATGCTGAAGGGCCGCATTCGCCGAAACCTCGCCTGCATGGGCGGACTTGAGCCTCGAGTCGTTCTGGACTACGACCCCTATCCGGAGGCCGGCTGGTATCTCAGTCTTCGGGTGACGGGAGCTTCCACCAGGGAGGTCTACGAACAGACCATCTGGAGCGGGCGTCACGACCGCGACCACGCGGGCCGCGAGGCCGCCCGCGTGCAGCTGCAGCGACTCGCCACGCTCTTCGCGCTGGGGGTTGCTGATGTCGAGCGCGAGCGAACACAAAAGCCGGAACCCGGTCACGGGTACGAACACTAGGCGTGACGGGCACTTAAACCGCTGTTCTGGTCTTGGCCACAGCACGCCAGGCGTCGCGATACCTCGCGCGATCGCGTTACCATCGGCGGGCGATGGCCAACACGTTCACCTACGACGACTTCGTCAAGGACTTCGCGAAGGAGGCCGCGCTCCCGAAGGAGGCGGTCAAGGTCGTCCGACAAACCGTGAAGCTGGAGGGGCCGCGGCAGGTTCAGCGGCAGATCGAAGCCCTGCACCCGCCGCCGGTCGACCGCGGCACCTACCGGGCGGGTTTCCGGTTCGAGGACATCCCGGGCGGCGCCATCGCCTACAACCACACGAAACAGGGGGCCGTCATCGAGGACGGGCGGCGGGCGGGCGGGCGGATGCCGCCCATCGACGTGATCGCCGAGTGGGTGAAGCGCAAGGGGATCGGCCTGCAGTACCAGCCGGTGGCGCCCCGGCGCGGCGGCGGGCGGCTGGCGCTGGCGGCGCGGCGGCGGGCGCGACGCCTGACGGACGCGGCCGCCCGCTCCATCGCCTTCATGATCGCGCGGTCCATCAAGGCGCGGGGGCTGCCGCCCAAGCTGGTGCTGGACAAGGCCAGTCACCACATCGACGAGAAGGTCCGCGAGGCGATCGACCGGCTGCTGGATGGGCGGCGGCGCGTAGTATCTGGGGCCAGGAGGGACACGGAATGACGACGACGCAGCACTACGATTTCGATGTGTTGAACATGTGGCTGGAGCGGGGGTTTTGTTCCGGGGCTGGCGACGGAAAGAAGACCGTTTGCGTGGAACAGGCCGTGGCCCTGTGCGCGGGACTTTCGGTGACCGACGAGCCCGACTCGTGCACGGACAAGTACGTGAGTGCGTTCTGCCGACGCCTGAACGATCGTGCATGGTCTTCCCCGCGGGCCCGCGCCGATGGCCTGCGCGAGTTGGCGTTCGCCCAGTTGGGGACCGCCGGCAAGATCGACGGAAAGAAGTTTTCCCGTCGGGTGGCGCAGCTCATCGTCGTCGAGATCGTCCCGTCTGCGCTGCGCGACGTGCGAAAGCTCGTCAAGAACGAGGCCGCGGGAAAGAAGATCGACGCGGCCATTGCGAAGGCCGACGGGGCAGCGAAACGGATCTCTGATCCCGCCGCCGCCGCCGCCGCCGCCGCCGCCGCCGCCGCCGCCGCCGCCGGGGGTCCAGGTCATGCTGAACTCCTCGGACTTCGGCCGGAGGTTCTCCTCCGGGTTGCGGTGGCAGTTGGT
>CAZPUH010000491.1:0-3603 GCA_964589215.1 uncultured Myxococcales bacterium | reverse complement strand
TGTCGGTGACCTCCGTCGGCACGTCCAGCGCGTCCAGCCGCGCCTTGATCAGGTTCTTCAGGTCCTTGCGGAACTGCGGCGGCAGCTTGCTGTCCAGGACCAGCGCGACCTCGACCCGCTCGGCGACGAACTCCGTTCCGGGCGTCAGATCCTCGAATCCGGGCGCCGCGCCGGCCGGCAGCGCGGTCGGCCGGTTCACGCGCACGTCGATGTACTTCAGCTCGGCCTGGCCGGGCGCCATCTCCTCCAGTACGGGCGCGACCCGCCGCTGCACGTCCTCGCGCACGCGGCTCTCCAGCAGCGCGGCGTCGTTCCCGTACGGCGGGCGCCGCTCCGCGCGCGCGATCGCCGGTGCCAGCAGGGCCAGCAGCGCCAGCGCCATCTCCAACCCATGAGTTGCCTTGCGCTTCATGTTCCGACTCCTAGTGCACCCGGATGACCACCCGACGGTTCTCGGCGCGCGCGCGCGCCTGCGCCGCCGCGTCCCCCTGGATCGGCGTCGCCGGGCGTGTGTCGGCATACCCCTGGGCCGACAGATGCTGCGGGTCGATGCCGGACGCCGTGAACAGCTTCAGCACGTTGATGGCGCGCGCGGACGACAGCTCCCAGTTCGAGTCGAACCGCCCGGTGTGGATCGGAACGTCGTCGGTGTGCCCCTCGATCGCGATCTGGTAGCGCGAGTCGATGCTGGGCAGCAGCTTGGCGACGCGGTTGATCGCCGAGCGTCCGGTGGGCGTGATGTCGGCCTGGCCGCTTTCGAACAGCAACGCGTTCTTCAGCTCCATCTTCAGGCCGTTGTCGTCGACCACCGTCTTGACCTGATCGCTGAGCCCCTGCGACGCGATGACGCCGTCGATCTTCTCTTTCAGCACGTCCAGCGACGGCGGCGGCGTGTGCTTCGAGATGGCGGCGGACACCTTCTCGAACTTGTGCAGGTCGACCTTGGACATCGCCAGCGCCAGGATCAGGAACGACAGCAGCAGGCTGATGACGTCGACGTACGGGATCAGCCAGGACGTGTCCTCTTCCTGACTGTAGGCGAGCAGATCGGCCTGCTCGGCGGCCCGCACCGGCCTTCCGTTGCGCGCCATCACGCCGCCTCCGCCGCCGGGGGCGTGCCCCCGCCCGCGCCCGACAGGAGCCGCAGGTCGTACAGCGACCGCCCCTCGGCGATGCTGGTGAGCCCGCGCTCGAGCAGGCGTGCCGAGACCGACAGGTTGCGCCCGTAGTTCTCGATGCGCCGGCCGAACGGCGACCAGATGCCGTACGCCAGGATCAACCCGTAGAACGTCGCCAGCTGCGCGACGGCCATGGCCGGCCCCAGCTGCTCAAAGTTGCGCAGGTTGATGAGCATGTTCACCAGCCCCACGATCGTTCCCATCAGGCCGACGGCCGGCGTCGTGCGCGCCAGAAACCGAAAGACCTCTTCCGCCTCCTTGACCTGCGCGAGCCGCGCGTACGAAAGGGTCACGATCGTCTCGCGCGCGTCGGCGCCGCCGCCCGGCTGCAGCAGCAGCGGCCCGACCTCGCGCAGCAGCGGGTCGGCGGCTTCGGCCAGCACCTTGGAGGCCTCGACGGTGCGCCCCTGCTTCAGCTCGCGCCCGAAGCGATAGAGGTCGCCGATCATCTGCGCCTCGGCGCGGCGCGCGTGGTAGCGCAGCGCCTGCCCCAGGACGACGACCGCGCTCCAGATCTCGCGCAGGTCGTGCCCCACCAGCAAGATCGACGGCGGCGCGCCCAGCAGCAGGATCAAGGCCGCCGGATGGAAGAACCCGTTGAAGCCGGCCGGCATGTGATGGTGCGTCGCCATCAGCGTCGCCCACAAGCCGCCGAGCCCGATGATGATGTGCATCGCCGTCCTGCCTTCTACTTTCCGAGGCGCTGGAGCGCCTCCAGCACCGCGAGGTTGTACGGGTTGATGCGGAGCACCTGCTGCCAGGCGTCCCGCGCCAGCGCCTTGTTCCCCAGGCGTTCGTAGAGCGAACCCTTCATCGAAAGGATGTGCTCGTCCTCGGGATACTGTTTCTCGAGCTCGACCAGCTCGACCAGACCCAGCTCGTAGTGGCGCGTGCGATAGAGCTCCTTCACCCGCTCCAGCGTCAGGAGATAGCTGGGTCGCGCCGCGGGTGGCGTCTGCCCGGCGCGCGGCTTGGCGCTCGCCTTGGCGTCGGCCGGCTTGGCGCCCGCCTTGCCGTTCTTGCCGCTCCGCTTGTCGTCCTCGTCGTCGGCGCTCTTGTCGTCGTCGTCGGGCGCCCGCCGCGCCGCCTCGTTCTGCTCTAGGATCTCGCGGTCCGCGGAGGTCATGCTGGCCATGTCCACGGCCAGCGGCGACGTCGGCGCGCCCGTGAGCGGCACCTTCACCTCGTAGGCGGTCGCGATCTCGGGGAGCTGGATCTCCCAGTCGCGCTGCCCGTCGGTCATTCGAATCACGTAGCGGGTGCGCGACGGTTCACCGCCGGCGGCGTACGGCGATCCGCGCAGCAGCTCCGGGGGCACGCGCACGTCGGCCGGGACGTTGCCGCTGGCGCAGCCGGCCGCGCCGGCGCCCAGCGCGAAGCCCGTCGTCACCCGCAGGAGCAGACGCAGCGTCATTTGAAGGTCAACTCGCCGCATTGATCACCAGTTCAGCGCCACGCGCAGCCGGAACCCGAGCCCCCCCAGATCGTAGCCCGAATAGGTCGTGGGCAGGACGTACATCAGTCCGGCCATCAGGGAGAGCCGCCATTTGAGGTGAATGTCGACGCCGCTTTCGACATAGAACGTGTTCCCTTCATTGCCCGTGAACATCCCGCCGACCTCCCCGTAAGCCCACAGCTCGGGACGGTTGAGGTTCGGTTTCGAGAGGTTCTGCGAGTAATACGCCCCGAGCAGGATCGAGTTCAGCGCCTGGGGCTTCTTGCCGGAGCTGGGCGGCCCGGTCGTGAACACGCCGGCGCTGATTCCGAACAGCGTCCCCTGGTTCTCGCCGAACTTCTCATCCAGCCGGAACGAAACCTGCGCGCCGATGACGTCGCCGGTAGGCGCCGCGTAACCCATCTGGGCCAGGCCCAGCGACAGCGCGTAGCCGTAGTTGGGGCGGCCGGCGATCTTTTGCTCTAGCTCCGCCGCTCTTTCCGCGCGCGACGGGATGCGGCTCCCGGTGCGCAGCAGCATCGCCATCGTGCCGTCCGACCGGTAGGCGTCGCTCCAGACCACCCCCCCGTCGGAGGCGCGGAAGGCGGTCGCCTCCATCCAGATGACGTTCGCGTCCGCGCTGTACGTGAAGTCCACGTCCATGAACGTCTTGATGCCCGCACTCTCCCCCAGCCGGCGCAGGTCCTCTTGCTTCACGGCGCCCAGCGTCACCACCCAGGCGCCGTTCTCGACGCGCGAGCGCAGCGCGTCGCACTCGGCGCAGATCGTGACCTTGACCGCGGTCGACTGAACCAGCCGAGCGGTCAGCCGGGACTCCAGCGTGCGGGCGAACTCCGGACGTATGTTGGGCGACAGCCGCACCAGGCGGATCGCCATCGGCGACAGCAGGTTCGGGTCGACCAGCGAGATCTGCCGGGCCGTCTCGTCCAGCATGTCGTCGACGAGCTCGAAGAAGTCGACGCTGTCGGT
>CAZPUH010000490.1:0-17322 GCA_964589215.1 uncultured Myxococcales bacterium | reverse complement strand
CTGCCCGGCGCTGCCGCCACCGCCGCCGCCTGCGCGTCCGCCGGCGGCAATGCCTGCGCTTCCGCCGCTGCCACCGCCGTTGCCGCCGCCGCAACCGACGGCCGCCGCAGTCAACAGAACGGCCAACAGCCCCGGCCCCGCCTGCCAGCGGATGGCTGCTCTCATGTGGGCGCCCCCTGAATCGGTCCCAGTTCTCACTACCCGAACCAACGGGAACGGTATCATAGATTCCCGCGCCTTTTTTGAGGAGTTTCCGAGAACGTCAGGGCATCCGGTGCCGCCCTCAGTTGGCGAGCCGCGCGGCGCGGGCCCGGGCGCGGGCCGCCAGCGCGGGATCCGCCGCGCGCGCCGCCACCTCGCGCCAGACCGCGGCAGCGCCCTCGGACCGTCCGTCCGCCTCCAGCGCGGCCGCCAGGTTGCTCAAGGTCGACAGCTCCTGGTTTCCCGCGCGCCGCGCCCGGTTCAACAACGTCAATGCCTCCGTCGGGTGCTTCTCGCCCAGGGCGACGGCACCCAGCCAGGCGCACAGCCGCGACTCCTCCGACGCGGCCAGGCACCCGGGGACGTCCAGCGCCCGCGCGTACGCGTGGCGGGCCCGCTCGGTGAGGGACCCGTCGAGGCCGACCAGGAGGTCACCCAGCCGGCGCGCCCATTCACAATCCGGGACCGGCGACGCAGCCGGTCGCGCCTCCAGCGGCACGGTGACGGCGCCCTCGTCGGTCGAAAAGGTGAAGGTGGCCGGAATCTCCAGGCGCGCGATCAGCTCGCGAAAACGGGGCAGCCGCCGGACGAACACCCGGGCGTCGCCCGTGCTCCAGACCAGGGCCCATCCGGCCGGATCCCACCAGGCGACGCGGCGGTTGATGCCCGCGTAGGTCAAGAGCGCGCTCTCGACGCCGTAGCGATCCATGGCCGCGCCCCAGTCCGCGCGTGACAGGTCGCCGCGGCCCAGCAGCCGGTGCATCTCCAGCGGGTAGGCGGGCAGGCGCGGGTCGACGAACACCCGGTGGCGCGGGTAGCCGCCGGCCGGCTCGAACAGCAGGTACGAGCCGATCTCGAAGTCGTTGTACATGCGGTCGCGCAGGCCGTTTTCGTCGACGAAGGCGATCGCGCCCAGCGGCAGCTCGCGCGTGTCGAGGCCAATCCCCCAGCGTTCGGGCGAACCGCGGGGGGCAGCCAGCCGCGGCCCCAGGGTGACCACCAGCAGCAGCGCGACGACGCCCAGCGCGGCCAGCGGCCGTCGCCCAGGGTGCTCCTCCGCCTGCCAAGCGCCGCGCACGGCGAGCGCCAGCACCGGCGCGGCCAGCAAGGCGGCGTCGGCGCCGAAACGAACGGTGTGCCCCGCCAGCAGGGCCAGCGGCAGCGCCGGGCCCAGCGCGCGGGCGACGTCGCGCCGCGCCGGCATTCGCCCGATCGCGAGCGCGACGGCCGCCGCCACGGCCAGCGCCGCACCGTAGAGGAAAAGCGGCGCGTCCGAGGACCAGCTCGGCGCGCGAAACTCGTCGACCGGATGCACCGCCGGAAGCTGCAGGTGCAGCCGCAGGTAGCGAAAGCAGCCGAGGCCCACCGGGGTCGCCACCATCGCCAGCACGGAGGCGCCCGCCACCAGCGCCGTGCGCCGCGCGCCGGCGCGCTACCCCGTGAGCGCCACCGCCAGCGCCGCGCCGCCCCCCGCCAGGGGGGCCGCGAAGACGCCGGCGTGCAGGTTGGACCAGACGACGACCGCGCCCAGGAACCAGACCGTCGCGCGCCGCGCCTCTGTGCCGCCCGCCTGCAGCGACACGAGCGCCCACGACGTGACGGCCTCGCCGAGCAGCGAAAAGACGTGCGGGCGCTCGACGAAGCGGTCGCGGCCGACGAAGGCGGCCGCCGCGAGCGCCAGCGTGCTGGCAAGCGGACCCGCCCCGCGCCGGCGGCAGGCCCCGTAGGCCACCGCGAACGCCAGCAGCAGCACCAGCGTCTTGGCGACGACGATGGCCGGGAAGCCCCCCAGCCGAAACACCAGCGCGCCGCCGACCTCCGCCAGCCACGACGTGTCCAGGTTCGGCGCGTCGGGGTAGGTGAACGAGAACAGGTTGGTCGTGACCAGCGCGTGCCGGGCGAGGATCTCCTGCCCGGTCTTCAGGTGGAAGAAGAGATCCGACTCCGCCATCGGCCGCAGCGCCAGCCCGGCCACGAAGATCAGAAGCGCGGCCGGCAGCAGGCTGCGCGCGGTCCGCGCCATCGCCCCAGTCTACATGCTGGCTTTTCGGGCAGGTGCGTTTGGCTGCCGCGGTGTTACCTTTCGCTCGGTTCCTGCGTCGATGGACAAGAAGCTCGGATTTTGGCGGCGGCTGCTGCGCGTCGCGGCCATTGGGTACCCGCTGTCGCTGCTGGCCGTGCTGGTGAGCCTGCGCTGGATCGGTGAACGCTGGTGGGTGACGACGACGGCGCTCTACCTGCCGCGCTGGCCGTTCGCGGCGCCGCTGCCGGTGCTCGTGGTGGCGCTGGTGGTGGCCGGGCCGCGCCGCCTGCTGCTCACGCAGGTGGCCGCCCTGCTGCTGCTGATTCCGCTCCTGGGGTTCACGGTCTCGTTCTTTCGCCATCCGGGCGTCGGCGATCGCCTCCGGGTCTTCAGCCTCAACGTCAACGGCACGGCGTGCAGCCCGGACGAGCTCGCCGACGCGGTCACGGGCCTGCAGGCCGACGTGGCGGTCTTTCAAGAAGCGCACGACGAGCTGTCCGCGGCGCTGGCCGCAAAGCTGCCCGGCTATCACGTGCAGGCGTCGGGACAGTTCGTGCTCGCCAGCCGCTATCCGATCCTGGAGATGGTGGAACCGCCCAAGATCCTCTACCGGGGCCTGCTGCGGTCGCCGCGCTTCGTCCGCTTCCGGTTGCGCGGGCCGCAGGGGCCCTTTCTGGTCTACGTCGTCCACCCGCCCTCGCCGCGCGAAGGGCTGTCCGAGCTCTACGGAGACGGGCTCCGCACGGAGATCCAGACGGGCCGGATCCTGAGCAACACGCGCGCGCTGAACATCATCACCGCCGTGGCCGGGCTGCGCGCGGCGCAGATGTGCAACGCCGCCGACGACGCGAGCGCCGCCACCGAGCCGGTCGTCATCGCGGGCGACACCAACCTTCCCGGCGCGAGCTGGGCGTTCGCGCACTGCCTGGGCCGGTTCCAGGACGGCTTCGCCAAGGTCGGTAACGGCCTGGGGTACACGTTCCCGTCGACGAAGCGGCGGCGCCCCTGGATGCGCATCGACCGCGTGCTGGCCGACGACCACTTCCGATTCCTGCACTTCGAGGTGGCGCCCGCCATGAGCTCCGACCACCGCGGCGTGATCGCGGACCTCGAGTGGGCGGGCTCCCGCTGACGAGAGGCTGTTCCGAGGCTCAGTGTCCGGACGGTTTCTTGTCCGGAGCTTTGGGACGCGCGGGCGGCGTCACGCCGGGACGTCCCGGCGGCGGCCGGCGGTAGCGGCTGAAGCAGACCAGCGCGATGCCGACGGCCAGCCCGCTCCAGTCGACCGGGAAGTGCTTGCCGCACCCGAGGAGGCACGAGCAGCCGCCCACCAGCTTCTCGCCCGTTCCCATCATGCCCCCGGTGCCCGGGCCGCCAAAGGCGCCCGCCCCCGTCGAGCCGGCGCCGGTGAGGCCGCCGCTGATCGAGCCGCCGCCCGTGTCGCCGGTGGCGGCGCCGCCCACCGCGCCGCTGCCCGTTCCCATGACGCCGCCGCCCGGCGGAACCGAAGCGTCGGGCACCGCGAGATCCTCGGCGACCTTGCAGCCGTCCGCCGCGCCAGACACCGTGAACATCAGCGGATGCCCGGCCAGGCCGGCGCCGGCGGTGATCGTCAGGACGCACCGCCCCGACTGCGCGACGGCGCTGACCGTCGACATGCCGTTGCCGTCCTCGGGCGCGTCGAACACGATGTGCCGGCTGGCCGAGGCGCCCGGCACGCCGTAGGTCATCGTCGACCCGGCGGCGCCCTTCTGGGCCGACGACGCGATGACGTAGCTCTGCTTCGACGCGCGATAGACGGCGGCGCCCATCACGCCCGCGTTCTGCTTGGGCGCGGGGTCGTAGCTGTCGTCGTTGATGGAGCCCACGGTGGCCGCCGCCTCCGCGCTGCCCAGCCCGTCGATGACGTGGACCGCGACCGCGTAGGGGCCGGGCACCTTCACGTTGTAGTCGTCGACGGGGAACCGCGCGGTGATGCACTTGCCCCATGGACCGGTGCAGTCGGCGGTCGGCGGCTGGGTGATGGTCGGCGTGCCCCCGGACAGGCTGACGTTGTGGATCACGACCTTCGACTTGCCGACCGTTCCCGTCGCCGTGTTGCCGGACAGCTTCAGCGTCCCCTTGGTGTTGGCGTGAAAGTTCAGGTACATCACGCGCGACGCGGCGCCGGTCAGCACGCGGTCGATCGTGATCACCTCCCCTTCCGGCAGCATCACCCATTCGCGATGCGCGTACGGGATGTCGCTGGGCGTGTCCTTGTAGTCGAAGGCGCGCGCGAAGTCGCTGCGGGCCGCGAACACGCCGGACTGCGAGCCGCGCGCCCAGGGCAGATCGGCGCTGCTCCAGAACGTCTGGCTTGTCGCGTAGTCGCCCGTGATCGCCGCCGAGTCGGCGGTCACCGCGTTCGTGTTCTGCGTGCTGGACAGCCCGTACGGCGAGGGGTCGACGATCAGGTGATCGGCGCCCCGCGTGAACACGAAGTTCGACGCCGAGAGGTGAATGTGGTCCGGCACGTTCGCCGGGGACGACGAGAACACACCCCAGAACGCGTCGGCGTCCCAGGACGTGCGCACGTACATCGCGCGCGTGCCGCGCGCCAGGTACCACAGGGACGGCGCCGGCTGCTGCGCGCGAAAATCCTGCGGGGTCACGCCGCGGATGTCGCCGAGGACGTCGAAGATCAACGCCCCGTCGGTCGGCATCTGCGTCTTCAGGTTGAAGGCCGCCCAGCCCGCCGCCTGGTCGCTGGAGGGTCCGGCTAGCACCGCGTAGATCTCGCTCTTCTTGGGCGGCGCGTACACGTCGCCCGAATCGAAGTCGCCGCCCACCCACTGCCCGTCGTAGGTCGGGACCGTCGCGTAGGCGGTGCGCACCGCCAGGCTGTTGGCCCAGGCATCCATCTCGGGCTGGGGCGCGCCGCCCTCTTCCAGCGCCACCGTCGCCGCGGCGTAGTGGAGGACCGCGATCGGGCCGTACTGCCACCCCTCGGCCCAGTCGCCGCCCACCAACACGCCGGCGGGCGTGCCGACCGCGCCCGACGCGCCCGCGAGCCCCTTGCCGACCAGCAGCTTCGGGAACAGATCGTCGACGGCCTCGGTCCACAGGTGTCCGTCGGCGCCGCCGTCGTTGCCGATGGCGACGGCGCTGAGGGACTTGGCCGCGACGTAGCCGGCGTTGTAGTTCGATCCGGGCTGCTGGTTCAGGTAGCCGTTCGCCGTGTAGAAGTCGTTCCAGGCGGTCAGGCAGTTCCTGGTCTGCGAGAGCAACGCGCTGTCGACGCCCGGCGCGCTGTAGAGCCAGTCGTAGACCAGCGCGATCGACGGGCCGTACCAGCGCATCGCATAGCCGGTGTCGTGGCTGATCGTGATGATGACGGGCGGCGCCGCGCCGCTGCCGTTCCAGGTTTTCCACGCCTTGAGGTCCACGCCCGCCGTGCACCCGAGCCCGTCGCCGATCGTCTGATCGTCGTTCAGGGCGGCCTTCCAGTACTTCAGCGCGGCCGTGAGGTGGGCCATGTTCTTGGTGGTCACCCAGGAAAACGCGCACGAGACCGCGGACAGCGGCCAGTTGCCGCCGTCGGCGCCGCCGCGCATCGTGGTCCCCGAATCGTTGATGTTGTCCTGACACCACTTCACGATCTGACCGGACGCGCTGGACGGATCCTTGGCCGCCGTGGTCAGCGTCGCGAGCTTGTTGCCGGTGATGAAGAGGCGCGGGTGCGGGCCCGACGGAACGGGCGGCGCGGCCCAGGCGTTCGCCACCATCGTCAGCGTCGCGGCCAACGTGGCGACTGCGCCCACACAAGCCCGTCGTAGCGACAACTCAGGGGGCATCGCGCCTACACCTTATCCCCTGGATCCTTCGAGCCGCAATGCTATTCGGCGATTGGAGCATGTACGATATTCTCGGACGCGATGTTCGAAACCTTGCGTCTCATCCGTTCCGATTTACGCGCCAAGGCCCGCTGGCTCTATGAATCCGACGGGTTGGACGCTCAGCTAAAAACGGCCGCAACCGACGGCACCGCTGCGATGGTGCTCTATCGGCTGATGCAAGGGGCGAGGCGCGCCCACCTTCCCGCACTCGAGATGCTGTTCAACAAGCTGAACACGACCCTGGGCGGATGCATCATCGGGCGCGGCGCGGAGTTCGGCCCTGGGTTCGTGCTGATTCACGCGCAGGGCGTGGTGATCAACGGCGCCGTCCGGGGCGGCGCCGACGTGAAGATCGAACATCAGGTCACGATCGGCGCCGAAGGGCGCGAGAGCCCGGTGCTGGGCGACGGCGTGTTCGTCGGCGCCGGCGCCAAGATCATCGGCGCCGTCACCGTCGGAGATCGCGCGCGCATCGGCGCAAACGCGGTCGTCGTGCGCGACGTGCCGCCCGAGACGACCGCGGTCGGCGTGCCCGCCAAGGTCCTGGTTCGCACGCCGTAAGCCAGCGCTGCAAGCCAGACCCGCGCGCGCGGTCACACCCGCGAGTACATGTGGGCGATCCACTCGAGCTGGATCGCGAGCAGCACAGCCCAGGCGGCCCAGAGCAGCCGGCGGCGGCCGCGCGTCGCGGGCCAGAACGAGGCGCCCCGCAACCCGCGCGCGCCGGCGAAGGCGGCCGGCGCGGCCAGCAGCGGGATGATCGGGAAGTGGTACGTGGGGTGCGAGAAGGACGCGAAGTACGGCAGCGCGTACAGCACCGCCAACCCGACGGCGACGAGGCCGGCGCGACGCTCCGGCTGTGCCTCTGCCGCCGTCCCCGACACCAGCCACAGCAGCGCAAGCGCCGCGACCAGCAGGTAGCAGAGGCCGTCCTCGGCCAGCGCGACCAGCCCCAGCACGGTGACGGTTCTGGTGTCCGCTTCCTTGATCACCTGGGCGCCCGCGAACGTGTCGAAGGCGAAGAAGGTTCGAACGCGGCTCAGCGACCGCACGACGAACAGATCGGGACGTGCCGCGATGTGGTCGATCGCGGCCTGCGTGAACGCATGGTCGCGCTCGCCCGGCGGCAGCGCGATGACCTGCTCGTAGCGGCGCAGGTAGGTTTCGGGGACGCCCGGCTCGCCGCGCTTGTGCGACCCGAACCACCAGGTCCGGTAAAGCGGGGTGTCCGGGTTGTTCCCGTAGAACAGGTTCTGCGCGTTCGCGTTGTTGATGAAGACGAAGCGGCCCGTCAGGTGGCGCGCCTCCGCGGTCCAGGCCCCGACCAGCAGCACCAGCACGACGGCCGGCACCAGCGCCATCCAGAGCCGCCGCGTCCGATACGCGATCGCGATCGGCACGACCAGCACCAGCAGCAGGTTCGACGGGCGGACCAGCACGGCCCCCCCCAGCAGCGCGCCGACGCTCAACGCGCGTCCGATCGTCGGCCGGGCCAGGGCGCCCGTCGTGGCGACGGCCAGCGCCAGCAACAGCAGCGCGGCCGGCACCTGCGTCAGCGGCGTCGCCGCCAGCACGATCTGCGACGGGGCGCACAGCAGCAGGAGGACGGCCAGATTGCCGGCCACGACCCCGGCCGCCCGCCGGACCCACACGAGCAGCAGCCCCGCCGACAGCGCCGACAGCAGCGCCACCGCCAGCCGGCCGACCCAGACGTGGGCGCCGAACAGGCGGTACCACAGCGCCAGGTACAGGGGGAGGCCCGGCGGCCAGTCGGGCTCGAAGCGCTGCCCGCTCAGCAACGCCACCGCCATCCGGTGGTAGTCGAGCGCGTCGTCCGCCAGCGGCGTCCCGCTGAGCGAAACGACCGCCAGCAGCCGCGAGACGATCCAGGCGCCCAGCAGCACGGGAGCCGTGCGCGGCGCCGCCAGCAGCGCGTGCGCGCGGGCACGCAGCCCCGCGCGCGGGGGCCGGTCACCAGTGTCGGGCGCGTTCACGCCCCGGCCGCCTGGTCGCGCGCGCGCGCCAGGACCTGCGCGAACTCGCCGGCCAGGGCGCGGCGATCGTAGCGTTCCATCCCGACCGGCCGCGCGCGCGGCAGCGCCCCGCCCGACACGAAGGCGCCCAGCCGGTCCTTCAGCAAGGCGGCGATGGCCGCCTCGTCGCGCGGCAGCAGCTGCGGGCCGATGCGGTGCGCGCGAACCAGGTCGGCCAGCGCGCCGGGCGGCGCCAGCGTCAGCACCTCCAGCCCGGTCCTGTCCGACAGGTGGCCCAGCTCGAAGATCTTGGCCGGGTAGATCCGCTCGACGCCGGGCACCTCGTCCAGGATGCACAGCGCGAGGTGGCTGGCGGCCAGCGCCTGCGTGACCTCGCCGTGCGGCACGTAGCCGGCGCATTCGACGCCCAGCGCGTCCATCCCGGCGAACGCCTCCCGCTCGGTCTCGGTGATCCGCCCCAGGAAACGCACCCGCAGGCGGCGCGCCAGGTCGGGCGCCTCCGCGTGGAGCCGGCGCACGGCGCCCAGGAAGCCGCGCGGGCTGGTCAGGTTGAACACCGTGCCGGCATAGGTGACCGTGAGGCGATCGACGCCGGGCGGCGGGCCGGCCAGCGCAGCGGGAAAATCGTCAGGGTCGTAGCCGTTGGGGATGGCCACCACCTGGTCCGGGCGCAAGAACGAGAAGCGGTCGAGCAGGTTCTGGCGAAAGGCGTCGGTCGCCGTCGTCACGAGGTGCGCCGCGCGCAGCAACGTGCGTTCGATCCCCGCGCCCAGGCGCGCGGACCAGCGCGCCTGCATGACGTAGCTGGTCTGGACCGTGCTCCACTCGTCGCGGTAGTCGAGAACCACGCCGACGCCGGGGCGCAGCCGGGCCAGCGGGGCCAGCAGGAACTGCGAGAACGGCGGGGCGCTGATCAGCACGACGTCGTCGGCCTTGCGGGCCAGCCGGCGGGCCAGCGCCATCTGCGCGGCGGGCTGCCACAGGATCTGCGGGTCGGGGACCAGCGCCTGCCGTCCCAGCATGACCGCCCGTCCGACCAGCCGGCGGCCGGGCCGCGCCGCGCTGGCCTCGGAGCCGCCGGCTTGCGCGGTCCACCCCGCCTGCTTGACGGCGTAGCCCGGCTCCAGCGTGCGCACGCGGACGATCTCCAGGCCGGGCGGCAGATCGGCGAGCAGCGACTCGTCGCGCAGCGGCACCGACGGGTTCGAGGCGGTCAGCACCGCCGGACGCACGCCATGCGCGGGGAGGTACTTGACCAGCTTCAGCGGGCGCCCCACCCCGGCGCCGCCCGTGGGCGGGAACGCGTAGGCGATCACCAGCGCGCGCGTGGGCGTCGGCGTGCTCACGGGGCCGGCGCTCCGCGCGCGAGGCCGACGAGCTCGCTCATCGTCACCAGCTCGTAGTGGGCGGCGCGCAACTTCTCGAGCATCGCCGGCAGCGCCTCCAGCGTCCAGGTCTGCGCCTCGTGCAGCAAGACCACGTCGCCCGGTTGCAGCCGGTCGGGCGAGACGTTGGCGGCCACCTCTTCGGGGACCCGTGTCCGGCAGTCGTCGGAGTCGCGCGACCACAAGGCGGTCACGTAGCCGGCGCGCGCGCAGCGCAGCAGCGACGCGGGAGAGGTCACCCCCAGCGGGGGCCTCACCAGCCGCGGCCCACCCGCGCGGGGCGGCAGCAGCGCCTCGGTCTGCGCGAGCTCGTCCTGCAGCGCCTGGGCGGTCAGCTTCGGGAACGGCGTGTGGGTGAAGCCGTGGCCGCCCAGCTCGTGCCCGGCGGCGGCCACGCGCGCCAGCTGCTCGGGCCAGCGCCGGCAGGCGTCTCCGATCATGAAGAAGCTGGCGCGCGCGTCGTACCGGGCCAGCACCTCCAGATACGCGTCGGTCATCTCGTCGGGACCGTCGTCGAACGTCAGCGCCACCCGCAGCCCGTCGCGCGGACCGCGCCGCACCAGCAGGCGCCGCGGCAACGCATCGGCTAGCCGCTGCCGCACCTGGCTGCGCAGCGAGACCGGCTGCCGCGGCGGCGCCATGTGCCCGGGCCGGTGCCGCGCGGGGCGCTCGCCCTTGCGGGCCCGGTGCTCGTCGACCGCGCGCGCCAGCGACGCTTCCAGCTTCGCGGCGCTGTCGTCCCATCCGCCACGCGCCCCCAGGGCCGCCACGGCGCCCGCGTCGTAATCGGTCAGCGCCGCCTCACGCAGCGCGGCCGCCAGCGCGGCGGGGTCCGCGACCGGGACCAGCGTCCCCAGCGCGGGGTCGTGGACGACGTCGGGGATGCCGCCGACCTGGGTCGCCACCACGCGGCGGCCGCAGGCCAGCGCCTCCAGCAACACGTTGGGCGTCCCCTCGTGATGGCTGGGCAGCGTCACGACGTCGGCCGCGCCCATCCACAGCGGCACCTCGGCCAGCGGTCGCGCGCCCGCCAGGATCCGGCGATCGCCCAGCGAAGCCAGCGCGTTCTCGACGGCGCCGCGCGACTCGCCGTCGCCGACCAGCGCCAGCACCAGGTCGTCGCGCTCGGCGGCCAGCCCGGCAAAGGCGGTGACCAGATCCAGCGTCCCCTTGTCGGGACGCAGCCGCGAGACGCACACGATCCACCGGCGGCGATCGCCGGCGTGCCCCAGCGCCGCGCGCGCCTCGGCGCGATCGCGCGGATGGAACAGGCTCGTGTCGACGCCGTTCATCACCAGGTCGATGCGCGCGCGGTCGACGCCCAGGGCCACCGCGCTCTCGACCAGCGAACGGCTGACGGCGACCAGCCGGTCGGCCTGCGGCAGGGCGCGCGCCATCTGCCAGCGCAGGCTGGGCCGCTGCGACAGCACGTCGAGATCGGAGCCGTGAACCTTCACGACCGTCGGCACGCCCAGCGCCTGGCCCAGCATCGCCACGGCCACGCCGTCCGGATAGGCCCAGCACCCCAGCATCACGTCGAACTGGCCGCGGCGCGCCCGCACCTCCGGCCAGATGGTCGCCCCGTAGAGACCGGCCGAGAGCGTGTGCCCGTAGCGTGGCAGATACGGCGTGCGGGGGTGGACCACCTGGATGCCGTCGATGATCTCGCGGTCGGGGATGGCGGCCGCCGCGCCGCCGTCGCGGCGAACCCAGGACGCGCCCGGAAACCAGGGGACGGTGGCCAGCACCTCGACGGAGCAGCGCCGCGACAGCGCCGCCATCTGCTGGCGGTTGAACGGCGCGGACAGCGGCTCCGCCGCGTTCGGATAGATCTTGGTGACGACCAGCACTCTCATGGCTTGGGTCGCGCCCCTCCCCCGCTCACCCGTGCTGGAGCGCGCCGTCGCCCGAGCCGACGACCAGCAGGCTCACCAGACGCATGTAGGGCCCCTGCAGCAGCGACGGGACCACCCGCTTGAGCTGCCGCAGCCGGTCCCCGTCCGTCCGATCCAGGCAGCGCAGCAGCCGCACGAAGACGAAGAAGACCAGCGCGCCGAGCGGAATGCCCAGCACCAGCGCCAGCAGCGGCGGCAGATGCCGGCCCACGACCCGCACCACCGCGAACATCACCACGCTGGCCACCAGCAGCCGGAACATGCGCCAGAGCGGAAGATGGGCGCGGAAGATCGACACCAGGTAGACGATGAAGCCCAGCGACGCGATGAGCTCGCTGGTCCCCTTGGCGTAGGCGGCGCCCAGCGCGCCGAAGTGCGGGATGAGCAGCACGTTCGCGATCACGTCGACGGTGCCCGCCAGGCACATCCAGAGCAGGAAGAATCGCTGCCGCTCGGCGCCCACCAGCATGTACTGCGCGGGCTGCGAGATGGTCAGGCTCAGCGCGAACACGCAGAGCGTCGCCAGGACGGGAATGGCCGGCAGGTACTTGGCGCCGTACATCACGCGCAGCAGCGGGTCGCTGATGGCCGCCACGCCCAGCAGCTCGGGCGCGGCCAGGATCATGATGAACCAGGTCGCCGTCGCCGCCGTCCGGGCCGCGTCCTTGGGCGACCGCCCCTGCTGGACCCACATGCTGACGCTGGCGGAGCCGGCCAGGTTCTGGGGAATGAACAGCATGTACTGGACCAGCGTGAAGGTGATCGAGAAGAAGGCGATCTCGCGCGGCGTGGAATACCGATGAAGGAAGAAGACCTCGGTGCGGTCGAACAGCAGCGAGTACAGCAGCGCCAGCACCAGCTGCTGCGCCGCGAAGCGGATCATCCGGGCGCGCACCACCGGCTCCAGCGCCGGCTGCGCCTGACCGGGCAGCCGGGCGTAGAGCTTGCGGAAGATCGCGAAGCGCAGCACGCAGTCGACGATGCGCGACATCAGCAGCGCGCTGACGATCCCCAGCATCCCCCAGCCCAGGAACACCGACGCCGTCACGCCCGCCATGTTCACGAACGTGCCGACCAGCGACGAGACCACGTTGTGGCGCAGGTTCTCGGTCGCCCACAGCGCGCCCGTCGGGATGCTGAGCAAGAGCCCGGGCACGATGCTGAGGACGACGATGGTCGCGACGATGCGTTGATCGTGCGGGAAGGTGGTGAACACGACGGTCAAGCCGACGCCGACGCCCACGACCAGCACCTTGCTTTGCAGGCGCAGGGCGCGGCTCACGATGGTCTTCACCAGCGAGAAGTCGCCGCGCCCGCTGAACTCGGCGGCGAACTTGCGCACCGTCGCCGGGATCGCCACCTCGGTGACGGTCCGCAGGAACGTCGCGAAGTAGAGGATGTAGTTGTAGCGCCCCATGAAGTCGGGGCCCATCTTGCGCGCCATGATGATCGACACGTAGAGCGTGGCCCCCATGCCGACCACGCTGTCGAAGATCATCCACAGCGAGTTGCGCGCGATGGTGACGCCGGTTTCGCCGCGCTGGGGAGCAGCCACGGGCGGCGCTTCGCCGGCGACGGGTTCGACAGGCGCCTCGGCGGCCGCCGCCTTTATCGTGAACGCATCGCTCATGCTACTTTGGACACTCTGGAACGCGTCATCATAATCGCTCCCGTGCGACGGGAACAGCGATGAGTGGAGGGCCCGGGGACATGACGAACGGCAATCAGGGCACCGGCGGATCGTCGGGAACGCGCGCGCGATTCGCGAACGAGGTCGCGCTGGTGACGGGGGCCGGCAGCGGGATCGGGCGCGCCGTTGCGACCATGCTCGCGACCGAAGGAGCCCACGTGCACCTGGTCGGCCGAACGAAGGCCAAACTCGAGGCCACGGCCGCCGAATTCCCCGGGGGCGCGCCGGCGCCGGTCATCTGGCCGCTGGATCTGAACATCGACGCCAACCTCGAGGAGTTGAGGGCCTCGCTGACCGCCCAGCTTCGAGTTCCGGGAATCGACGTGCTGGTGCTGGCGGCCGGCGAGCTGGCCCGGGGCAGCGTCGCCGAGATGCCCGTCGACGTCTTCGACCGGCTGTGGGCCTCCAACGTCCGCTCCGTCTACCTGCTGCTGCAGAAGCTGCTGCCCCTGGTGACGGCGTGTCAGGGGCAGATCGTGTTCGTGAACTCCAGCGCCGGGCTCAGCGCGGGCGCGAACGGCGGGCAGTACGCGGCCACCAAGCACGCGCTCAAGGCGCTCGCCGACGCCGTGCGGGCCGAGGTGAACGCGCAGGGGGTCCGCGTGCTCAGCATCTACCCCGGGCGAACGGCGACGCCGCGCATGGAGCGCCTCTACGCCGACGGCGGGCAGACGTATCGTCCCGAGGTCCTGCTGCAAGCCACGGACGTGGCGGCCACGCTGGCCGACGCGCTGTCGCTGCCGCGCACGGCCGAGGTCACCGACCTCAGCATCCGGCCGCTGGCCAAGACCTACTGACCGGGCCCGCTCAGTCGACCAGCGCGACGGCCGCGACCGGCGCGGGCGCGACCTGATCGATCGCCCGCCGCAGCTTGTGGGCCTGCGTCTTTCCGCGACGCGCGGCGAACACGATGGCGTCGGCGGCGTCCTGGATCAGGTTCACCTCGCCGCTGCCCAGGACCGAAGGGGCGTCGATGATGAGGTAGTCGAACGACCGCCGGAAGGTCGCGATCGTGGCGGCGAACGAGACGCTGTCCAGCCCGTCCGTGCCGCTGACGGTGGTGACGTTGGTGCCGCACATCGGGCAGAAGCTGGCCTGCTCCGACAGGGACCGCGCGCACTTCGGGCAGGCGCGCGGGTCGACGGCCAGCACGTAGAGGGGCGCGCCGCCGATCTGGACGACCACCCAGGGGTCCTGGGGGCGCGTGCGGTGGACCGCCAGCTGCGTCCCGAATCCCTTGGGCGGCAAGAAGCCGAACATCTCGCCCAGCGAGGCGACCTGGAAGCTCGCCTCGACCAGCAGCACGCGGTACTTGCCCAGCTCGGCGTAGGCCATGGCCAGGTTCGCCGCCAGCGTCGACTTCCCCTCGTGCCGCTCGGCGCTGGTGCAGAGGATGGTCTTGGGGTCGTTCCGGTCGATCAGCCGCTGCCGCAGCAGCCGGAAGGCCGCCGCCGTCTCGGAGGCCCGCTCCTGCATGAAGACCAGGCGATCATCGTAGGGGGCGCGCGGGGCGAACCGGACGTAGGAGATCTCGGTCTGCCCGTCGCTGCTGGGGACGACTGCCAGCGCGCCCGCGCGCTCGCCGCCGCTCGCCCAGTTCTTGTCGGACTTCTCACCCACTCGCGAGCTCATTACCGACCTGGTCGTTGTTCGGCGGATCGTCCGATTTCGGCGGCAACCGGGGGGGCGCGTTGGGAATGACGACCACGATGCAGTCGTCCACCATCACGCGCGCGAGATCGGAGGGGGCATAGAGGTGGTCGTCGAAGGCCGACGAGACGCCCATCGCCAGCAGCGTCAGCAGCACCGAGCCAGCCAGGCCGGCCAGCGTGATCTTGAAGCGCCCGCCCGCGATGGGGCCGGTCGGGCGGAAGGGGCGATCGGCCACCACCAGGCGCGGCCCCTCCCCTGCCTGAGTCAGCATCGCGGTCAGCTCCGCCTGGAACTGGCGCGTCTGCAGCTGGGTCTGCCGCTCGCTGGCCTCGACGACGTCGCGGTTGAGGCGGGTCCACTCCGTGTCGATGGCGACCATCGAGCCGGTTCCCTTCGGCATCTCCGCGCGGGGCGCCGAGCGGCCGTGGGCGGCGGCGATCTGCTGCCGCACGGCTGCGAGCGCCCGCTTGAGCGCGCCGATCCGGATCGCGTCGGCGCTGGCGCTGGCGCTGCCTGCGGACGCGGCGGGGACCGGCATCGTGCGCGAGGCGACGGCCGCCGCCTCGGCGTGGCGCACGGCCGCCTCGGCCATCGTGACCCGCCGCATCGCCATCTTCACGTCCGGGTGCTCGTTCGTGAAGTGCGCCTGCTTCTCGGCCAGGTCGGTCCGCGCCGCCTGCAGCTCCGCCTCGGCCCGCGCCTGCGCGGCCAGCATCCCTGGATCGGCCTGGGCCTGCCCGGGCGTGCCCGACACCAGCGAGGGCGAGATCGTGTTCAGGCTCTCCTCGATCTGGGCCGCCTGCAGCTCCAGCGACGCGACGTCTCCCCCGGCGGCGCTGGCGCGGTCGCGGTCGGCCGCCCGGATGAGGCCGCCGCTGCTGGCGCTCCCCACCTCGCCGGCGAGCTGGGGGTGCGTCGACAGGAAGGCGGACAGCGCGCCCTCTTTCTTCTTCAGCTCCTCGTCGGCCTGTCGCCGCTCGTTCTGCAGGAACTTGACCGCGTCCTCGGCTTCCTTCGTCCGCCGGCGCGCGTCGGCGTCGATGACGCCGTTGATCAGCCGGTCGAGCACGTTCTTCGCGAGGTCGCGCGACTCGCCGTCGTACGAGACCTCCAGCGTCGCCTCTTCGCGGGCCGTGATCTTGAGGTGGCGGCGCAGCTCGTCGCCGGCGTCGACCACCCCGCGCCGGTCGACGATGCCCGGGTAGAGATTCATCTCCTTGACCAGCCCTTCGAGGCGCTCGCGCGACAGCATCATGTCGCCCACGCGCGAGGCCAGCCCGCGGGCCGAGGTCCCCTCGGTCGCGCCGACCGCCTGCGCGCCGCGCTCGTAGACCAGCACCGCCTCCGACCGGTAGAGCCGGTGGGTCGACAGCGCCAGGACGACCGTGGCGCCCAGGCCGAAGCCCATGGCGACCGCGCCGACCTTGCGCGCGCGCAGGACCCGGGCCACCAGGTTCGTGAACGCGATCATCTGATCGCGCGGTGAAAACGGCCCGGTCATCCGCTCGATAATACACGCTTCGCGCGGCGCGCGGGGAGAGGGGGGGCTTCGGCCAGCACCGTCAGGCCCACCCCCGTCACGTCCCCGCGATCCAGAACGCGCGGATCGAACGCGCCCGCGAACAGGCACGTCCCGAACAGGGCCAGCAGCAGCAGCGCCGCCACGTTGCTGGCGAAGGAGGCCCGGGTCCGCAGCGGAGGCAACCGCCCGGCGTCGACCAGGTCGAACCGCAGGCTCTCGTGCGCCTCGTTGGCGCGCGTGGCCAGCCGCGCGTTGGTCGCGGTCGCGACGGCGGCCCGCAGGTTCTGGCGCGCGGCCTCCGCCCGAACCTGGGCGCGCAGCGCCTCGGTCACCGAGTTGCCCCCGGACGCCGCCGAGCTGTCGTCAGCCGTTTGCTGAAACAGCGCCTCGCTCTGGCGGAGCAGCGTGGCCGCCCCGGCCTGATCGGTCGCGGCGGCCACGTCCTCTCGCCGCAACGTCGAGCTGACGACCACGTTCGCCAGCTCGCGCGCCATCGTGAGCGCCTGCGCCGGCGTCCCGGCGGTGTAGGTGATGCTGATCCGGGCGGTGCGGGGCGGATCGTCGGGCAGGCGATCCTCCAGGAACGCGACGTCCGAGACGCTCACGTCGATGGCCTTGCGCAGCGACTCGACGGCCTCGCCGGGATCGGTCGCCACGTCCGGGAAATCGCGGGGATAGCGCTTCATGAGCTCGACCAGGTGGTCGCCCGTGAAGGCCCACTCCCGCACGTAGCTGCGAAGCGCGCCCGAGGTCAGCTCCTCGGCGCCCGTCCGGACGTTGCCCTCGGTCGCGCCCAGCACCACGGTGGCGTCGTACGAGACGCGCTTGGCCGCCCGGACCGCGGCGAAGGCGCTGATCGCCGTCACCACCGGCAGCCAGAGGAACCAGGAGACCATGCCGCGCCGCAACAGCCGCGCCACGAGCACGACGAAGGTCGACCCCAGGGGGGCCTCCGCATCGAGCCAGGTCGCGGAACCGTCGCGGGAGCTCACCGGTCCATTGTAAGGTGAAGTGCCATGCTCGTCGCCCACGTCCTCACGTCCCTGCACGTGGGTGGCGGCGAGCGCCTGACGCTGGACCTGGC
>CAZPUH010000489.1:0-3670 GCA_964589215.1 uncultured Myxococcales bacterium | reverse complement strand
GCTGATCCGCAACCTCGGTGACCCCGGCCTGATTCGAACAGGCGACCTACGGTTTAGGAAACCGCCGCTCTATCCACCTGAGCTACGGGGCCGTCGGACGGCTCACCTTGTAGCATGAAGTGCTTTCGGGGCGGAGCCGGCGCGGCGCCGCCGCGTCAGTTCTCTTTCAAGTCCGATGCCCAACCGACGATGAATGCAGAGGGAACCCGCGGTCACTGCGCGGTGGGCCAAAATTGTGTCGTCCGGCCGAGCCACGATAAACTCTCGTCAGTCCGCCAGAGCGGCGGGCGCTGCCCCGATCCATGTCTAGGCCGCACACCACGTGGATTGCCGCCGGCTCGCTGCTGGTCATCGCCGGGGTCGGGTCCCTCGCGCTGCGGCACCACGGGCACGCGCCGCGGGCCACGGATGAGGCCGATGGAGCCGCTTTCCAGGGTTTCTCGACCCGGCCGTTCTCGAACAGCCCCGCCCCGCCCCCGCCGCCCGAAACGCCCCAGCAGGTCGCGCAGGACGTCGAGGCGTCGATGATGCGCTGGCGCGTCGCCATCCTGAACAAGGATGCCCAGGCTGTGATCGGGTTGGACATGGATTTCAAGCAGCGGCCGGACCGCTACCGCGAGGCCCTGGAGAAGAGCGCGGCGAGCGACGAGAACGAGCGGGTCCGCGCCTTCTCGACGCGCGTGCTCGGAAAGATGAAGAACCCGGAAGAGGCGCCGCTGCTGAAGCGGCTGCTGGCCGACACCAGCCCGTACGTTCGCCAGAACGCGGCCTGGGCGCTGGGTGAGCTGCGCGGCGCGGGAGCGGTCGCCGTGGCCGAGCTGCGGAGGGCGCGCGCGCGCGACGTGGCCCCGGAAGTGCGGTCGGCAGCCAAGGACGCGCTCGGCAAGGTCGAATAGGAGCGTCCACCGTGGCACAGAAGACTCCCCGCAAGCCCGCGCGCCCAGGCCCCGGCAAACGCCCCTGGCAGCGGCCGCAGATCAAGAGCGGCCGGCTCTTCGAGTCGAACAGCCTCGCCTGCGGCAAGAACGGGCCGGGCATGGACAACTGCGAACAGTTCCCGAAGATATCGTGACCAGCCGGGCAACCAAGACCGCGGCCCCTTCCGGCCGCCCCGCCACGCACCAGCTGCTGCTGTCCATCGGCGGTCTGGTCGGTCAGGTCGATCTGACGGGGGCGCCCGACGTGTTCTGGGACCAGCTGCGCGCGCGATACGGCGCGTTCCAGCTGCCCCCCTCGGCGCAGGTCGCGCGCGACTTCGTGGTGCGGCTGGACATGGAGTCCGTGCCGCTGCCGGCCTCGCGCGCGGCGATCCTGCGCCGCTACGCCGAGACGGAAGCGCACCCGCTGGCCGTCCAGGCGCCCGGGCGCAAGCTGGCGGCCACCCGCTGGGACTTCGACGTCGTCCTGACAGGCCGGACCGGGCGCGGCGGCCGGACGGTTTACCGCGGGGACGGGCGCTGCGAGATGAGCCCCTTCGCGGTCGACACCGTCCTGCGGGTGATCTTCGCGACGCTGCTCCCGCGGTCGGGCGGCATGCTGATCCACGCCTGCGGGCTGAGGCACGCCTCGGTCGGCGTGATCTTCCCGGGCCAGAGCGGCGCCGGCAAGACGACGCTGGCGCGCAAGGCGCCCGACGCCGACGACGTGCTGTCCGACGAGATCGTGGCCGTCCGGCGGCTGGACGACGGCTGGCGCGTGTTCGGAACGCCGTTCTGGGGCGACTTCGCGCGCGGCGGAATCTCCATGCGCAGCTGGCCGTTGCGCACGGTCGCCTTCCTGACCCAGACGCGCGAGATCGGGATGACCCCAATCACCTCGTCGGACGCGACGCTGCGGCTCCTCGGCTGCTTTCTCTCGTTCGCCGTGGACCGCGACTCGGTCGAGCGCAGCCTGGCGGTGGCGATCCAGCTCTGCGCGGAGGTCCGTTCCGTCGAGGCCGGGCTGACCCGCGCCTCGCCGACGCCCGCCGTGTTCCGCAAGCTGGCCGCCCACCTGGGCCCTGACGTGACCCGCCCGACCCCGCCCGCCAACGCGCGGGAGCTGATCTCCGAGTTTCGCGCCCTCTTGCGCAAGCAGCGCGCCTACACGTTCCGCCCGCGCGGCGCGACGGCCTGGCTGAAGGCGGGCGACGCGCTGTCGGTCGAGGCGCCGCCCCCGGGGGCGTCCTTCGCGCCCACGGACGTGCTGCTGTCCTGGGTCCCCGGCGCGACGCCCGACGAGGATACGCTGGTCTGCCACCGCGCCGGCGACGAGACGGCCCCCGCGGCGAAGGGCGAGCTGCTGGGACGCGTGGCGGTGACCGCGCGCGACGGCCGCACGCTGCCGATCGCCGGGGAGCTGTCGGCGCTGGCCGGGCAGCTGGGGCCGATCGTGGCGCTGCCCGTGCTGCGGATGGCCGGCCGATGACCTACGCGCGCGATCCGGGCGTTCCCCACCAGAAGCTGGACGAGGAGACGATCGTCGTCGACCCGCGCACGCGCGAGGTCCACCTGTTCAACGAGACCGCCGCGCGCATCTGGGAGCTGCTGGCGTCGCCGCGGTCGCTGGAAGAGCTCACCGCGGCGCTGGCCGACGAGTACGACGCCCCCGACGCGGAGCTGCGCGCCGCTGTGGAAGAGACGCTGGCCGCCCTGCAGAGCAAGGGGCTGCTGGCGGGCGGCGGGCGGGCCTGATGGCGGGCGAAGCGCCGGTCTGCGCCGACGACGCGCTGTTCGTCACGCCCGGCGAGCACGCCGTCGTCAGCTACCTGCAGGGGCAGGCGCACGCGCGGATGATTCCGCTGAACGTGTCGCTGGAGCTGACCCTGCGCTGCAACATCCGCTGCCTCCACTGCTACAACTTCGACCGCGACACCCGCGGGCCGGCCTGCGGCAGCGACGGCGCCTCCGCCGAGCCCGAGCTGTCCCTGGATGAGATCTTCCGCGTCATGGGCGAGCTGCGCGAGGCGGGCTGCCTCTTCCTGTCGTTGACCGGCGGCGAGGTGCTGAGCGCGCCGCACCTGTTCCCGGTCATGGACCGGGCGCGCGAGCTGGGCTTCGCCGTGCAGCTGCTGTCGAACGGGACGCTGCTGCGCCCGGGCGTCGCCGCGCGCCTGGCGAGCTACCGGAACCTGATGGGCGTCAGCGTGAGCCTCTACGGAGCGACGCCCGAGGTGCACGACGGCATCACGCAGGTGCGCGGCTCGTGGCGGCGGACGCTGGACGGCGTCGACCGGCTGCGGGCGCAGAACGTGGCCGTGCGGCTCAAGCTGATCGTCATGCGCCCCAACGCGCACGAGGTCGGCGCCATGCGGGCGCTGGCCGCCGAGCGCGGCCTGCCGACCTTGATCGACCTGACGATCACGGCGCGCCACGACGGCACGACCGGCAGCCTGGCCGTGCGCGTGACGGAGCAGCAGCTGGAAGAGCTCTACCGGGGGCCGCTGGCCGACCTGCGGCCGCAGGGGACCAAGGTGGTCGACGAAGGGGCGTTCGCGTGCAACTGCGCGCGTGGCAACGGCGCGATCTCGTCGCGCGGCGACGTGTTCCCGTGCGTGTCGGTCCCCTGGTCCGCCGGCAACGTCCGCCGGCAGCCGTTCGGCGAGATCTGGCGGAGCTCTCCGGTGTTCCAGAAGATCCGCGGCCTGAAGATGGCCGACTACCCCGGGTGCGCCCCCTGCCCCGACAAGTCC
>CAZPUH010000488.1:0-11625 GCA_964589215.1 uncultured Myxococcales bacterium | reverse complement strand
TAGTCTTTTGCCGCTCGAACCGAGGGAGCATGCTTAACGCGAGGCCCACTTGAAGCGTCCCCCGACGACTCCCAAGCTCGACGCACATATCTCGAAGACCAACCAACTGACCCTCCCGTTCGGCGCGGGCGCGCCGGCCGGCCAGGAGATCAGCCGATCGGAACGATCGCTTCGTCAGACCGCCGCGGCACGTGAGGTGCGGCGGGCCCCCTCGCTGGAGGAGACGACCGACCGGATGGCGGCGGCGCTGGCGCTGTATCTGCCCCCCGGCAAGACGCTGGAGCTCCGCCTCACCAACAACCACTACAGCATGATCTCCGTCCGGCGTAAGTCGGACGGCTACCGGCTGCGGCTGCACCAGATGTTCGTGGGGGCCGAGCCGCGGGTGGTCCGCGCGCTGGCGCGGTACGTGGTCCACAACGACCGCCGCGCCTCGACGCTGCTGGGTGAGTACATCGAGCAGAACCAGCACATCATCCGCCAGCAGGCGCGCCGCCCGCGCCGCCTGACGCTGCGCACGGCCGGCAAGTACCACGACCTGCAGGCCATCTTCGACCGCCTCAACGCCGAGCGGTTCGGCGGCACCCTGGACGCGCGCATCACCTGGGGGCCGGTCACGTCCCGTCGCCAGCGGCGGCGCTCGATCAAGATGGGGAGCTTCGCCGTCGAGGACCGCATCATCCGGATCCACCCGGCGCTGGACCAGAGCTGCGTCCCCGACTACTTCGTCGCCTGGATCGTCTTTCACGAGATGCTGCACGGCAAGCACGAGGTGCGCCGCGAAAACGGCCGCCGCCGCTTCCACACGCCCGCCTTCTTGGCCGAGGAGCGCCTCTTCACCGACTACGACCGCGCCTGCGCCTGGGAAAAGCAGAACCTGGACCGGCTGCTGCGCCCGATGTCCGTCTAGCCCGGCTCGTTCCCGGGCGTCGCTCGGGGTGTGAACCACTTCACACCGGCAAAAACGCAATGGCACTACCATCCGTCCACGACGGGGGGAGCCATGACTGCAGCAGCAGACGCCGCGCCGCGAGCCTTGCGCGCGGGGACGGCCGCGCGGCCCTATTTCGCCGTGGTGGTCGGCACGGGGTTTGGCGGCGCGGTGACGGCCTGTCGGCTGTCCCAGGCGCGCGCTGCCGAGCGGCAGGCAGACCCCGGGGCGCCTGAGCGGCCAATCCTGGTGCTCGAGCGGGGCCGTCGCTATCACCCCGGCGACTTCGGGCGCCTGAAGCTGCCCGACTACCTGGCGGCGCCCGACGCCCCGGGGAGCCAGACCAGCAAGCACCTGCCCGAAACGGCGCGCCTCTTCTGGGGGAACGACCAGGGGCTGTGGGACGTGCGCAATCTCGGCGAGCTGCGGCTGGCGCAGGCGGCGGGGTACGGGGGCGGCTCGCTCATCTACGCGAACGTGCACCTCCGGCCGCCCGACTCGGTGTTCGACCAGAAGACCTGGAAGCGCACGTGCGACGGGGATTGCGCGTGCGCGAGCTTGCAACCGGCTGCCTACGACCGCGCCGGGCTGCGACCGTTCTATGATCGCGTCGCCGCCATGCTGGAGCTGGCGCGCGTGCCGGCGAAGGACCGGCCGCCGAAGACGCGCGCCATGCAGCAGCTGGCCACGATCGCGGGGACCGACGCGGGCCACTTCCTGTTTCCGCCGCTCGCCGTGCGGTTCGAGGCGCCGCCGGACGGAAAGAACCGCTTCAACCGCGAGCAGGCCGCCTGCACGAACTGCGGCGAATGCACGATCGGTTGCCAGATCGGGGCGAAGAACACGCTGGACCTCAATTACCTGGCCGTCGCGGAGGACCTGGGCGCGGAGGTCCGGACGCTCAGCGAGGTCCAGACGATCCGACCTGTTGCCGGCCAACCGGACCTGCTTCGTGTCACGTACATCGACCATCTGACCGAGACGGCCGAGCAGGTGCTGGCCGAGCACGTCTTTCTCTGCGCGGGCGCGGCAGGTTCGACCGCCGTCCTCAAACGCAGCGAGGATCCGGAGAAGGCCGAAGAGACGGTGCCGGGCCCCGCCGGCGACGGCGTCCACACGACGCCGCTGCCCGTCCCGCGGCGACTGGGAAGCCGGTTCTTCGCGAACGGCGACAACATGGGGGTCGTGTTCGGCGCGAAGCCGCCGGAGCTCGGCGCGCCGCTGTCGCCGACGCAGGGCCCCACGATCACGGCCACCATCGTGCACGGTGGGCCCGACTGGTTCTTGCTGCAGGACGGCGGGATCCCGCCGTCGGTGATCCAGGGCCTGGGGGCCCTGCGCAGCCCGCTGTGGGCGGCGCGCAACCGTTTTGCCGCGCCGGGCGCCGGTGGGGCCGGCGTCCTGGCGCACGCGCTGGCGGCCGTTCACGCCGCGCACGGGTACTGGCGCTCCGACACGGCGCCTTCGCCGACGACCGCCGTCGCGCGCGCGCTGCGACAGCTGATCCCGGCCGCCCTGAACCGGATCGTGGGCGACCTGGCGAGCGCGGCGCAGCTGGCGCAGGCCGAGATCAACGCCATCGTGGACGGCACTCTGGATCGCGTCGACGCGGAGCTGGGGCCGATCTTGCGCTGGCTGCGTCCCAGGCTGGTCCCGAAGGAGAAGGTCTACGGCCCCGCGAACGAGGCGACGGCGGCGCGCCACCCGCTGACCACCGACCTGCTGGCTGCCCGGCGCCCGATGGACTACGCGTTCGCGATCCTGCGCTTCCTGCTGCTCGGGGCGCCGGTCGACGACGACACGATGGTGTTGCTGTGCATGGGACCCGACCACGCCGGCACGCTGCACTGGCGCAAGCAGCGGCTGCGCATCGAGTGGAAGCTGGATAGCCACAATCTGGGCCTGTACGACACGCAGGAACGGCTGATGCGCGACGCGGCGGCGAAGCTGGGCGGCGAGCTGCGCAGCAACCCGGACTGGACGCTGGGACGCAAGCCCGTCACCGTCCACGCGCAGGGCGGCTGCGGGATGGCAGCCAGCGAGAGGGAGGGGGTCACGACGCCCTGCGCGCGGCTCTGGACGCACCCGCGTCTCTACGTCATGGACGGCGCCGTGTTCCCGGCCAGCGTGGGCGTGAACCCTTCGTCGACCATCGCCGCCGTCGCCGAGCGGAACGTGGACCTCTTCATCCGGCGGACGCTCCCGCGCGCGCAGCGGTACTGGACCGTGTTCGCGGGCGGCGGCGCGGAGCCGGAGCCCCGCGAGGACTTCGACGATTCGTTGCGGCGAGAGCTGCCGGCGGCGCCCGCGAACGTGCCTCGCGCACAGCCCGTCGGGCTGTCGTGGCACGAGGAGATGGGCGGGCAGCTGGTGCCGCCGCCCTCACCGAAGCCGATGGAGCCCCTGGCGGCGGTCGCGGCCGGCGCCTCGCACCCGGCGGGGGTCGTGGACCGGGGCCATTTCCGGGCGCTCGAGCGCGCCGGCAAGGTCGCGGGGGTGCCGGTGGTGCTGACGCTGGACGTCACGGCGCCGAACCTCGAGCAGCTGATGATGCAGGCCACCCCCAGGATGACGGTCGAGGGGACGTTGCGCATCGGGGAAGACCCGGCCGCTAGCACGTTTCCCGTATCGGGGGACTTGCTGCTGAACATGGCCGACGTGCCCGCAGAACAGCGCTCCAGCAGAATCTGGCTGCGACCGCGGCGTTTGACCGGCATGACCTACCGGGTGAAGGGCGACGGCGTTCAAGCCGTCGGCCACAAGGTCATCGAGGACGACCCCGGGATCGACTTCTGGAACGACCTCAGCACGCTGCACACGACCGTGATCCAGGGGCAGCGGCAGCTGGCCGGCATCCTGCGCGTGCACCTGCCCGACTTCATGAACCGGCAGCTGCGGCAGATGCAGGTCGGGACGGATCTGGACGACGACTTCGCCAAGACCTGGGGTTTCGTGCGCTTCGCGCGCTTCTTTTTCGGGAGCATCACGCGTGCCTACTCCGACTGGACCTGAGGCCGTCGGAGCCGTCTCCCGCGACGGCGTCGTGTCGCAGCGCTGCGACGGCGAGCTCCCGTTCTGGGAGGTGTGGTCCCACCGGCTGGGGGACGACGCGCCGGGCGCGCGCGACGGCGCCGAGCCGGTGCTGCTGATTCACGCCGCCACGCTGGCGCGCGACATGTTCCTGGTCCGCGACGGCGGTTTCGTGAAGGCGTTGCTGAACGTCAAGCGCGACGGCCGGCCGCGGTTCGACGTGCTGACGCTGGACTGGCGCAGCAGCAAACGGCTGTTCGGGGACTTCGGCGAAAAGGCGAACGGGCGGGCGAAGCCTTCCGCGTATCGTCTGGACGACGTCGTCGGCGACGTCCGGAACGGCGTCCGGGTGGCGGCGAACCGGCACGGGGGCGCGCCCGTCCACGTCGTCGCCCACTGCATCGGCGCCGCCGCCGCCGCGCAGGCGATCGCGACGCGCGCCGTCGCCGCGGGCGCTCTCGGCAACGTGGTGCTGTCCACCATCGGGCTGTTCTACCGGGTCGGGCTCGACGGCGTGCTGAAGACGGCCGAGAACGTCATGGACGCCTTCGAGGCCCAGGGGATCGAGGCCCTGTCGCCCTACGCGGGCATCGATGGCTCGGCGCCGCAGGACTGGCCGCCGGCCTTCAAGGACATGTACGCGATGTGGCTGGAGACGATCTTCCCGCACGGATGCGGGATCGAGCTCTGCAACCGGCTCTGTTTCATGTACGGCGGCAACTATCGCTCGAACGACATGGAGGACATCCACGGTTCCCCCGCGCTGCTGCGGGAGCAGTTCGGCGCGATGCCGGTCGGGCTGTATCGACACGTGGTCGACAACTGCCGCCGCGGGTGGGCGGCCGCCTGGGACAGCCCGGAACCGCGGCAGATGCTGGACCCCGAGCCGTTTCGCCGGCTGGGCCTCACGCTGATCACGGGCAACGACAACCAGGTCTGGCACCGCGACTCGGTCGACCGCATGCACGAGTGGCTGCGCCGTGAGCTCGGCCCCGGCGCGCGCAACGTCCGCAAGCGGGTGTTCGAAGATTATGGGCACGTCGATCTCTGGTGGAGTCGGCGCGCGGGCGAGCCCGGGCAGGTCTTCCCCTACGTGATCGACGCGCTCGAGCGTCCGCCCGCCCGGTAGGAGCCAGGAGCAAGCCAGATGTCGCAGCCGCCGCCAAACAGGACTTCGCGCGAGACGGGTGAACCGGCCCGAACGCAGGCGTACGTCCCGCTGCGCCTGGTGCAGCAGCTGGGGCCCCGGCCCGAGACGTCGCTGCGGTTCCGCGGGACGGCGATGGTCGCCGACATCTCCGAATACGCGACGCTTCTGGAGGCGTTCTCGCGTTCGGGGAAAGACGGCGTCGAGGGGCTGTGGCACGTCCTGGGGCGCGCCTTCGCCTCCGCGCTGGAGCTGGTCGACGCCTATGGGGGCGAGGTCGTGTACTTCGCGGGGGACGCCCTGGTCTGCTACTGGCCCGAGGCGGACGGCGAGCTGGACGCGGCGGCGCTGGCGGTGACCTGCGCGCGGCGACTGCTGCGCCAGCGGCTGACGGTCACGCTGGACCGCGGCGTCGAGGTGCCGGTCCGATTCCACATCGGCGTGGGCAGCGGTGAGCTGTGGGCGGCCCGCATGGGGGGCTGGTCGGGGCGATGGAACCTGCTCTTCGGCGGGGCCGCCGTCCGGTCCGCGTTCGCGGCGCTTCGGACCGCCGGTCCCGGGCGGCTGGCCGCCGCCGGGACGGCGCTGCAGGCGCTGACGCGGATGGGCCGCCATGCGCGCGTGACGCCGGCGGGGGACTTCGCGACCGTGGGCGCCGGTTCGACGGGCGCCGACGAGTCCGGGCGTCTTCCGACCACGGCCCACCTGGACCTGTTGCCCCCGGCCGTCGAGCAGCGCGCCGAGGCGGAGGACGCCGAGTGGGCGGCCGAGTGGCGGCGCATCGACAGTCTGTTTCTGCGGCTGCCCGAGCTGGACGAGTCGCGGCCCGACGGTCCGGCGGCGTTTCGCTCGGTTCTATCGGTGACGCAGGAGACGCTGGACTCTGCGTCGGTGACCGGGCGGGCCGTCATCGACGATCGGGGCCTGACCCTGGTGTGGGTCGCCGGCGAGCCGCTGAGCGCGCACCCGCGCGATCAGAGCGCCGGGTTGCGCCTGGCGGCCGCCCTGGTGACGCGGCTGCGCCGGCAGGGCTTCCGCGCCGAGGCGGGTTTCGCCAGCGGCGTGGCCCTGTGTGGCGCGCTGGGCAGCGCGCGCCGCCGCGAGCTCATCGCGCTGGGGACGCCGATGGTGATGGCGGCGCGCTTGATGGAGCAGGGGGGCGAGGGGCTGCTGGTGCACGCCGCCGACGTGCCCGAGGACGCGGCCGGCCTGCGCGTGCAGCCGCTGCCCGACGTCTTGCTGAAGGGCATGGTGCACAGCGCGCCCGTGTGCCGCGTCGACGGCGAGAGCGAGGTCCAGCCGGCCTCACAGGTGGTCGGGCGCCACGCCGAGATCACGCTGTTCGAGGCGCTGCTGGACGACCTGCCCGGCGGCAAGGGGGGCCTCTGCCTCATCGAAGGGGTCGCCGGGATGGGCAAGTCGGTGCTGCTGCGCGAGCTTCAACGGCGGGCGTCGGCGCGCGGCGTCGGCGTGACGGTCGCGCAGGCTCTGGACGCGGAACGACGCGTCCCCTACTTCGCGTGGCGCGCGGTCTTTCGACGGTTCTTCGGCGACCTCATGAACGAGGAGACCGCGGCCCTCAACAGCCGTCTCATGGACCTGGTCGTGCAATCGGGGCGCGACCCGCTGGAGGCGCCGCTGCTGAACGTGGTGCTCCCCGTGGATTTCCCGGAGACGACGCTGACGTCGGACATGAAGGGCGACGATCGCGCCCGCATCACGCGCGATCTGTTGCTGGCGTTGCTACAGCGTCGCATCGAGGGGGCGCACGTGCTGGCGTTCGAGGACGTCCACCTGATGGACTCCGCGTCCATCGCGCTGTTCGGCGAGATCGCGGCGCGGCTCTCGCGCGTCCTGTTCGTCGCCACGGCGCGCCCCGACACCGACTCCGACGGTCTGATCGCGCGGCTGGCGACGGTCCGCATCCAGCTGCAGCCGGTCTCGGCCCCGGTCGTCGCCGAGATGGCGCGGGTCACGTCGAACCTCCAGCTGTCGCCGCAGCTGGCCGAGCAGATCCGGGACAAAGCCAGGGGGGTCGCGCTGTACGTCCGCGCCTACCTGCACAACCTGCGGCGCGCCCTGGGACCGGGGGCCGGTGGCCCGATCGACAGCTTGCCCGAGGGCGTGGGGGACCTCTTGCCGGCGCCGGATCCCGTGCAGGGCGTGCTGGTCAAGAGCTTCGACGGTCTGTCCGCGCCCGACAACCGCGTGCTGAAGATCGCCAGCGTCATCGGCGAACGCTTCAGCGCGCAGCTGGTCGAGGCCGTGCTGGTGGGCAAATCGGCCGCGCTCGACGTGAGGCAGGCGCTGGAGACGGCCTGCCGCCGTGGGATCGTCGAGCCGGACGCGGCGCTGCCGCAGACCTACCGATTCGCGCACGCGCTGCTGCAGTCGACCTGCTACGAGACGATTCCGCTCGGCCACCGGCGCGAGCTGCATCGGCGCGTGGGGGCCGCTCTCGAGAGTGACACCGAGACGGTGCCCGAGCTGTCCGACGAGCAGCTGGTGACCCTGGCGCACCACTTCAGCCGCGCGGGCGAATACCACCCGACGGTGCGGTACGCCGAGGCGGCGGCGGCCCGCGCGAGCCGCCAGGGCGCCTACCGTGAGGCGATGCGCCTCCTCGACCTTTGCCTGCAGGTGAAGCCGCCCGACGGGGGGGAGTCCGACGGCTTCGACCCGCGCGTGCGCTGGCACCGTCTCAAGGCAGAGGTCGCCGGCGCGGGCGGCGACCGCGCGGTCCGCCAGTCCGAGGCGGAGGCCGCGCTGGCTCGCGCCGGATGCCGGGCGCTGCCGCCCAGGGTCGGCGCGGGCGTGGTGATCGGCGGATCGATCCTGTGGCGGGCGATCGCGGGACCGCGCCCGCTGCAGGCCTGGCCTCTGCGCTCGGACGCCGAGCGCTCGCGCGAGCTGTCCCGAATCTACCGGCAGCTCGCCGTGGCCGGATACTTCTCCGGCAACGTACCGCAGACGGCCTACAGCACGATCAGCGCGCTCCGCCACGCGTCGCGGTTGGGCCGCTCTCCCGAGCTGGTGGACGCGATGGCTTCGATGGGCACCTGCCTGGGCATCATCGGGTTCGCCAAGGCCGGCCGCCGTTACCTCGAGGCGGCCACGGCCATGGCGGCCCAGATCGGCAGCACGGCCGGGCTCAGCTTTGCGTACGTGACGACGGCGCTGTTCCTGGTCGGCCAGGGAGAATGGGAGCGCGCCGAGCTCCATGCCGAGCGCTGCCAGGAGATCGCGCTGCGAGGCGGAGACGCCGGGAACTGGGGCAACGCGCTCGCGCTGCGGTTCTGGACGCGTCACTACCAGGGGGACCACGCCGAAGCGGACGCGCTCGCAGGCCAGCTGATGGACGCGGCGCGGGCCGCGCGCAACGCCCAGCACCAGTCATGGGCAGCGCGCTTTCGAGGGCTCGGTCAGATGCGCCGCGGTGAATGGGCGGCGGCGCGCGATTCACTGCAGGAAGCGCGCATGCTGTTCGCCGAAGCCGCGGGGCAACGGCGCGAGCTGCGGGCCACGTACGAGCTCATGCCCGTCCTGTGCGATCTGGGCGCCACCCTGGTCGCGCTCGACCGCCGCGCGGAGGGGCTGGCCCTCTGCGAGCAGGCGCTGGCGGAGCTCGAGAAGCCACGGCGTCCCTCCGGTCACGCGCTGCTGGAGGGCTACTCCTCACTGGCGACCGCGTCTGTCATGATCGCGCGCAAAGAGGGTGCCGCCTCGCCCGGAGACTTCGCGCGCCGCACGCTCGCCGCGCTCGAGCGCTACTGCCGCGTCTTCCCGATCGGGCGGCCGCGGCTGGCTCTCTGGCAGGGTAGGGCGCTGGCGACGCGGAAGCCGCAAGCCGCCTTGTCTGCCTGGCAGCGTGGGTTGCAGGCCGCCGGCGAGCTGAAGATGCGTCACGACGAATCCCTGCTCAGCGAAGAGCTGGCCGCCCTGACCGCGCCGGGATGAGAGGAAACGCCAGGACTTCAGAGCCGCCAGGATCAGGAATTTTCAAAAGGTTCGGATGGCGTTCCTTGCGTACTGGCGCTTAACCGATCGGCATTAGCGGCCCAGCGCCTTCTTCAACATCGCGTCGATCGCTGCGGCTTTGGCCGCCGAGTACGCCAGCAGCGTGGTGGCGCCCCCCGCGATCGCCTCGCGCTTGGCGTTCGCGTAGGCGGCGGCCTCATCGGGGTGGGCGCGCAGGTAGTCGCGAAAGGCGAGGTTGGCGCGCCAGAGCTCGCCCCCCTCCTCGACCAGCGCCACGTTGAACGCGCGCAGCGCGGTCCGGCGGCGGAAGTAGAGGCGGCCCGGGACGCCCGCCTCGCCCAGGTCTTCGTAGCCGAGGGCCACCACGCGCGGGCGCAGCTCTTCGCGCGTCGCCCACACCGGGGCGGACGCGCCCAGCATCAGGTCGACGATCGGCTTGCCGGCCAGCCCGGGGACGGCCGTCGATCCGATGTGCTCGAACTTCAGCGAGGCGGTGGCCAGGCCCAGGCGCAGGCGATCGCGCTCGCCGCGATAGGCGCGCGCGAGGCGGGGGTCGAAGTTGGCGATCTCAACGGGCTCGTCCAGGTTCACGGCGGCGGATGATAACCGAAACGGCGGCCGATCGATTGCGGACGATCAATCGCGGTCCAGCGCGGAAGCGATGCGTTCGGGCAGGGACTGTTGCTCGATCTCCTCCAGCGGCATCGGCAGGGCCAGCGACCAGTTGGGCCACTGGTCGACGGTGCCGGGCAGGTTGGGGCGCTCGGGCACGGCCAGCGCGTCGTCCAGCGTGGCCAGCAACACGCGCGACGGCGACCGGGCCAGCGCCCGGTAGGTCGCCTCGATGGCGGTCTCGGCCTCCGCGTCCTCGTCCAGGCTGCCGAGCCGCCGCAGCTTGTCGCGCAGCGACTTCATGCCGGCCTCGTTCGGGTCCAGGCCGATCCCCTTTTGCGCGGCCGCGTCGAATCCGTTCCAGAGGCCCGCGACGGTCGGCAGATCGTGCGTGGTGACGCTGGAGAGCGCCAGCTCCGGGTAGGCGGGGGGATCGTGCGGCTCGAAGTAGAGCAGCCGGTAGGACAGCATCCGGTGCTCGGCCAGCTTCTCGCGCACGCCCGGCTCGACGGTGCCCAGGTCCTCGCCGACGATGAACGCCTTGGCGCGCAGGCTCTCCAGCGCGACGATCCCCATCAGCTCGTCGGCGCGCGTCCGGACGTAGCTCCCCCCCTTGGTCCCCAGCGCGCGCGGGATCCAGAACAGCCGGAACAGACCCATCACGTGGTCGATGCGCAGCCCGCCCGCGTGGCGGATCATCGCCCGGATGGTCTCGATGAACGGCTGGTACCGCGCCGCGCGCAGCCGGTGCGGCACGAACGGCGTCAGCCCCCAGTCCTGCCCCGCGGCGTTGAACTCGTCGGGCGGCGCGCCCACGGACACGTCGCGCGCCATCAGATCTTGCCAGCACCACGCGTCGGCGCCCGCGACGTCCAGCCCGATGGGCAGATCGTTCACCAGCGGGATCACGTCGGCCGCGCGCGCCATCTGCGTGTCGAGGCGCCACTGCAGCCAGGCGTGGAAGTCGACCCGCCGCGCGTGCTCGGCGCGGAAGGCGGCCACGTCCGGGCTGTCGGGACGCCGCAGCGGCGCCGGCCAGGCCCGCCAGTCCTTGCCGTGCTTCTCGGCGATCGCGCAGTAGGTGGCGAAGTCGATCAGCGCCTGCCCCTGACCGCCCCGATACCAGTCGAAGCCGGTCTCGCCGGGGAAGGTCGCGAAGATCGCCTCCAGCGCCTCCATCTTCAGCTTGAAGATCGCCGTGCGGTCGATGCGCCGCGCCTCGTTCAGCGCGCGTCCGGCCTGGCCGACCCGCTCGCGGTAGCCGGCGTCCAGGTTGTGCCAGCCCGGCACCTCCTCGACCCGCAGGTACAGCGGATTCACGAAGCGGCGGCTCGACGGGTAGTAGGGGCTGGGCTCGATCGGCGGCACCGGCGTGGGCGCCGTGAGCGGGTTGATCATGAGGACGCCCGCCCCCAGCCGCCGCGCGTAGCGCCCCAGTCGCGACAGGTCCGCGAGGTCCCCGATGCCCCAGCTGTCGCGCGACCGCGTCGCGTAGAGCTGGGCGGCGAATCCCCAGGTCTTCAGATCGTCGGGCAGATGGCAGCGACCCGGGCTGACGATCAGCAGCGTCTCGCTGGCCGACGACGGGTACATGCGGTGGTAGCCGAAGGGGAGGTCCGCCGGCAGCTCGCCGTCGCACGGCCGCAAGGTGCCGTCCTCCAGCACCAGGTCGGCGCGCCCGGGCAGGCGCCGGTCGCTGCCCGGCAGCACGACCCGCACGGCGCGGCTGCCGTCGTCCTCGGGCGCCTCGGCGCGCGGATCGGCGTGCATCGCGGCGCGCAGGGCCGCGCGCGTCTGGTCGGACGTCTGGTGCTCTTTGCCGGTGGCGTCGCGATAACCGGCGACGATGCCGAAGCGGTCGGTGTCGTTTTCTAGGGCCATGGACGCTTCCGGGCGGTGCCGGAGGCCAGCGCGGCGAACAGCAGCC